>CAVHQB010000045.1:0-13368 GCA_963637895.1 Lachnospiraceae bacterium
GGAGATCGCCGACGATCTGGGCGTCGAGTTCTACGACATCTACGGCCTCACGGAGATCTACGGCCCCGGCATAGGGATCAGCTGCGACTACCGCAACGGGATCCACATGTGGGACGACTACATCTACTTCGAGATAATCGACCCCGTCACAGGCAAGAACGTGCCCGACGGCACTGTGGGGGAGCTGGTGATCACCACCCTCAGGAAGGAGGGCGCCCCGCTCATAAGGTACAGGACCCACGACCTCACCAGGATCATCCCCGGAGAGTGCCCCTGCGGGTCCAGGTTCCCAAGGATCGACATCATCGTCGGTAGGACCGACGACATGGTGAAGGTCAAAGGGGTGAACATGTTCCCCGCCCAGTTCGACGAGGTGCTGTCCTCCTTGGACGGGGCCAGCAGCGAGTACCAGGTCATGATCGACCACCTGATGGGCAAGGACGAGGTGACGGTCTACTTCGAGACCGGCGTGCCCGACGAGGACGTCCCTGCGCTGGAGAAGGAGCTGGTCAGGATGATCAAGGACAGGATCAACATCACCGTCATCCCCAAGGCCGTCCCGATAGGTTATCTTCCGAGGAGCGAGAAGAAGACCAACCGCTTCTTCGACAACAGGTACTGAGGCCTTTCCATGAGGGAGTCGGACTTCATACAGGACGTGTTCCGCAGCATCGCGCCCGCGGTGCTCGGAGGCGACAGGGCCGTCAGCGAGAAGGAGACCGACCTGAAGGTGTACGATGTGGTGACGGCTTCGGACGTGAGCACGGAGAAGTACATCCTGTCCAGGATATCCGAGGAGTTCCCGGACCATTCCATCGTATCGGAGGAGACGCATCCGGACGCCGTCGAAGGGGAGCGCTGCTGGTTCATCGACCCCATCGACGGGACCATGAACTACGCCCGCGGGATACCGTTCTACGGATTGCAGGCCGCCCTCGCAGAGGACGGTGTGCCCATAATGGCCTGCATCTACCTGCCGGTGTTCGACGAGATGTACGTCGCCGACGAGCACGGCGCGAAGCTCAACGGCGTCCCGATGCGCACGGCGTCCCCCAGGCCGCTGAAGAAGTGCCTCATCTCGACCGGGGACTTCAGCCGCAGGGCAGAGGAGTACCGCGTAGGGCAGGCGAGGCTCATGAGCGAGTGCTACGATCTCGTAGGGAGGTTCAAGATGTTCGGGGCGTCCTGCGTCGATTACGCTTACCTTTCATCGGGCCGCACCGACATCCACTTCAGGTTCATCAACAAGAAATGGGACTACCTGCCGGGGCTGTTCATGTCCTCGAAGGCGGGAGCGTGCTTCGACAGGGACCTGGTCAGGGACCACAGGCTGCTTATGCTGTGCTCCTCCCAGGAGGTCTCCGATGAGGCCGTGGAGAAACTGGTGCCGAGCATCCTCGGCAAGAAGTGATCATCTGGCCTTTCCGCCGACCATCACCAGGTAGGCGAGGAACACTTCCAGCTGTATCCTGGAGTTGCTGCCCTCGACGATCCTGAACTCCACCTCTCCGCACTTGTCGATCATCTTGACCTTGTCGTAATCCGACACGGTGAGGTCGAATATCGAGGAATGGATCTGCTTGATGACGTCCTGCCCGGAGAGCCCGTTGGTAATCATCAGGTCGTCCAGCTGGTTGCGGGCCTGCATGAAGTTCCCGTCCAGAGCGGTCTCCATCATCTTCTTTACAGCGTCGGGGTTGGCCATTCCTGCGGTCTGGTAGACGAGGTCGAGGTCCACTTTCCTTCCCAGCGAGGCGGCGACCTGCAGGGAGTTGACGGACCTCCTCATGTCGCCCTGGGCGATGAAGATGAGGCCGTTCAGGGCATCGTCGTCGATGTCCACCTTCTCGGCGGCGACGATCTTCTGGAGGAACCCTTTGATGTCGTCGGAGGTCAGGGGCCTGAACCTCATGACCGCGCACCTGGACTGGATGGGCTCTATGATCTTGGACGAGTAGTTGCACGAGAGGATGAACCTGCAGATGCCGGAGTACTTCTCCATGGTCCTCCTCAGCGCTGCCTGGGCGTCGTTGGTGAGGGCGTCAGCCTCGTCCAGGAAGATGATCTTGAAATCGGCTCCTATGGGCGCGGTGCGGGCGAATTCCTTTATCTTCCCGCGTACCACGTCGATACCCCTCTCGTCGGAGGAGTTCAGCTCTATGAAGTTGCCCCTCCAGTTCTCGCCGAAGAACTCCTTGGCGAGGGCGAGGGAGCATGTGGTCTTCCCTGTCCCGGCGGGGCCGGTGAAGAGGAGATGCGGCATGCTGTTCGAACGGACATACGATTCGAGCCTCTCGGTCACGTGCTTCTGGCCGACCACTTCTGCGAGGGTCTTCGGCCTGTACTTCTCCGTCCAGATCTCATTCATGGGAACCGATCCGGGCTATGCGTGCAAGGGATAAAAAGGGTGGGATGGGCGTCTGCTGTGCAACGGAGCGACTGGATGATCCGCTTCGGCAGGCGGGGTTTTTTTTATATCAACCTGCCCGTAGCAGAACCAAGGCCTGATGACCCTGCCCATGAGGGAAGGTAAAAGGTCTGTCGATGCGTCTCGCGATGCAGCGACCGCTGGTGCGTCGAACGTGCTAGCCTGCTGGTGCACTTCGATGCACCAGACCAGCCGGTGTGTCACCGATACATCAGCTGGAACAGCTCAACGATTTGTTGAGCGATTCCAAGAACCAGGGTTGTGTGTTCGAAGGCGTCAAAACCCTGGTTCCTCTTGTCTCGGCGATTCTTTTCTCCTTCGATGGGTTCACAGGGCAGTAGTCTGTGCTCAGCGGGAAGCCTGAACACAGACTTCCTGATGAACGGCAGCGCTTTCTGAGTCCTGCTCATATGAGTAACACGAATTGAAAATCATAACATACTCTTAAGTACGGAATCATCAATAGTATCCGCCATGAAAACGAAAGCGCTCGTCCTGGTGGCCGCGCTCCTTGCCACGGCGGTCATCGGGATCGCCGTCCCGGACTCGGACGCGTCCTCCGGCATCGAAGTGAAAGACGGCCTGGGGAACAGCTTCTCCTTCGACGGCCCCGTCGACAAGATAATCACCATCGGCGTCGGGCCCACTGCATGCGCCGTCCGCGTGGGAGCGATCGACAAGATCGTGGTCTGCGACAGCTACTCCAAGTCCAACACCGCATCGCTCTTCGACGGGCTCCGCGAGAAGATCGCGGCAGGCGAGATCGCCGCCGGAGGGAACATCTACAGCAGCGGGAAAGCCCAGCTCCAGGCGGACATCATCGACGCCGCCGATCCCGTGACAGGAACCTTCGACCGCTACAGCGACGTCGTCTTCGTCACCGGCTCGGACACCTACAGGGCGAACATCGTCCCGTTCCTAGAGGAGAAGGGGTTCGAGAACATCCTCCAGTGGTACGACATCACCGAGTACGCCGACATCATCGACTTCGCCAAGACCATCTCCCTCGTGAGCACCGGTTCCGTCCACAGCTCCATCGCGCAGATGGAGAACCTGACCGGCGAGATCTCAGACACCCTGGAGAAGGCCGGCAGGGAGAAGGCGAAGGCCTTCTACGTGACCTACTCCGGCAATGCCTACAAGGTGGGCAACACGGGCTCTCTGGCCACATCCATGATCATAGCCGCCGGCGGGGACGCGGTCACCGTCGATTCTTCCAAGACCGGCACCACATACGAGGCCAACCTCACCGACATCGTCTCGGAGAACCGCGGAGTCATCGTCTTCGCGGACAACACCATCGCCGGAAACCCCGACCGTCTGTCCGACCTCCGCACCAGGATCGGAAACGACACCACGGTCGTGCCCCTGCAGGCGATATGGAACAACTACACCATCGAGAGCATGGACGGCGTATGGACCATGGCCTGCGCCATGTACCCGGACCTGTTCTCCGGCGAGGTCCCCGAAGTCCACACCGAGGAGTCCAATGTCGCGCTGTACGCCGGCATCGGAGTGGTCGTCATCGTGATCGTGGCCATTGCGGCGTTCGTCTTCATGAAGAAGACATCGTGAGCCCTGAACACGGTTTTAAACCCCTTCCATCTTCACACCCCTCATGGCAAAGAAGTCGAGAGCGAAGGTCCTGGCGGTGCTCGCCGTGTTCGTGGCCCTCGCCGTCTTCTGCGTCTTCATGGACCTGTCCTGGATCTCGGCGGACAAGAGCTACTCGTTCTCCCAGGTCTGGGACGCCCTGATGGGCCGGGGGACCTGGTCCTCCGACATCATCGTCAGGGAGGTCAACGCTCCCCGCGTGGTCGCGGGACTGTTCATCGGAGCCGGACTGGCCGTGACCGGCGCCGCCATGCAGGCCGTGTTCAGGAACCCCCTCGCATCGCCCTACATCCTGGGGCTCTCATCGGGAGC
Source organism: Lachnospiraceae bacterium (assembly GCA_963637895.1). Taxonomy (GTDB): domain Archaea; phylum Thermoplasmatota; class Thermoplasmata; order Methanomassiliicoccales; family Methanomethylophilaceae; genus Methanoprimaticola. Next base: position 4,355 of record CAVHQB010000045.1, read on the forward strand.
CTCGCTGGGAGCGGCCATCGGGATGATGTTCACTGTCCCGTTCATCCCGGCGCTGCTAGTGACGCCCGTGCTCGCTTTCATCACGTGCTTCGGCACCATGCTCCTGGTCTACGCCATGGCCCGCTCCGGCGGCGCCGTCAGGACCGAGACGCTGATCCTGTCGGGAGTGGCGGTGTCCTCGCTGCTCTCGGCATTGGTGTCGTTCCTCACTTTCATAGCCGGGGACAAGCTGGAGGGCATAGTGTTCTGGTCGATGGGGAACCTGGGCAACGCGGACTTCGAGGAGATCGCGTTCATCGCGCCGATAATAACCGTGTGCTCGCTCCTGCTGATAACTCAGGCCAAGCCGCTGAACGCCATGATGATCGGCGACGCCCATGCCATGGACCTGGGGGTCGACGTGAAGCGCACCAGGCTGTTCGTCCTGGTGATATCCACCATGATCGTAGCCGCGGCTGTGTCCTTCGTCGGGGTAATCGGGTTCATCGGACTGGTGATACCCCATATCCTCCGCATCCTCCTGGGGCCGGACAACCGCGTGATAATGCCGCTGAGCATCGTGGCGGGATCCTGCTTCATACTCATCTGCGACTATCTGGCGCACATAATCGCCCCCGCGTTCGGGACCCTCCCGATAGGGGTGGCCACTTCGCTCATCGGGGCGCCGGTGTTCATCTACCTGCTCATCCGCAGGAGGAGGGAGGTGGGCTGGGGATGACCCTCGAGACGAAAGGCCTGACATACACCTACGGGAAGCACCTTGTGCTGGACGGGGTGGACCTCCATGTGCAGGACGGGGAGATGCTGGGGATCCTGGGGCCCAACGGCTGCGGGAAGACCACCATGCTGAAGAACCTCAACAGGAACCTGTCCCCCGACGGCGGATGCGTCCTGCTGGACGGGACCGACCTGGAGGAGATGACCAAGAGGGACATCGCCAGGACGATCGCGGTGGTGCCCCAGACCAACGAGGTGCGCTTCGCGTTCACCGTCAGGGACATGGTGGCCATGGGCAGGATGCCCTTCCAGGGCATGCTCGGAGGCCCCTCCTCCAAGGACGAGGAGATCGTCGACGAGGCCATGGAGCTCACCGGGATCTCCGGGATGGCGGACCGTCTGATCAACACCATGAGCGGAGGCGAGAGGCAGAGGGTCATAATCGCCCGTGCCATCGCCCAGGAGCCCGACATCATCCTGATGGACGAGCCCACGCTCCATCTGGACATCAACATGCAGTTCGAGGCTCTGGACCTGGTGTCCGAGCTGTCGAAGGAGAGGGGGCTGACCGTTGTGATCGTCTCCCACGACCTTCCGATGGTGGCGAGGTACTGCGACAGGATCGTCCTGATACACGACAAGGGGATCTACGCCGAAGGGAAGCCGGAGGATGTCCTGACGCCGGAGAACATGCGCACGGTTTTCAGCATAGACGCCAGGTTCGAGACCGACGAGCGGGGGCAGAAGACCGTCAGGCTGTTCGGCGCCTGCCCCAGGAAATAATCTCCGACACATCCGAAGCGGTCTCCGAGAACGGTTATATAATCACAACAAGTCCGAACGACCATGGATGCCATTCTGGAGAGCAGGAGCAAGCAGTGGCTCCTGCTCTCGGTAGTCGCGCTGGCGCTGTTCGTCGACGGTCTAGACGGCACTATAGTCAACGTGGTCATCCCCGAGATCGGAGGATCCTTCGGAGTGGACACAGGGACGGCATCTTGGGTCATCACCGTCTACTACCTGATGATGGCCGGGCTGATCCTGATATTCGGGAAGATAGCCGACAGCGGGGCCATCAGGCGCCTGTTCGTCATCGGGATGCTGCTCTTCGCGCTCAGCTCCCTCGCCTGCGCCCTGTCGCAGAGCCTCCCCGTCCTCTTGGCCTTCAGGGCCGCGCAGGGGGTGGGGGCGGCGCTGCTCGCCACCACGGCGTTCATGCTGTGCGTCAAGTACCTGCCGAAGAGGATGGCAACCTTCGCGTTCTCCGTCGGCATACTGGGGACATCCCTCGGAGCGGCCATCGGGCCGGCGGCCGGAGGGTTCCTGGAGCATGTCGCCAGCTGGCATATGGTGTTCCTGATCAACGTCCCCATCGGGATCATCGGAGCGGTGCTGGCGATGCACGCCATCCCGAAGGATCCCGGGTTCACCGGGTCCGGGTTCGACATCAAGGGCTCCGTCGTCCTGTTCATCGCCATGGTCGCAGGCCTCTACGCCCTGGAGTCCATCCCCAGCGACGGGCTGCAGACCGCTTCGGGGATATGCGCAATCGTCTCCATCGCCATGTTCTGGCTGTTCGCACGCGTCGAGCGTGCAGCAGTCGATCCCGTCCTCAAGCTGAGCCTGTTCAGGCTCCCCAAGCTGGACGCGGCAACTTTAGTGATGGTCATCCAGAGCATGGTCTACATGGGATGCCTGTACCTGCTGCCGTTCCTGCTGAAGGTGGTGTTCGGCATGGACTCGCTGGAGAGCGGGATGTACCTGCTCCTGCCCTCGCTCGGCATCCTGGCGTTCTGCCTGTGGGTGGGGAAGGCGGCCGACCGCATCGGGAACAGGCCCTTCGCCATCATCTCCAACGTGGTGATGCTGATAGTCTCGGTGATGTTCTGCTTCGTGGGAGAGGACGCGATCGCGCTGCTCGTGGCGAGCCTGTTCATCTTCGGGGCCACATGGGGCCTTGGAGGAGGGCCCATGGGCGGGAGGATGGTGGAGAACGTGCCCGACGAGGACCGTCCGAAAGCATCTTCCCTGATGTCATTCTTCATGTACTTTGGGTCCGCTTTGGGTACTGCATTGTATGCAGGCCTGTTCGGGTTCGGATCGGGGTCTTCGGGGACATCTATAGACGCGCTGTCGTCCGATGTGTTCTTAGACGGCTTCGTGTTCTGCATGTACGTGGGCATAGCGCTCACCGCAGCAGCTATATTCCTGGCGGCGGTCGTGAACGAGAAGAAGACGGAGGCGGAATGAGTTGAGGGATGTCAAGGATTCTCTGAAAAGGTTCTACCTGAGCCTGTCGGTGGTAGAGGTAAGGAACTCGTCGATGTTCGGCGAGGCAGACAGGATGCCGTACAACTCCGTACTGTACCTGGACTACATAAGCGCCCGTCCCGGGTGCACCGCCAGCGAGCTGGCGGAGGTCATGGGAGTGACCAAGGCCACGGTATCCGCCACGATATCGAGGCTGGAGGACAAGGGGATGATCTTCAGGGAGCGCTCCGAATCCGACGGCAGGGTGAGGCACATCTACCTGTCCGAGGAGATGCAGAGGTCCTACAGGGCATACGAGGTCATCGTCACGAAGATGATCGAGAAGGTCGTCTCCGACCATAGCGAAGAGGAGCTGGAGGCCTTCACGTGCATACTGGGCGAGTTGTCCGTGATGCTGGAGGGCTTCAAGTGCCCGGACGGCGACGGCTCCGAGCATTCCGTTTAATACGCATCGAAGCGATTGCGCTCCCATGATAGAGTCCATCGACATCGCCGACAAGGACCTGGCCCTCATTGTTATAGATGTCCAGAAGAGGTTCCTGGTGAACGATGGGATCAGGGGGACGGCCAAGGCCATGATCCCCGCCATAAACGATGCCGCATCGTTGTTCAGGGAGGCCGGGAGGCCCGTCGTCACCGTCTGGTACGACCCTCTGGTCGCACCGCTGGTGGGCATCGATCCCACCGTGGACCCGATAGACGGCCTCGTCCTCGATGCAGGCGACATAAACGTCCATAAGTCCGAGATGAGCGCCTTCAGGGGCACCGGATTGACCGAGAAGCTGGAGGGCATGGGCGTGGACGGCGTGGTGCTGTGCGGTCTCGTCTCCAGGTTCTGCGTCCTCGCCACTTATTTCGGCGCCATGGAGCATGACATCTGCCCGTACATCCTCAAGGGCGCCACCGCATCCTCCGATCCGGCGCACATCGGGATGGTGGAGTCCCTGTGCAACACCGCCACCTTGGACTATGTGAAGGCCAACCATTCCTTCCGCAGCTGACGGCCTTCCGCAACAATAGTCTACCACATCCGCGATAGCGGATGCCATGAAGCTGTACGAGGCCTACGAGCTCGCGATAAGAACAGGCATGTCCGCCGACCCCCGCCCGGAATGCGAGGTGCAGAAGGTGCTGGACGATGCGAAGGAGTCCTACGACAAGATGCCGGAGGACCGCAAGGAGCTCTTCGACCAGGAGAGGCTCTGGAACCCCTATGCGGACTGCAGGTTCTCCGTCATGGCCGAGGAGGCCAGGGAGATCGAGGCCGAGACCCTGATGTGGGGAGTGGACATCGGAGCCGCCGAGATGCTGCTCGCCGACAGGCTCAGGGAGAAGGGGAAGGCCATCTCCGCTGTGGTAGGCCACCACCCCATCGGCACCGCCCGCACATGCTTCCCCGAGGTCATGTGGATGCAGACCGACATGTACCACGACGCCGGCGTCCCGATCAACGTCTCCGAAGGATTGATGAAGGGCCGCATGGACGAGGTGCTGAGAGGAGTGATGGGGTCCAACTACAACCAGGGCGCCGATGCGGCGCGCCTGCTGGGGATCCCGCTGTTCAATGTTCATTCCCCTGCGGACAACATGGTCCAGAGGTACATGGCGCAGATGTTTGAGGAGTCCGATCCCAGGACCCTGGGGGACCTGATAGACAGGCTCTACAAGGAGCCGGAGTTCAGGCAGGCGGCCAAGTACAACAGCCCGCCGAAGATCATGGTCGGGTCCAAGGACGGCCGCTGCGGGAAGATCGTCTGCAAGATGACCGGAGGGACCTCCGGGCCCAAGGAGATCTACGAGAAGTTCGCGCAGGCCGGAGTCGGGACCGTCGTGGGGATGCATTTCCCCGAGAGCCATCTGGAGGAGGCCAAGAAGAACAACATCAACATGGTCATCTCCGGGCACATGTCCTCCGATTCCCTGGGTATCAACCTGATCTGCGACGTGTGGGAGAAGGAGGGCATAGATGTCCTCCCCTGCTCCGGGTTCACCAGGTTCTCCCGCAACTGAGGCCGTATCCGTCCAAGGCCGGGGGCCTCCCGCGGAGAGGCCCTCTGGCCGGAGAAATGGTTAGATTTATCTAATGGTTAGAAAAAGTTTAATAAACTTAACTTCTGACCTCCTAGCATGAAGCAAAGCGGATACGTGCTGCTGTTGGCTACCATCGCCATCAGCATGTTCCTGGACGGACTGGACGGCACCATCGTGAACGTCGCCCTTCCCGACATCGCCGACTCCTTCGGCATCGGGACAGGGGAGACATCATGGGTCGTCACGGTGTATTTCCTGGTGATGGCAGGACTGATCCTGGTGTTCGGCAGGATCTGCGACATGGGCGCCATGAAGAAGGTGCTGGTCTCGGGGATGGCGATATTCACCCTCGGGTCCCTCCTGTGCGGCCTGTCCACCACATTGCCCATGCTGCTGGCCTTCAGGGCGGTGCAGGGAGTGGGCGCGGCGATGCTCGCATCCTCCGCGGTCATGCTCGGAGTGAAGTGCCTGCCGAAGGAGAAGATAGGACTGGCCATGGCCCTGGTCGTGCTGGGGACGTCGCTGGGCGTTGCAGTCGGGCCCACATTGGGCGCGGTGCTCACGGAGCTCATCTCATGGCATTGGATATTCTTCATCAACGTGCCCATCGGCATCATCGCTATCCTGCTGGCGCACCGTGCCGTGCAGCCGGACAAGGGGCTGGAGAAGGGAGACCTTGACCTGCCGGGCTCCGCCATGCTGTTCGTCGCGATAGTCCTGGGGCTGTTCGCCATCGAGAGGATGCCCTCCGAGGGCCTGAACGCCGTGGGGATCGGCTCCATAGTCGGATGCATCGTGCTGCTGGCCGCTTTCCTGTACTACGAGAAGGGGAGGGCCAGCCCTGTCCTGAAGACGTCCCTGTTCCGCATCAAGGACTTCGACATGGCCATATTGACGTACATACTGGTCAACATGTGCCTCATGGGAATGGCCTACCTGATGCCGTTCTTCCTGAGGAAGATCGCGGGGCTGGCGACCATGGAGAGCGGGCTGCTCCTGTCCCTGCAGGCAGTATCGATGATAGTGTGCTGCCTCCTGGTCGGGAAGAAGTCGGACATCATCGGCAACCGCCCGTTCGCCGTATTCGCCTGCATCCTGATGCTGGTGCTGACGTTGGTCGCCTCGACGTGGGGGCCGGAGACCAGCCTGGTGATCATCGGCATCGCATTGCTGATCGGCGGGAGCGTCTGGGGGATCGGAGGAGGCCCCATGGGCGCGAGGATCGTCAACGCCCTGCCGGACGAGGACAGGGGATCGGGATCGTCCATGATCTCGTTCATCATGTACTTCAGCTCGGCCCTGGGGACCGCCTTGACCGCAGGGCTGTTCGGGTTCGGGTCGGGAGCCGGTTCGGGATCCATATCGGACGTGTCTGTGGACACGTTCATGAACGGGTTCACGTTCTGCATGATGTTCTCCGTCGTCCTGGCGCTGATCGCCCTGATATCGTCCTGGGCGCTGAAGTCCGACCGCAAGGCCCCTGACAAGGACCAGGCCTGAACATTTTCCTAAGCCTTCTGCTCCCTTCTTATGGGGGCGGAGGGCTATTTCCATTCATCTCATCGCTTAGCCGTTCATACTGTGCACGAAGGATGTGGACGAGGAGGACGGCATGGTCTTCATTCCGCTGTACACGGCTCCGCTCCTTCGAGGGTTCGATGGCCCTGCGGAAGCCCGCAGGGCCGAGGCATGTCAGAGATATCCCATGGATGAGAACATCTCGATCGCGTAGGTGACGGCAAGGACTATCGATCCCGAGACCAGCATCAGGGACGACATGCGGATGTCGTTCCTGCCGGTGAACAGAAGCTTGTTCAGCCTCCCGATGGCCGCAGTCTGCTCGTAGGCGGCCTCGTCGTCCGGCGTCTCCCGGATGTTCCTCCACATCAGAGGGGACATCGAGGATGCCTTGAGGGACTTCGAGACCGCCATCGATGCGAGGGAGGCCGCTATGCACATCAGCGCCAGGGCGCCGAAGCGGGCGAAGACGATGAACGTGTTGAACTTGGTCACCGGGCCGTCGATCAGGGAGATCAGGAACACGCCGACCAGGAGGACCATGGACGACACCGCCAGCAGCGCCACGGCGGTGACGTTCATGAGCTTCACCTGGTTGGCCATCTCTCCTGAGAGCTCTTTGGAGATCGACACGATCTCCTCGTTGGAGGCCTCGGAGAGGAATAGGGAGTACTTCCTGCTGAACCTGAACGAGTTCCGGATCTTCATGTCACCATCTCTCCAGCCTGGTGACGACCACGGCGATGATCGCTACAGCCGCCACGATCCCTATGAAGGCGTAGATTATCCACTGCCTGATCTCGTCGTAGTCCGCCGTGACGCTGATGTTCGTTATCACAGAGGAGACGTCGTACTTCCATCCTGTGAACACATGGCCGTCCCATTCCAGGACGACGGAGTCCCAATCCGCCAGGACGTCCTTGGTCTGGGTGCCGTAGTCGGCGGACCTGACGTACTTCCCGTCCTGCAGCTCCCATCCGGAGGGGACCGCGCTGGGCTTGGCCGCGCCGATGTCCACCGTCACGGTGTAGGATCCCTCCACCCATACGGCGTACAGGGTAACGGCGTTCATCCTGTCGGCCTTCTCCACCAGTCCTTCGACGAAGGTGTCCATGGACAGGGGGACGGTGGCGACGGAATCCGTGGCCCATCCGACGATGATCTTGTTCCCGTAGGTGCCGTCAAGGGAGTCTGTGCCGGCTAGCTCGAAGGCATCGCCGATCTTGTAGACGCCGTTGTCCTTGGGGGCGTCTCCGGCCCCTCCGTTGGGGCTGTAGACCACGCGGTAGCTGTTCGCTTCCCAAGAAGCGGTGAGGTGGACCGCCTTGTCCGCCTGCGAGGAGAGGTTCATGACGTAGCTCCCGTTCGCTGCGCTCTTGTCGGGCCATGAGAGCCAAACGACCTCGTTCATGCTGTACCTGGCCTGGGACGAGGTGATGTCGCTGGATGTCCATCCCTTGAACGTGTAACCGAGCCTCTCGGGGATTCCGAGCTCCGTCGACACGTCGTAGAAGGCCTCCGTGCGCATGTATTCGTCCTGGTCCGTGGTGCGGAACTCTATGTAGTAGCTCTGCGGGGTCCAGACAGCGTACAGGGTCACGATGTTGTCCTCGTCTGCAGCGGCGACGACGGCGTCCGTGAAGCCGCTCAGGACGGAGATCTTGTCCACGCTCCATCCGGCATGCTTGTATCCTTCGCGCCCGCCGGTGATCGTGGGGAACTGGAATCCCGTCATGCCGACATGGCCTTGGGTGGTGCCTCCGGACACTGTCCCGGAACCGCCGTTGAGGTCGTACAGGACCTTGATCTCGGCCAGCTCCCAGTTGGCTTTCATCTCGATGGTCTTGTCGTTGACGAACGTCAGGTCCTTGAAGACGGTGGCCGTAGTGGACTCGCCCTTCCACGTCATGAACCTCTGCCCGATCTCGTACTTGGCGCCTTCTCCAAGGTCGGAGCTGGAAGCGGTCCAGCCGGTGAACTTGTATCCGGTCTTCTTGGGATGGCCGACCTCGAACTCCACTCCGGAGTACACGGTCTCCGGAGCGTCGATGCCGAACACCCCTCCGTCGAGGCTGTAAGACACCTTGTAGCTCTGCGGGTTCCAGACAGCGTAGAGGATGACACGGTCGTCGGAATCGGCGAGGGATGCTATGTAAGCGTCCATCTTGCCCTTGTTGTCGTATGCGATGTTGTCGTCGCCGGAGGTCCCGGACCATCCGTTGAAAGTGTATCCGGTCCTGGTGAGCCCCGTTGTTGGAAGAACGAGCTCTCCGCCGTACTGGACGATCTTGGCGACCAGGTCTCCTTCACTGATCCCACCGTTGGTGTTGAAGTTGATCGTGTAGTTGATCTTGTTCCAGACCATCTTCACGGTGAGCTTCAGGCTGTTGTTGTCTGCAAGAGCGGCGTAATCCGCCATCTGAACGGCCTGGTTAGATTGCAGGACGCCTCCGGCGCCGTCTACGGTCCAATTGAGG
>CAVHQB010000046.1:0-13269 GCA_963637895.1 Lachnospiraceae bacterium
CAACAAGCTCACGATGACGGTGCAGTTCTTCGAGGACAACCGCCTCATCTTCCACGTCTCGTTCGACTGGTGAAGCTTCCAACGGGCCGCGGGAGCGCCTGCGGCCCGGACTTTTATGCGCGCATCGCGCACGGAGGTGCGGCCCTCATGTGCCGCGCCTCCCCCCTTCAGGATATTCTGACAGCCGGAGCGGGTCCGGCCCGATATGCGGCTGCACGGCGCGCACGTTATAACGTCGGTCCAACATGGCGGTGCATGGCCAGAGAGATACACGTCCTCCTCGTGGACGGCTACATCGACGACCCCGCCGCGCTGGGGGTCCCTCCCTACATATCCCCCATAATCCGCGCCATAGCCGGCGCCGCGATCGATGCGGGAGCGGACAGGGTGACGTATCTCTCGGCGGACATGCTCCGCAAGGGCGCCAAGGTCCCCGAAGCGGACGTCAGCGTGGTCATGTCCGGGAACACGGTCCCGGGGAAGTACCTCCGCTCCATGCCCATGTCCACCAAGGAGCTCTCTGCGCTGTTCCCGAAGCTGAAAGGGTGGAGGCTCATCGGAGGCTCCGCGGCGGACACCGAGGAGGCAAAGAGCTTCGATTTCATCATCAAGAAGGACCTGGCCGCGTCCCTCTACGACGGGATGACCGGCAAGGAGGTCGGAGAGAGGTACCGCACCCTGGACGAATGGAACAGGTGGATGCTCCTGGGCGCGGACATCGTGACGCAGCACCAGGACTTCCCGCAGCCCCTGATCGCCGAGATAGAATCCTACCGCGGATGCCACAGATGGGCCTCCGGAGGATGCTCGTACTGCATCGAGCCCTCCAAGGGCAGGCCCCTCATGAGGTCTCCGGAAGACATACTGGCCGAGGCGGAGAAGCTCAGGGGCCTTGGGATAAAGAACATCCGTGTCGGAGGCCAGACATGCATCGTCTCCTACGGGTCGGAGGACGACTCCCCCGTGCCGAAGCCGAACCCCGGAGCGGTGGAGCGCCTGTTCGGCGGCCTAGCCGAGATGGGTTTCGACACGATACATGTGGACAACGCCAACGCTGCCGTTATATCGGCGCATCCGGCGGAATCGGAAGCTGTGCTGTCCATCCTCGCCGAGAAGTGCACAGACGGGAACGTCCTCGCATTGGGGATGGAGTCCGCTGATCCGATCGTGGTCTCGGAGAACAACCTGAACAGCACCTCCGAGCAGGTCATGGACGCCGTCAGGATGATCAACCGCATCGGAGGCGCCCGCGGGCCCAAGGGCATGCCGAAGCTCCTGCCCGGCATCAACATCATCTGCGGTCTGGACGGCGAGACCGCGTCCACCTACAAGCAGGACATGGAGCTCCTGGAGAGGATCAGGGACGAGGGGCTCATGGTCAGGCGCATCAACATCCGCCAGGTCCTGCCGGTCCGCAGGGAGTTCAACGTCCGCGTGGACCAGAGGAGGTTCAAGAAGTTCAAAGAGGACGTGCGCGAGGACATCGACAGCGTCATGCTCCAGAGGGTCGCCCCCTACGGCACCGTGCTCAAGGACGTTTACATGGAGCTGCAGGACGGGAACACCACGTTCGGAAGGCAGATCGGGTCGTACCCCCTGCTGGTCGGGGTGCCGTACAAGGTGGACGTGGAGGAGTTCCGCGACGTGTACATCACGGACTGGGGGTTCAGATCGATCACCGGGGTCACATACCCGTTCGACATCAACCGCATGCCCATGTCGGCCATGGCCGCCCTGCCCGGGATCGGCAAGAAGCGCGCCCAGAGGCTGGCCGCGGAGAGGCCGTTCGAGGGGTTCGACGACCTGCTTGAAGTGCTGGAAGACCCGCATGTGGTCGACGGATTGAGGGACATCGTCGTTTTCTGAAAGTGCGGATTGGTTGAAAAATCGGCTGAAAACAGTGCTGATTCGTTGAAATCAAATAGTGCTAAACCGTCATTTCCTCATGCGGCGGAAGATCACGGCGGACCTGGAAGAGTGGCTTGCCTCGGGAAGATCGACCTGCCCCATCATCCTGGGTGCCAGGCAGGTCGGCAAGACGTACATCGTAAACGAGTTCCTGAGGTCGAACTTCAGGCACTACAAGAGGCTGGACTTCTCCAAGGACATCGAGGCGAGAGAGGCCTTCGACGGCAGCCTCGACGTGGACACGATAGTCAGCAACCTGACCATGATCTACAAGACGCTCAGGTTCAAGCCCGGCGAGACCGCATTGCTCTTCGATGAGATCCAGAACTGCCCTCGCGCGCAGACGGCGCTGAAATCCTTCGCAGAGGACGGCAGATACAAGGTCATCGCTACAAGCTCCCTCCCAGGATTCCGCATGAAGGAGGTCCCCTTGATCCCTGCAGGGTACTGGGAGCGCATGTACCTCGGACCGATGGACTTCGAAGAGTTCCTTTGGGCCATCGGCATGCCGGAAGACGCCATCGCAGAGATCCGCGGGAGGATATCCGAGAAGAAGCCGCTGGAAGGCGGCCTGCCTCCGATGATGAGGTACCTCCGCCAATACGCGATAGTAGGCGGGATGCCGAAGGCGGTGAAGGCCTTCGCAGAGACGGAGACCTATGAGAAGATCCACCTCATCCACCGCAACATAATCGAGGACTACAAGAACGACATCATCCAGTATGCCGACGAAGGCCTGAAGGACAGGATAACCGCATGCTTCTCCAGCATCCCGTCCATCCTCGCCAAGGAGAACAAGAGGTTCCTGTTCTCGGAGATCGAGGGCGGTCCGGAGTACAAGGTAGGCTCGGCCTACTACGGCAAGGCCCTGGAATGGCTCGACATGGCGTTCATATCCATGTCCTGCGAGAACCTGACCGAGCTCCACGAGCCGTTGGAAGAAAGGCGCAAGCCCTCGGAGTTCAAGGTGTACCTCAGGGACACCGGACTCCTGCTGTCGCTGTACGGCGGCGGCCTGGGAAGGAAGATCCTCAAGGGCGACATGGATGTCAACAGGGGCGCCATAGCGGAGAACCTGGTCGCAGGGATGCTCCACGTGCAGGGAAGGAGCCTGATGTACTATTCCAAGAGGCAGGAGCGGACGGAAGTGGACTTCGTGACCACAGTCGATGACCGCATCTGCGCGATCGAGGTGAAATCCGGGGCAAACAGGTCATGCAGCTCGCTGAACAAGGTCATCGGCGACTCCGTGCACGGGATCATGTTCGAGACCAGGGACATATTCACCGACGAGAAGGGCGTGGACCACTATCCCCTGTTCTGCGCCGCGTTCATGGACTGCATCGACAAGGCCCGTTTCCCGTTGCCGGAGCCTTACGATGCCGAGGAGATGCGCCGGGCGCTCATGGGGGATGCTGCGCCCCGGGAGCCCGACCGCAACCGATATCCCATAGTTAGGGGATGATGCCCCATGGATTCCGGTCGCGCAGCGAAGTTCCCGTTCCTGAAGGACGCATCCGAGTTCGCGGAGAGCAACAACGTCGACCTGGACGCCCTGCTCGCATCGGCATCCTACGAGCCTGCCAGGAAGAGAGGCGTCCAGAGGGTCTTCGATGCGCTGGACCACTCCGAGGTGTCGTACAAGCCCATACTCAGCGAGTACGACCGCCTGATGGAGGTCATGTCATATCCCTACGCCAGGATGCTCGTGTCGATGGTCTCGGACCGCTTCCTCACCAAGAGGTACGCCCTCGCCGAGGCGGTGAGGATGAACCGCATCCTCGCCGGAGAGGACAGGGCCACGCTGGTCACAGTCTCCGACGACCTGGGCGTGGAGTCCATGGTGGACCCCGACGGCAACATCCGCATGAAGTTCACCGACTACCTCAGGCTGGCCAACCGCCTCAAGAGCGTGGACTGGAAGCTGATCAACAGCGACATCCATTCGGGCATGGTCTACCTCCCCCAGGACAAGTTCAGCCGTCTGATGCAGAACGCCCTCCAGGACAGGATCGAGTCCGAGCTCCCGCTGATGACGCCGGAGGAGTACCGCAAGTACCTGAGAGGCGATGTGACTGCAGTGCAGATGCACCTGGAAGAGGTGAAGAAGATGTACAGCCCCACCGGCGGGGAAGGGATGAAGAACGAGTTCCTCCCGCCGTGCCTGGTGCACATACTGGACATGTCCAGGCAGGGGATGAACCTGCCCCACAGCGCCAGGTTCGCGCTGGTGACGTTCCTGAACGCCCTGGGGCTGAAGTACGACGACATAATCAGGGTGTTCGCGGAGTCCCCGGACTTCGACGAGTCCAAGTCGGAGTATCAGATCAAGCACATCACCGGCGAGCTCAGCGGGACCGACGGGTACTCCCCGCCGGAATGCAAGACGATGAAGACCAACGGGATCTGCTACTGCCCCGATTCCCTGTGCGAGAAGGAGTGGATGAACCATCCGCTCACATATTACAGGGTCAAATCAGGAAAGCCGTTCGGCAACAAGAACAACGAAGGCCCCACCGGGAAGCCCCCGGCAGGGAATTGATTTTTCACTCCTTCTTCTCGGATTCCATCTTGCCGAGGTTGCGCCATGTGATGATGGCCCTCTGCACGGCGGTGAGGTTCCCGACGACCGCGAACCACAGCATCATGATCTCCATGATCGTGATGTCGAAGCCGGCGATCTCGAAGGATCCGCATCCGAGGCGGATGCCGATGTACTGGAGTATGGGGAAGAGCGTGGAGAGCACGACCCTGTCGGCCCTTCCGAGCAGCCCGGCGTAGAGGCGCGGAGCGCCGATTGCCTGGGCCTGTGTGCCCATGTAGGACGTCAGCAGGACCCCGATCAGGGCCAGCATGCCCAGGTACGGGTCGCACCATGTGGCGCAGAACGCCACTCCGCCGATCATGAACACATCGGCGTACCTGTCGAAGACGTGGTCCAGGTAGTCCCCCTTGGGGCCGGCCTTGCCGGAGAGCTTCGCGACCTTCCCGTCCAGCGCGTCGAAGTACCCCGAAACGATGACCATGACGGCTCCCAGCACCAGCATCCAGTCTTTCCCGTCCTGACCGCTGAGGTAGAAGACGAGACCGCAGGCCAGCGCCAGTATGAGGCCTATCCATGAGATCGTGTTCGGGTTCACGTTGATCAATCTGCGGGCAACCGGGGTCAAAGCGAAGTCGACCCTTGCCCTCTGTCCGTCTAGAACCATTTCTCCATCTCCGAGGACCAATCGGTCCTTCCTGGAAGGTAATCCTGCACCTTCCCCTTTAGTATTTGCTCGACCGCATCGGCGGATTCCTGGACGGAACAGCTGGTGCAGTCGATCTCGCACACAGGTATGTCGGATTCCGTCGCCTCGCAGAGGATCTCGTCCAGAACTTCCGCTTGAACGTTCTCCGTGACCTTGGCCTCGCCGTAGCCCCTGGCCCTCAGGCGCTCGGCCAGGACATCAGGGTGGCAGCGGAGCACGATTATCCCGTGGGAGTCCATGAAATGGGACAGGTGGCTGTCGAAGACGACTATGCCGTCAGACCGACGGAACTCCTCCAGGGCGTCGTTGAGATCGTCCAGGTCCACCTCATGGGTGTCCCTGGCCTCGTCGAGCTCGCCCATCAGGCCGTGGTCGATGATGAACCGCTTGCCGTCGACGGCATCTATCCCTCTGCGGCGGAGCTCCTCAGACACCGATGACTTCCCGGTGCCCGGAGTGCCCGTGAGCGCGTACAGCGTCACGATATCCCGCCGAGGTACGGCTCCGCCCTCGCGACCACGTCGTCCCAGGAAGGGACGTTGGTGAGCGCTCCGACCTCCTCCACGACGAAGGACGACACGGACGATGCCAGGACCAGCGCTTCGGGGACGTCGTATCCGCGGTGCAGCGCAGCATAGAACCCGGCGCGGTAGTTGTCCCCCGCCCCGGTCACGTCCACAACACGCGACGCCTTGACCACGGGGATCGACAGGGTCTCTCCCTTCCAGCGGGCGGCGCTGCCCTTCTCGCCGTCGGTGCGGACGACCAGGCCGGGGCCGGCGTCCAGGACGTCGTCTATCCCCAGGTAGCCGCAGATGGTGCGGGCCTCCAGCTCGTTGCAGAACAGGCTGTCGCACAGAGGGACCGCTTCCTTCACGGTCTCGGCGCTCCACACGCGGTGGACCTCCTGGGCCGGGTCGAAGGCGATGCCGCGGCCGCCCCTGAGGCTCTTCATCAGTGAGAGGTAGTAAGAGGGCTGCCCGGTGCAGAAGTGCACCTTCTCGGACTGCTTCGCCATGCCGTCCAGGGTGATGCCGAGCTTGTCGGCATGCCCCTGGGGCCCCTGGTAGAAGAATACGCGTGTCGCAAGCTGCGAATCGTTGATGATCACGCAGGTGGAGGTCTCCTCCCCGTCCAGGACGACGACGTCGTCCATGATGAGCCCCGATTCCCTCATGAAATCGAGGTACTTCGCAGGGAAGTCGGGCCCCACGAACGCGCAGAGCGCCGTGGGGCATCCCAGCTTGGCTGCCGAGACGGCTATGTTCGGCCCGGTGCCGCCCAGCGTGGTCTTCTTGCTCAGAGCGTCCGCTGTGATGCCGGGCTCGTTGAACTTCTCGATGGCGATGATCTGGTCGACTGTGACGTGGCCGTAGACCGAGAGGTAAGGCTTCAGGTGCCTTCCTCCCATCCGGTGATGTAGCTGACCTGCTCGTCGGTGAGCGTGTCGATGCTGACGCCCATGGACTTCAGCTTGAGCATCGCGATCTGCATGTCAATCTCCGCGGGAACGGCGTAGACCTTGTTCTCCATGCTCTGGTAGTTCTGCGACATGTGCACGATCCCCAGGGCCTGGGTGGCGAAGCTCATGTCCATGATCTCCGCGGGGTGCCCCTGGCCGGCGGCCAGGTTCATGAGCCTTCCCTCGGCGATGAGGTACAGGCTCCTGCCGTCCTTCATCTTGTACTCGTCGATGAAATCGCGGACCCTCTCCTTGGAGACGGACTGCGCGTCCAGCGCGGTCTTGCTGATCTCGTTGTCGAAGTGCCCGACGTTCCCCATGATGCAGCCGTCCTTCATCGCCTTGATGTGCTCCTCGGCGACGACGTCCTTGCATCCGGTGACCGTGATGATCATGTCCGCGACCTTGACCGCGTCGATCATCCTCATGACCTCGAACCCGTCCATCTTGGCCTCGATGGCCTTGATCGGGTCGACTTCGGTGACTATGACAGAAGCGCCGAGGCCCTTGGCCCTCATGGCGACTCCCTTCCCGCACCATCCGTATCCGGCGACCACGAGCTTCTTCCCCGCGACGATCAGGTTGGTGGCGTTCATCCATCCGTCGAAGGCGGACTGGCCGGTGCCGTACCTGTTGTCGAAGAGGAACTTCATCTTGGCGTCGTTGACATCGAGGACAGGGAACTTCAGGGCCCCGTCGGACGCCATCGCCCTGAGACGGACCACGCCTGTGGTCGTCTCCTCGTTCGCCGCCTTGACGTTGGACAGGATGTCCTTCCTGCTGGTGTGGGCCATGGCGATGAGGTCAGCTCCGTCGTCGATGATGAAGTCGGGAGCCAGGTTCAGGACCGTGTTGAGGTTGTTGTAGTACTCGCTCTGGGACTCCCATTTCTTCGCGTAGACGTCCAGGCCGTACTCCTCCCTCAGCGCCAGTGCGACGGAGTCGTCGGTGGACAGGGGGTTGCAGCTGGCGAGGCGGATCTTGGCTCCCGCGTCGGCCAGGGTTATGGCCAGCATCCCGGTCTTGGCCTCGGTGTGCAGGGCCATTCCGATCTTCACGCCGGCAAGGGGCTGCTCCTCTTTGAAGCGCCTGCGTATGTCCATCAGGACGGGCATGTGGGTCTCGGCCCAGTGCAGCCTGAGGGATCCTTTCTTCAGTAGTTCTTCCATCTTATCTCCTCCCGCCTCGCTCCTGCCTGAGGTACTCGCAGATGCAGTCGATCGTGCGACGGCGGTTCTCGTCTGCCGAGAAGGCTTCCAAAGTCTTTAACGTTCTTTCTCCGTCTCCGCGGAGCTCCCCGACGAAGCGGATGATGTTCTCCAATGCGCGGGACATCTCGTCGCATACGGGGACGGTAGCGGCCTTGGACGTCCTGGACAGGGGGTTGAGGTCGATCGATATGACCTTCTTCCCCATGGAGACCAGGGCCTGGGCCCTGTCTCCGTCCTCTATTGGCACGAGGATGACGTCGCTCCCGAATATCCCCTCGGATGTGCAGAGGGCCCTGTCGTGCTGGAGCCCTTCGATCCTGCAGTCGGGGTCCCTCCCGAGCACTTCCTTGGCGCCTTCGGATTCGAGGTAGGATATGAGCCCCTCCATGCGCTCGGGCGTGCGGTGGAACAGGTTGACCTCGATCTTGGCAGGGACGGCCTCGGCCAGGGCGATGAGCCCCTTCGGGTCCAGGGCGGCGGCGTTGCCGTTGACGCATATGACGGGGTTCTCGGCGGTGACGAGGTAGGCTGCGGCGGCCAGCTCCGCCTCCAGGGCGGCGTCGGTGCTCTTCTCGCCCATCATGTAATCGAATGCCTCTCCCCTGCCGTGGGAGATGAGGCCGGTCGGAGTGACCAGCCCGCGCTCGACCATCTGGGCCAGGCGCTCGCGGGTCATCAGCGATTTGTATCTCGGATGGTTCTTGGGTATTTCCACGAGAGACTCTACCACCGACCCCGTATTTATCGCGTATCCACGGATTAAAGTACAGGATGGCGATGACAAGGGCATGCCGGACATCCGCATTGTTGTAGTGGGAGCCAAGTACGAGGGGAACGTGGGCGCCATAGCCCGTTCCATGGCCAACTTCGACGTGTCCGAGCTCTACCTGGTGAACCCCTGCGAGCTCGGAGACGACGCGTACCGCAGGGCCAAGCACGGGTCCTCTGTCCTCGACGGGGTCCACATCGTCGACACCCTGGACGAGGCCCTGGAAGGATGCTTCCTCGTGGTGGGGACCAGCGGAGTGACCACCAAGGGCGACAGGAACTACACGCGCATACCCGTGCCGGTGAGGGAGTTCGCCGAGCACTGCAGGGGATATCCGGAGAAGATCGCCATCCTGTTCGGGAGGGAGGACATAGGCCTGCTCCAGGACGAGCTGAACCTGTGCGATGTCCTGATCACGGTGCCGACCGGCGAGGAGTACCCGATCCTGAACCTGTCGCATGCGGCGACCATCGTCATGTACGAGTTCTTCCAGGCGAACGTCGCGCCCAGGAGGGCAGAGCCCGCGGACAGGCACGAGAAGGAGCTCATGTTCGAGTTCTTCGGCGATGTCATGGAAGGCATAGAGTACCCGCCGGTGCGCAGGGAGATGACCACGGTAATGTTCAGGCGCATGATGGGCCGTGCCGTCCCTACGAAGTACGAGTACAACACCATCATGGGCGTCTTCGGGGACGCCGCCAAGATAATCAGGTACGGCAAGCCCTGGGAGAAGAAGGATCAGAAGTCCTGAACCGGGAGGAACGTCAGGACCTTGGTGTCCTCGGCGTCGTCCCTTCTTATTATGTCGGGGATTATCCCCGTCTTCCCTGCAACAGTGGACATTATCGACTCCAGCTCGGCTGTTCCGAAGTTGGAGCTGACCATCACCACGAACCTTCCGCGGTCCGGGTCCGGTTTGAAGAGAGATGCCTCGACGACGCTGGCGACGGCGTCAGAAGGGTAGAGAGCGGTCGTATAGGCGACGGTGTAGGCGTCTTTGGTGAACGTCGAGAAGAACGGGCCGTCGACCATCGCCGTCAGGCTCCTCATGGTCATGTGCACGGTGCTCGCCATGATGTTCAGGGCATAGCGGATCTGGGCCTTCGGGTGGAGGCGCTCGATGGACAGGGTGTCGAACACGAACAGCCTGTCGGAAGCCTTCCTGATCTCTGAGAGTGACTCGAACGCCGAATAGCGGCGGTCCGGCTCGAACGGCATGCCGATGACCGAGACGAAGGAGCATCCGGCATCGCGGGCGCACTCCGCCAGCATGGGGATCATCCCCGCTCCGGTCCCTCCGCCCAGCATGGCGAATGCGATGACGATGCGCTTCCCTGCCATCATCCCGAGGATCTCATCGCGCCTGTCGAACGCGAGCGCGAAAGCCTGGTTCTCCTCCAGATGCACGCCGTCGTTCATCACGGGGGGCTCCATCTCCCCTTTGTCCATGGAGATCCTCTCGATCCCCAGGTCCTCGTCGCCCAGGATGTGCCTCGCACCGCCTCCGCAGACGAGGAGGATCGCATCTTGGGCCATTCAGTCACCGGCCTTCCAGCGGGCGAACTCCTTGGCCGCGGACATGACAGCATCGTCCAAGGAGGACCCGTCGATCGTCAGGTCCTCTATGCTGAGGTAGTCCTCTCCCATCTCGGGAGCCGGCCTGACCCCTTGGGCGAAGCGCTCCTCCGCGTAATCGTCGAGGACGGAGCGCACAGCGACGGACAATGAGGGGAACTCGCCGGAATCGACGAGCGCCTGGAGGATGCCGACGGTCTCGGGGGACAAGCGCACCGTGACCTTCTTGTCAGAATCCATGTCTATCGCTCCGAATATGAGAAAAATGAGGGTAAAAGGTTTGTGTTGTCAGCTTAAGACCAACCGTTCATCCGAACAGTGCAGAGAGACCGGCGGCGGCCTCTTCCTCACTGACTGCTTCCTCTTCAGGCTCGGCGGCTGCGGCAGGGGCGTCTGCTGCGGCTGCGGCTGCGGGGGCTGCGACGGCGGCTGCAGGCGCGGCGACGGCTGCGCTTGCGATGGCCTCCTTGATGTCAACTCCCTCGAGAGAAGCGACCAGTGCTTTGATCTTGGCTGCGTCAGCCTCGACTCCAGCGGCAGTCAGGACGGCCTTGACGGCGTCCTCGGTGATGTCCTTGCCGGCAGAGTAGAGAACCATAGCGCTGTAGATATACTCCATCTGATTCAACTCCTTTATTTTAGCCGAATAATGCACTGAGGCCAGCAGCTGCTTCTTCTTCGCTGACCTCTTCTTCTTCCTCTTCGACAGCTTCCTGTGCGGGCGCGGCTGCAGCGGGGGCTGCAGGTGCGGCGGCAGCGGCTGAGCTGAGCCTTGCGGCGATCTCATCGCTGGTGTATCCGCTTGCGGAGGCGATGGCAAGCATCTGCCTGTCAGCCTTCGCCAGGAGCATATCGATGTTATCCTTGGTCGGTATCGCGGCCTCAATGGAGAGTCCCATGGACTCCCTGAACGCCTTAGCAATGAGCGGGACAATCGTCTCCTTTGTGGGGAACGCGATCGAGACACCGAGTGCCAGAGCGTTGTGTGCGGCCGTAGCGAACATTGTAGAATAGTAGTCATCGGGGATGTCCAGGACGTCCCTGCCGTAGATGACCCCGCCCTCGTAGGCGGACCTGAGGTCCATACCGACGATCATGGGGAGAATCTCGAGCTTGGGCAGCATCGCGGCGATAGGTCCGGAGATCGGCTCTCCTTCCTTGACCAGCGTTGTGTCCTTCTTGACCACAATCTTCCCTGCCTCAATGGCGGCAGGAAGCCCTATCTTCTGAAGTTCACCGATGATCGGGCCGGGTCCGAACGGGGTCGGTCCCTTGGGTACAACGATGTCGAACGGGGCGATCTGACCCTCCTTTGCGGGAGCGGCAGTCATCGTGGCCTCAAGCTTCTTGAAGAGCTTGAAGGGATCGATGTCTGTTGTGACGATCGCACACTGTCCGTGAACCGCGTCCTTGAGTCCAGCGAGCTCAGGCTTCTCCTTCGCTGCCTCATCGATGGCCAGGAGCATAAGGTTGTTCTTGGTCATCTTGAGTTTGGCGTGGGCCCTGAGTCCTGCCCTCATGGACTGGACCTGCTGACCGGGGATACCCTCCATGTCGACGACTGCGACAACGGGGTACTCGCGCATGTCCTGTACCAGCTCGCTCACCATGTCCTTCTTCCAAGCTGCGACGTGTGCCATCTTTGAACCTCCTTACAAGACCCTCTCCGAGGGGCCCATGGTGGTCTTGACGTACGCGGAAGCGATGTTGTGCTTCCCCTTCTCCAGGTGAGACTCGACACGCTTCAGGATCAGCTCGACGTTGTCGGCGATCTCCTCGGCGCTCATGTCCACAGACCCGACGGGTGCGTGGAAGGTCTTCCTGTCTTTCGTCCTGATGGTCACAGACTTGCGGAGACCGTCGATCATCCCGGCCGGATCTGCTCCGGGCGCGATGGGCTTCGGCATCTTTCCGCGAGGACCGAGCACGGTACCGAGCCTCTTACCGACGACGGCCATCAGGGGCGCCTCGGCGATGAAGTAATCGGTGCTGTTCGCGATCTTCTTAGCCTGCTTCTTGTCGTCAGCGATCGCTCCGAGTTCCTCGGGGGTGATGACGACATCAGCTACGTCTTTGGCTTTCAAGGCAAGTTCGCCACCACCAATCACGCAGATCCTCACTGCCTTCCCGCGGCCGTTCGGGAGGATGATATCCTCGGTGATACGGTTCTTGGGAATGGACAGATCGACATCTTTGAGATTGATGGCCAACTCAACCGTCTCAGTAAAATTGCGCTTCTTCGCACTCTCGAGTGCCTTCTGCACAGCCATTACGGTTGGTTTTTCTGCCAATACAATTCCTCCTCGTAGTACATGCGAGTCTTGCGACTCTCCTACAAGCAATTCAGCCTAATATGCAGGTTATATTTAAAGGTGACATCCCTACCGTATATAAACGCGGGGCCACAGAAGCGGGATCGGATGGAAATCAGGCTTCCGCCCGGCATGGCGTGCCGGACAGAAGCCCCGTTTCAAAGGTTCAGGTTTCCAGGGTTCAGGATCCGACGCCGAAGAACGCCTTGACGTTGGGCCTGAACAGGTACCAGAGGATGATGATCGATATGATCAGCGAGATGATTCCGACGGGGAACGCGAAGATCGATATGATCAGATCTATGATTGCGAAGATGACTCCCAGGTACCAGAAGATCTTCCATCCCTTCCACAGTCCTACACCTATCACGAGGACGATTATCCCGGGAATGGCTCCGACAACATTCAGCAGGATCACGCCGCCGATGATCGTCACCACTCCGAGGATGATGTACAGAGCCGCCACGATCGTCACGAACAACGGCCTATCAGGCTTATCATTTTCAGCCATGGTACGGAGCACGAAATATACGGATATAAAAGTGACGAGTGAAGACCGCGTCCCGGCCTGAGGCCAGCATCGTGAACGGAACGAAAATCTAAAGAATGACGGGCTAGGTGAGCAGAAAGTTGGTACTCGATGTGTGTCCTGCCAGTGAAACTATCGTCGTTACCTTTATCATCCAAGACCGCGAGCCTGCTTACCGATGTCCTGCATAACCGTGCTGCTGAGGCTCCGTCCCGACAAGAAGCAGCAGCGCAGGCTACGCGAGACCCTCGA
>CAVHQB010000047.1:0-12805 GCA_963637895.1 Lachnospiraceae bacterium
GGTCACAATCACGATTGACATCCCGTAAGGGAAGTCAGGGGCTGATGGACCCGAACTAACTCGACCCAGCAGCGACTGTTCCTCCAGATTATTGATTGTACGCCGCCTTAAAGAATCTGTCTATAGTCGAATCCGTTGGTCGTTGAGCTATTTCAGCACCTGAATGGTCAGTAGAATCAGCGGAGAGCTAATCGAATCAGCCTCTTGACACACGAAAGGAACAACTTTTGGAGCATTCATGCAGTAAATATCTGCAGAATTGTGACAATCGTTTGGCGTGATTGTCTTGATTATTGGCTTGATTAGATATGGATTTGACTTGATTAAAAATAATAATGTCTTGATTCATCAGAAATTAGGCGTGAATAGAAATACTATGATACAGTTTTTGAATCGATGACAAGTGAAGCAGAATTCTTGGACCGCTATGGTAAGGAGGGCTTGAACGTTGAATACAAGTCTGCATCATCCAAGATTCCCAGCGATATGTGGGAGACATATTCTGCCTTTGCTAACACTTCTGGTGGAACGATAATCCTGGGTGTATCAGAGAATCAAGTCAGCGGTAGCTTGGAAGTCACGGGAATACGTTCTCCTGAATCTTACATGAAGCGTCTCTGGGACACGCTCAACAATCCGGCTAAAGTGAACATAAACCTCCTTCGCAATGATGATATTCGGGTAGAGGAGGTCGGCGGAAAGAGCGTGATCGTTATTACCGTCCCCCCTGCCCGTCGCGAGGACAAGCCAGTGTACCTTAATGGCAACATGGATCAGTTCACATTCAAGCGCAACCATGAAGGAGATTATGTCTGTAGGAAGGACGAGGTCCGTTCGATGTTGCGCGATGCTTACAACGACGATCAGGACAACCTGCCTCTGTTGGAGATTGATGGATGCGATTGCTTTATCAAGGATGATATCAGGAAGTATATATCGCTGCTCAGGGGCGGCAACTATCTCAATGGATGGACGGACCAGTCCTCCGAAGAGGTCCTTCTAATGCTCGGCGCGGTATCAAAGAAGGACGGCAAACTCCATCCCACCAGGGCCGGGCTCCTGATGTTCGGGAAGGTGCCCTGCATCCTGCGCGAGTTCCCGGAGTTCCGCCTCGACTACAGGGAACAGGCCGGAGATGAGAGGTACACCTATCGTCTGAACTCGGACGACATCGGATCGGAGCTCAATATTTTCAGGTTCCTGAGCGAGGTGGCCTCCAGGCTGTCGATGAAGATCGGGGCCCCGTTCGAGCTGGAGGGCATGGTCCGCAGGAGCGGTTCCCAGGCGCTCACAGCGATCAGAGAAGCGCTGGTTAACACGCTCCTCCATGCAGACTATCGCGGAAGCGGAGGCACGACAGTGGTTTTCGACGGAAGGAAGGTCGTTTTCTCCAATCCCGGCGGCATGCGTGTCCCCCTGTCGAAGGCTGTGGAGGGCGGGATCAGCGATCCGAGGAACCGCACCATGATGCGCATGATGCTCGGTATCGGGCTGGTGGAGCAGATGGGCTCGGGCATACGCTCGATATTCAAGGCTGTCGACGACGGAGCGATACTCGATGCGTCCCTGTCCGAGGAGTCAGACCCTCTCAGGACAGTCACGGCCATAACGCTCGCACCGGCAGGGGCCAAGCCCGACAAGGTCGGCGCACAGGTGCTCAGATATGTCTCGTCGCATCGGAACGCCACCATCAAGGAGATCTCGTCCGAGGTCGGCGTCAGCACCAGGACTGTCAGCAGGATCGTCGGAGAGCTTATCGAATCGGGCTCTCTCACGCGCGAAGGCAACAACCGCAGGAGCACTTGGACAGTGAATGTCTGATGGAATCGAGACAACAGTTTGGCATGATTGTCTCGATTGTTGGCGTGATTAGAATCCGATTTGGCTTGATTCCGTCACAGAATGTCTCGATTACGAGAGCCCGTCATAGGGCTTCGTGGCCGTCACGGTGAAATGGTTGTTGGTGAAGCCGTATGCCAGGTACCTCTTCCCGTGCAGGACCTTCTTCTGGACGTTCTCTATCACATGTATGTCCCGGAACCCCGCATCCTCCAGCATCCTGACATCGTCGCGGGGGCGGACGGCGTCCGCAGACCACAGATGGTCCAGCGACGAATCGCTGCTCTCGCACTTCTCGAGGCCCTTGTGGTCTTTGCGGACGAAATACTCCGACACCCTGTTCCTGAACGGGGTGGACAGCTCGTCGTGGAACCAGTCGCCGTCGGTGTAGGCCAGAACGTGTCCGGGCTTCAGCACCCTGAACCACTCGGACACGGCCTTCTCCGGATCGGGAACGGTCCAGAGCATGTAGTCGCTGACCACCGCATCGAAGGAACCGTCCTCGAAATCCAGAGACATGGCATCGCCGTGGCGGAAATCGATCGACAATTCGTTGTCCGCCGCGTTCTTCCTGGCGAACTCCAGCATCCTCTCGGAGAAATCCACCGATGTGACGTCATGCCCCAGGTCCGCCAGCTGCATGGACACGATGCCGGGGCCGCAGCCCACATCGAGGATCCTCAGCTTATCCTCTCCCAGGATGGACGTGAAGTGGTCCTGCCAGGAACGGCGCTCCCTCATGTCCGAATAGCCCTTGACGACGAAGTCGTTGTATTCGGCAGAGCGGACGTCCCAGTGGTTGCGGAGCGGATTCATCGCGATGGGATTGATGACATACTAAATAAAAATTCGTAACACTAATATACGGTCGACCCATCCGCCAAACATGAAGCGGACAGCGGACGCGCACGTATCCGGAGGGTTCAGAGCCTCTTATCTGAGCTCCGTCAGGAAGAAGGCGATCTTCATCCTGATATGCCTGGCCGTCTGCATCGTCCTTGCGACGTACTCCGCGATGCTCGGTTCATACCCCATAAGCCCGTCTGAGGTATACACCACGATATGGAACGCCATCACGGGGCATCCGCAGCCCGACCCGACAGTGGCGCACATCGTCCTGGACCTGAGGCTGCCCCGCATCCTCGGTGCGATAGTGTGCGGCTTCGCACTTGCCGTCTGCGGAACGGTCATGCAGAGCATGATGAAGAACCCGCTGGCCGACCCCTATACCATGGGGATCTCCTCCGGAGCGGGGTTCGGAGCCGCCCTCGCCATAATACTGGGGATCGAGCTGGTCTCGGGCGGCGGGATAATCATCAACGCGTTCGTGTTCGCGATCATCCCTGCCATGGTCATACTGTTCCTGAGCAGGTTCAGGCGGGCCACACCGACCATGATGATCCTCTGCGGGATCTCCCTGATGTACCTTTTCAACGCCATGACGCAGCTGTTCATGCTCGTGGCCGACCCTGAGGACCTGGCCACTGTGTACAATTGGACCGTCGGGACGCTTGATTCCATAGATCTCGGCGAGCTGGTGCTCGTCTTCATCGTCGCCGTCGCCGGCTCCCTCTACGTGCAGTACATGGCCAACAGGCTGAACGTCATGGGCATCGGAGACGACAGCGCCAAGACCCTCGGGGTCGACGTGGACCGTCAGAGGCTCGTGATGCTGCTGGTGATAACGCTCGTGGCGGCATCCGTCGTGAGCTTCACAGGCGTCATCGGGTTCGTGGGGCTGGTGTCCCCGCACATCGCCAGGCTGGTCATAGGCGCCGACAACAGGTACCTGATCCCGGCCGCAGGCATATTCGGGTCCGTGCTGCTGTTGGCATCGGATATAGTCGCCAGGACCATCGCCGCGCCCACGATCCTCCCGGTTGGGGTCATCACCGCATGCATCGGAGGGCCCCTGTTCATGTACCTCATACTGCGCAGCAGCAAGGAGGTTTGGTCATGACCGTCATCGAGCTGCAGGATGTCTCCTTCGGATACGGCAGCGGGCAGGTGCTGTCCGACATCTCGGTGACGATCGACAAGCCCGAGCTGGTCTGCATACTGGGCCCCAACGGGGTCGGGAAGACAACGCTGGTCAAGTGCATCAACAAGCTGCTGAAGCCCGCCTCCGGGCGCGTGCTCCTGGACGGGAGGGACGTGGCATCCATGAGCCTTCCCGACGTCGCCTGCGAGATGGCCTACGTCCCGAACACGGTGTCGAATGTGTTCTCGATGACTGTTGCGGAAGCCGTCCTGATGGGGCGCCATCCGCACGCCGGATGGACCACTTCCCCCGAGGACTTGGACATCGTCGAGGACGCTCTCAAGGCCATGTCCCTTGAGGACCTCTCGGACCGCGACATCAGGGAGCTGAGCCAAGGCCAGCTCCAGAGGGCTATGATCGCCCGCGGGATGGTGCAGGAGTCCAAGGTCCTGATACTGGACGAGCCCACGTCGAACCTCGACGTGCGCTACCAGATGGAGGTCATGCGCCTCCTGAGGCAGTACGCCAGGGAGAACGGGGTCATCGTCCTGATGGTCTGCCATGATCTGAACATCACCGCAGCTTACGCAGACCGCGTCCTGCTGATGAGCGGAGGCCGGATCTTCGCCGACGGCTCCGTGGACGAGGTCCTGACCGAGGGCAACATCCGTGACGTGTACGGCGTGGACGCCAAGGTCATGGACATCGACGGTGTGAGGCATGTGGCCATGCTGCCGTCGGGGCCCGATAATGGAGATGCCCCGTCCATGAGGATCCGCCGGTCGGAGAAGGCCGAAGATTCCGAGGAGAAGCCGTCCCGTCGGAGGCCGGACGGACGTGTCGCATTGGCGGCATTCATAGCGTTCATACTCATAGCGTCCGCAACCGCGGTCCTCCTCCAGGGAGGAGATGACGGCGAGCGGAGCGGGCCCGGCTCCATCGTCGGGACGACCGTAGCGGAATCCGATTTCCCCGACAGCTCTTCCAGGCTTTGGGTCTACGGCAACGCCGACGAGGACGACCATATAGACGCCTTCGACGTGGACTACATCCGCGGGATCCTGGACGGGACCAACAGGATGACCACTTTGGCGGACGCCAACGGCGACGGCAGGGTGGACGAGGACGACATAGAGTACTTGGAGAGGATACTGGCCGCCGAGGAGGTCGATGTCTACTACATAGACAACTACTATGTGAACTCCAAAGTGTCATGGCCGGTCAGCACCATCGCGATAGGGTACTGCAGCGGAGCCTATGTGGCAGACGTCGCCGGGCTCTGCGACAAGGTGGTGATGGTCGATTCCACGATCAAGTCCTATTGGAGCGGGATGAACCCCGCGTTCTCTTCTGCGGCATCATTCGGGGAGACCGAGACGCCCGATTACGAAGCGATGATGAAGGCCGGCGTGGACGTCTACATCCCCGGGTATCCCGATGTCAATGCGGACAAGCTGTCCAAGAGCAGGCTCAATCCAGCCGGGATCGATGTGATGATGGTCAGCACGTCGGACAACAGCTCGGTGGATTATCCGAACGAGCACATCGACCGTTCGATACTGATGCTCGGATACCTCCTGCAGGGGGACCTGGCGAAGACATACGAGTATCTGGAATGGCATGACGGGATAATGTCCAAGCTGACCGTCGCAGCTGCGACGCTTTCCGAGGACGAGAAGCAGTCATTGATCATGGCCCGCAGCTCTCCCGCGTATTCGGAGGGGACCTACAGCATCACCGGGAAGGACAACACCAACAACATCCATGCCGAGTGGGCGGGAGTGCATGCGGCGGGCCAGAGCAACAAGGCCCTCTCGAAGAACTACAACAGCCTCACCGCCGAGCAGATTCTCTCGGTTATACGCGAGGAGGCCAGGGGGAACACGGTCTTCTACATGGACAACGAGCACGACGGCATGAGGCACCAGAGGGACCTGGACGAGTGCATCAAAGCGGACGCGCAGATGCTGAAGGACTCCGGCGTGGACATCCACTACCTGGGGATGGCCAGGGAGGCCGGGAACAGCCCGCTGTACATCGTGGAGATGGTGTTCTACCAGAACGTTATGTATCCGGACCTGGACACCGGATTGGACTACAGGGAGCTGTTCGACGAGTACTTCTCGAAGTTCGCATCCTATGACTACAGCGATCTGGTGGACATAGACGACTTCTTCAAGGACTATGGGGTCTTGTGATCCAGTGCGTCTGTGTGGCTTGTAGTTATATTCAGGGGAATAAACGCTGATAGTTTGTAATTCGGGACGGTTCGTAAGGATCTTGCCGTGAAGGCGGGAAGTCCCGTTTGGTCGAGACTATTGCACTCGGCTAGTACGGAACCGCCACATAAAGTGTTTGATGGTGTGTGCCGTTTCGGTATCCATATCGTTATTGTGACCATGAGGTCGCAATCACGATAGACATCCCATAAAGGGACGTCAGGGTCGATGCATCCGAACGCATCCGGTTCCGAAGAACCGCAACCCTATTCGACAATCAGGCCCTTGACTCAAGTAGTTTGTTATCAAAATGTAACTACAACATGTCTCTGGAACTTCAATATGACGCGGTTCCGAGCGTGCATACGAGCTTCATCCGGAAATCTTGGCAGTGTAGAGGATCCCGTCAAGGGTGACCTGCACCTTCAGGACCTTGCCGTCCGAGCTTATGTGGAACCAGCACATCTCTGAGAGGTCGCTCCATTTGGCGATCTCCACACCGTCCTCGACATAGGTGCCGACCATCTTGTGGAGGGAGCTTACGGGAGTCCCGTCCGTATCCCTGGCCAGCGTGGCCCTTATTCCGTATTCGCCATCGATGTCGAATACGTATGAGATGAGGGATTCGCGGGAAGATTCGTTGTATTTGACCACGGTCACCTTGCCGCTGCATGGGAAGACGTTCCCTTCGGAGTCGGTGCAGGTGCCCTCGAGGACGTAATCGGGCAGCTTCTCGTCGTTCTCGCTCAGATGGATGAACACGTACCCTGTGACAGTGGCCGCCAGGCACAGCAGCACCACGACGATCCCGGCTCCGACGTAGCTTCCGTTCATGGTTCCCCTTGTTGGAAATGCATTGGTAATAATATATTTAAATTCGTGTTACTTGGGGGCTTCGATGAGCGGTCAACTGGAGAACATCAAGGACTACTGGACACTCAGGGCGGAAGGCTACTCCACCTCGGTCATGGACACCATCAGGACCGGGAAGGCGAAGCACTGGCTGGACATCATCAACAACCACCTGGAGCCCGGGAGGAAGTACAGGATCCTGGATGTCGGCACCGGTCCGGGGTTCTTCCCGATGATCCTGGGCCCCGAAGGCCACGAGATCGTCGCCGTGGATTACACCCAGGCCATGCTGGACGAGGCGAAGGCAAACTGCGACGCGGCCGGTATCGACGCGACGTTCGTCAGGATGGACGCTCAGAACCTGGACTTCGCCGACGACTCCTTCGATGTCGTGATCTCAAGGAACCTCGTATGGGACCTGGAGGATCCCGAGAAGGCCTACCGCGAATGGATGCGCGTCCTGAAGCGCGGCGGGAAGATGATGCTCTTCGATGCCAACCACTACCTGTACCTCTATGACAGGGAGTATGAGGAAGCCGATAGGAGCAAGCCCGAGCGCACGGAGCATGCCGATGTGGGAGGGGTGGACGTCCGTATAATGCGCGACATCGCCCGCGACCTGCCTCTGAGCAGGGAGCGCCGCCCCCAGTGGGACACGGACCTCCTGATCGAGATGGGCGTCCAGAAGCTCTCGCTGGAGACGGACGGCCGCGATTCCTACAAGATCAACGTCGACGGGAAGGAGGTCTACCTCCCCTACTCGTTCTTCATCTGCGCCACGAAGTGATTCTCAGGCCCTGTTCTTATGGCATTCCAGGGACTTCCCGTCCCCGGCGGCCATGGCGACCAGCTCGGAGATGTGCATCGACGGTATGCCGCCGTGCTGGTCGTACTTGACTTGGCACATGGGGCATCCGACGACGATCCATTCGGCGCCCTCGCATTCCTTCTCCCTCTCGTCCATGAGGGGAGCGGCCACGGGCGTGCTCTTCCCGCAGCATCCGAAATCCTTGTTGACGACGACGCAGTTCATGGCTTCCAGCACCTGGCGCATCTCGTCGGCGAAAGGGGCTGCAGAGCATCCGGGCTCCATGCCCACTTTCAGCGGCTCGCCGAACCTCGGAAGCCTGTCGAGGTGCTTCGCCAGGAATCTTATGATGTGGTCGGCTTCGATCCCGGAGTCGTTGAACTCGCCGCTGCATCCGGCGCACAATGTGATGAGGCTGCTCTTCCCCGCAGCCTCCTTCATCCTGACGCGGTACGATCTCCTCTCGGACTCCGCCATGTCCCTGAACTGGGCAGGGTGGAGGCAGCATGTGCTGCCCTCGAGCTCCGATGCGGCGAAACCTATGGACCTCAATGCCGAAGAAGCGGCATAGACGACATAAGGGATCTTGCATTTGGCCACGCATCCGGGCATGACCTTCACCTCGTCCCCGGTCCAGACAGGTTCCGGGGGGTCGGAGGGCAGGGGCATGATGAACCCCGTGCTCCTGAACAGCTCCGAAGGCTGCAGGCCCCTCTCGATCGCGATCAGGTCCATCATGACCTTCAGCGGGTCGGACCTGCGGCAGATCTGGGAGCAGGTCCCGCAGCATATGCACAGGGAAAGGTCGGCGGAGCCGCCGACCATGACCTCCATGGGGTCGAACCCTCCGTGCTTGAACGAGGGGCAGACCTTGGTGCACCTCCCGCATGCGATGCAGGAGTTGCGGAGCCTCTCGACCTCTCTGTTCAGCTCTACGGACCCCATCATATCAGCTCGGGTGGAGCATCGCTCCGGGGACTCCCGTCTTGACGACGTACGACGTCCCTCCGCGGGCCTCGATGGCCTTGCAGACCTTCCCGGGGCTGTCGGTGAGGGCGATCATGCATCCTCCGCCGCCCGCTCCTGTGAGCTTGGCGCCGTAAGAATAGGGCAGGGCGGCGTTGACGAGCTTGTTCAGCTCGGGGCTGGACACTCCGAGGATCGAAAGCAGCTTGTGGTCCTCGGTCATGAGCCTGCCGAGGCCCTCGACGTCCTTCCTAGCAAGGGCGGCGCTGCCCTCGACGGTGACGTCCTCGATGTCGTTCACGATGTCGGCGGCGAAGGAGCTGTGGTTGATGAACCTGCGGACCTTGTCCACCAGGGGGCCCGTGGGCGCTTTGACCCCGGTGTTCCCGATGACGAACGTCATGTCGGGGACGTCGACGTCCGATACGGACCATCTCCTCTCCCCGCGCTCTATCGTCCAGAGGTGCTTGCGCCCGGTCTCGGGCAGGTTTATGGCGATCCCGCCGCCGTGGACGCACGCGGATGCGTCCATGGGGCTGCCGTTGCCCTGGGCGAACAGCTCCGCGCCGTAGGCCTCCTCGACCAGCTCCTGCTCGCTCATGGAGCCGTGCTCCAGCTCGTCCAGGGCCAGGGCCATGGCGGCGGAGAGGGCGGCTGAGGACCCGAGGCCGGAACCGACCGGGATCCCGCTCTCGGTGCGGATGTCTATGGCGTGGCGCAGGTCGCGGGTGAGGTACCTGAGGTGGGGCTGTCTCCTGAAGTCTATCTTCTCGCCGTTTATGGTGTTGAAGCGCGACTCCCTCACGGAGATGGTCATCCTCATGTCCACTGCAAGGACGACTGCGGGCTTGCCGTAGACCACGGCATGCTCCCCGAGGATGACGAACTTCCCGGGGGCGGATGCCTTGCACCAACCGTCGCTCATTCGCTCAATCCGTACCTTTTCATCTCTTCGATGATGGCGTCGTCGGGGTTCCTGCCGTTCAGGAGGGGCTGGGGGATGCTCCACCAGGCGTCCTCCATGTCGGAGAGCCTCCTGGAGTAGTCCTCGTCGGACTCGCCCTCCTCCTGCTTGACGCTCATGACGGCCTTCCTGAGCTCTCCCATGATGTCGACGCTGTTCTTCTTGTTGACCAGGCACATCCCCAGGTACCCGTCCAGGCATCCGAGGACCTCTTCGGCCATGTCGGGCGAGAGGCATTCGGTGATGATGTCGAGGACGCTGTTGGCGGTCATCTTGAAGATCAGGCTCCTCTTGGCCTCTTCCGGAAGTTCGGACTCCTCGCAGGCGGTGGCTATGAGCTCATTGCCGAAGATGTCCGCGATCGCCGATGTCCTGTTGGGGTTCTTCCCGAAGGTCTCTTTCATGAAGGCCTCTTCGGGGTCCTCCTCGGGCTCGTCGTTTCCGAACAGCGCTGCATTTGGATCTGGTTCGCCGGTCATGGTATCAGAGCCCTTCCATGACATTCTTCAATATATCCATTCCCGATTCTATCTTGGACTCGTCCGCAGCATAGGAGAACCTGAGGTGCTTCTCTCCGTAGGCCCCGAACGCAGAGCCAGGCGTGCATATGAGCCCGGCCTTGGCGAGCCTGTTGGCGAGATCTGCGGAGGAGATGTCCTTGTCGAAGCCAGGGAAGGCGTAGAACGCTCCTCTGGGAGGGACGATGGACATGCCGTCGATGTCGTTGATCCTGCTGACGATGAGGTCTCTGCGCTTCTTGAAGACGGCGCGGGCGTTCTCCAGGTAAGGGTCTATGGCGGGGAATGCGGCGAGGACTCCGTACATGGCCGGCATGCCGGGGCTGGCACATACGTGGTACTGCATCTTCACCAGGGTGTCCATGACGCTCTTGTCGGCGCAGACGAACCCGAGGCGCCATCCGGTGACGGCCATCATCTTGGAGAACCCGCTGGCGACCACGGCGCAGTCGAGGCTGTCCAGGAAGGAGACGTGCTTCCCCTCGTAGATGAACTCGCTGTAGACCTCGTCGGCGAGGATCGTGATGCCCTTGTCGCGCGCTATGTCGCAGAGGGCCTTCTTGCTCTCCTCGGTGAGGACACCTCCTGTGGGGTTGGAGGGGGTGTTGACAACTATCATGGAAGTGTTCGGGGTTATCTTGGACTGTATGTCGTCGATGTCCGGCTGGAAGGCGCCATCGTCGGTGAGCCTGTAGCCCACGGCTTCGGCGCCCGCGAGCTCCGCATGGGGCTTGTAGATGACGAATCCGGGGTCTGGCACAAGTGCCCTGTCCCCGGGGTCGATCATGCTCTGGGTGATCTCCAGGAGGCCTGTGGACCCGCTGGGGGTGATCATGACGTTGGAGCCCTCTATCGGGCCGTACTTGGAGAAGTAGGAGGCGACGGCGTCCCTGAGCTCGGGGATGCCTGCGGTGGGGCCGTACTTGTTCTTGCCCGATTCGGCCGCGTCGACCATCCCCTTGATGGCCTCCGCCGGAGGGGCCAGGTCGGGCTCTCCGAGGCCCAGGTTTATGGATCCCGGGCCGGCGAGGTCGAACATCTTCCTGATGCCCGACATCGGTATGTCTGCTATCCTGCTGGCAATCTTCATGGACTGCGCATGTCAAAAGGACGGTATAAACATGGCCCTGCTCTTCGGTGCCGATGTCCCAGACATGAGGCGCGGGACCTTCGGTTCGGTTATTTATACCTCCGAGGAGATATGGATATTGGAGAATCCATGTTCGGTGAAAACGAGGGTCGCAAGTCGGCTGATGACTCCTTTTCCAAAGGCATGATCGGCGATGAATACGACTTTGTAGGCGTGTTCAACGACGACCGTTCGGACGAATCCGTCCACGAGTACGAGGTCTTCATAGTGGCTGTCAAGCCCGACCTCGAAGAGTGCATCTTCTGATCCAGCCCTGCTTTTCTAGGCTCCATCATCCCTTAGATTCATTGCTGCAGAGCCGGTCCTGCATCGTCTCCGTGTCTGCGATTTTTGTCTGTCTGGCTCATTGCTTCCGACCGCATTACAGGCATTGCGGTCCAGTACGGTCTGTCCGACCGGTATGGTATTACCAACATTACGGACATATACAGTATTACAATCATTACAAACAGCGGTTATTATACTTCCATCTCATACCTCAATATGCGCAATGGCCGGAAGCCATCTGCGGGAATGGAGGAATTCCATGGATGGAAAGAGAAAGAAGATACTGATTGGAGTCGCCGTCGTGGTGGTGGCGCTGGTGGTCGTGGCTTGTGTGGTAGGTTCGGACAGCTACGATTACAAGGCCCAGGCGAAGGAGAACATCGACAAGTTCGGGTACGATTCCGATATCAAGAGCGCCGACGTGGTCAAGGGGACCAACGTGCTGGGCATGAGCATCATAAAGGTCACCGGGACCTTCGCGTCCGGAGGCTCGGAGCATAGCTACGAGATGAACACGTATTCCGATCACGAGCCCTTCTCGCTGTACATAGACGGGACCAGCTATCCGATCGATGTGATCGGGAAGGCATCGTACAACTACGCCGTGTCCGAGCTGGACCCCTTCACGTACAATATGTCCTACGGCACCTACACGGAGTCTCCCGATGAAGGGATGAGGTTCGTCCTGGCCGACATAGTGGTGAAGAACGTCGGGCACACGGACGGGCTGAATGTCAGAGCGCCGCAGGTCAGGGTGGCCAACGGCAACGCGTACAGCTACGACTATATCGCAACGGTCCACTATTCGAGCTCGTATGAATCCTTGTCCGACGTGACCGTCGCCCTCGGCAACGAGGTCCGTTACTGCGTCGTCTACCAGGTGCCTGAGGGCACCGAGGTGGCGGGAGTCGACTGGGAGTGGCTGTACTTCGACCTCTACGGATATGTCCTGGACGAGAGCCTGGTCGTGAAGGCATGAGCCCGGAAGAGGAATACGCCTTCGAGGATGAGGACGATATGGCCGAAGACCAGGACAACCTTGCCGGGCGCCTGCTGGTGCTCAGGGACGTGATGTCCAGCTACGACATGTCGTTCCTGATGGACATACGCGATCCCATCTACATGTCCAAGCTGAACGAGGCCGTCGGCGCCCTCGGGCTCCGCCTGGAGCTGTCCGCCGAGCCTGCGAAGGACATCGGGGGCGGGCTCTATGAGAGCAGGTCCCGCATGGCGGTGGAGTA
>CAVHQB010000048.1:0-12701 GCA_963637895.1 Lachnospiraceae bacterium
GGCGGTTCCACGTCTCTCTGCAGATCTCGAGGGTCTTGCATAGCCTGCGCTGCTGTTTCTTGTCTGGACGGAGCCTCAGCAGCACGGTTATGCAGGACATCGGTAAGCAGGCTCGCAGTCTTGGATGATAAAGGTAACGACGATAGTTTCACTGGCAGGACACACATCGAGTACCAACTTTCTGGTCACCTAGCCCGAATGAATTTACATATGGGGCCGAAGGCCCCGCCTCGATACCATCGAAGAAGATAGGATGAGCGAGCTCGGCTATGCGATGAGGAAGGCGTTCCCGTACACCATCCCCATCCTGACAGGATACCTGTTCATAGGCCTGGCCTTCGGCGTCATGTTCGCCGACATGGGCTACAACGTGTTCTGGGCGGCGCTCATGAGCATCGTGGTCTACGCCGGCTCGGGGCAGTACCTGGCGGTGAACTTCTTCGTTCCCGGATACTCGTTCGTGCAGGCCATCTTCCTGACATTGATGGTCAACATCAGGCACGTCTTCTACGGCCTGTCCCTGGTGGACCGCTACAACCGCTTCGGCCGCAGGAGGTGGTACATGATCTTCGGCATGACCGACGAGACCTACTCCGTGGTCTGCACCACCAAGGTCCCCGAGGACGTGGACGAGGAGGACTTCGTGTTCTCCATAACCCTGCTGAACCAGATCTACTGGGTGGCGGGCGCGGTCATCGGGTCGCTGGCGGCCACTGCGATACCTTTCAACTCCACGGGCATAGAGTTCGCCATGACCGCCCTCTTCCTCGTGCTGTTCATCGAGATGTGGATGTCCCGCGGCAACAGGATGTCCGAAGTCCTCGGCCTTTGCGCCGCGCTGGTGTGCCTGCTGGTGTTCGGCGCGGACAGCTTCGTCCTGCCCACGATGCTGCTGATCGTCGCTGTGATCATGGTCTGCAGGAAGAGGTTCGAGACCGAGGCTGGAGGAGGCGCAGAGGATGCTTGATCCGATAACGTCCCTGGCGATGATCCTGGTGGTCGCCGTTGCCACCTTCGCCACCCGCGCCGCATCTTTCCTGGCGTTCCCCAAGGGCAAGGAGGTCCCGCCCACTGTCGTCTACATCGGCAAGGTCCTGCCTCCCGCCATCATCGGGATGCTGGTGGTATACTGCCTCAAGTCCACCTCCGTCCTGGAGTATCCCTACGGGCTTCCGGAGCTCATTGCCTGCGTCACCGTCATCGCGCTCCACGTCTGGAAGCGCAACATCCTCCTGAGCATAGGCGTCGGGACCGTGCTGTACATGCTCCTCGTCCAGATGGTCTTCGTCTGACATCTTTCCATGCAGGCCGGAGCCTCTGGGAATAGTGACAAATACCCTCAGGCCATGGAGACCGTGATGACATCAGCAGACCAGATCCTGTCGTACACCAACGTCATCTCGGACCTGGTCATGGTCATCGTCATCGCGGACGTCATCGCCCTCTTCATCATGTTCCTTCTGGAGAAGTACGATCCCCGCGTGTTCCTGACATGGCTGATCATACTGGTCCTGCTGCCACCGGTGGGCTTCATCCTGTACATGTACATGGGCTCGACCATCTACAACCGCAGGAAGTTCATGCCCAAGAACATCACGGACGCCCAGCTCATGAAGGGGGCCGAGGTGCAGTCCAACATACTGGAGAAGGACCTGGGCGGGAACCCGGCGCTCTCCGAGGAGTACGCCATGGCCAAGCTCATGGAGCGCGCGGGAGCATGGTCGTACACCCGCGGCAACGAGATGACATTGTACACCGAGGGCAACGACAAGATGACCGCGCTGATGGAGGACCTCCGCGCCGCGGAGAAGACCATCCTGATAGAATACTACATAATACGCAACGACCGCGTGGGGAACACCGTCATGAACATCCTGATCAACAAGGTCAGGGAAGGAGTGGAGGTCAGGCTCCTCACCGACGGATTCGGCATCGGGAAGGGACCGAAGGAAGGCATATTCAGGTTCATCAACGCCGGAGGGCACTACGCGATGTTCCATTCCTCCATCAACCTGATGCTGAGCCCCAAGAAGAACAACAGGAACCACAGGAAGATCGCCGTCATCGACGGGAAGATCGGGTACTGCGGCGGGTTCAACATCGGGGACGAGTACCTCGGAGAGGGCCCGCTGGGCCATTGGAGGGACGCCACCGTCAGGGTGGTCGGCCCGGGGGTGGTCCCGCTGATGGTCAGGTTCTGCGCCGACTGGCAGTACAGCGCCAAGCGCGACCCCATGAGGCCGCTGGAGCGCTACTTCGACTCCGGGATCCCCAAGGACGGCGATGCGAGCATGCAGGTCGTGTCCGGAGGCCCCGACTCCATGCCGAACAACCCCGTGCAGATGCAGTACCTGGCGATGATGTCCAGGGCCAAGCGCAGGCTGTACATCACCACCCCGTACCTCGTTCCGGACGAGTCCATGGTCACCGCTCTGGGCAACGCCGTCCGCAGGGGAGTGGACGTTAGGATCCTCATCCCCGATAAGAAGGACCACATGTTCGTCTATTGGAACAACAGGACCTACTCCAAGCTCCTGATGGATCAGGGCGTCAGGGTCTGGAGGTACAGGGACGGATTCGTCCACGAGAAGATGGTGCTGATGGATGACGACGTCTGTTCCGTGGGGTCCGCCAACATGGACCACAGGTCCCTGTCATTGAATTTCGAGACCAACGTCCTGATCTACTCCCGCAGCATAACGGAACAGTGCGCCGAGACCTTCCTGAGGGACCTGGAGTCCAGCGTGGAGTACACGGACGAGATGCACGGCCAGTGCACCCTGATGATGAGGATCAGGATGGCCGTGTCCAAGCAATTGATCCTTCTGGCGTGATACCATGGAAACGGATGTCCTCATAATAGGCTCGGGTCCGGCGGGAGCGTCCGCGGCCATGGCGCTCAAGGGGAGCGGGCTGGACGTCGTGCTCCTGGAGAGGCTGTCCGACGGTGCCATTCCGAGATACCATTCCGTGTGCGGGGAGGCCGTCAGCGAGAGGATGCTGAAGCTGAACGGCGTCGGAAGGGAGCACAGGGTCCGGGACGTGGACGGGATAACGATCTCGTCCTCCGACGGCATGTCCGTGACCATGCCCGTGAAGGGCGCGGTCATCGACCGCCCGTCCATGCTGGCAAGTCTCCGCAAGGATTGCGGGGCCAGGCTCGTCAGGGGCACCGCCAATAAGATCGAGAGGGACGGCGACGGTTTCGTCGCCGACACCACCGCCGGGAGGATCTCCTGCAAGCACCTCATCGGCGCCGACGGGGCCCATTCCGTGGTCAGGAGGGACATCTTCGGAACGTCTCCCGCAGGGATGCTGCCCATCGTCAACACCATATCGCCCGGCGAGCAGGCCGACCTGGGTTTCACCGTGGGCGAGGAGTACTGCGGATGCTACGCGTGGAGGTTCCCTTCCCACGACGGATATGTGTCGATAGGGTTCCCGAAGGGCCATCAGGAGCCGACGGGGACGGTGTCCCGCGGGGCCAGGCACCTCCCGTTCGGAGGCGTGCCCGAGGCCGTCTCCGGGAACGCCCTGCTGGTCGGCGATGCGGCCGCTCTCGCCAACGCCCTCTGCTACGGCGGGATCGGAGCGGCCATGCTCTCCGGCAGGAAGGCCGCGGAAGCGATCATCGCCGGAAAGCCGGAGCGCTACGGCAGATGGTATTCCCGTTGCATCTACAGGGACCCTCATTTCATGGAGGCACGCAGCATCTTCGCGGGATGGTCCGATTCCGACATCGCCGACGCCATGCGCCCTCTGGGCAGGACCGCCTCCGTGCCGAAGGGCTTCGCCGCCATCCTCCGCAGGCCCCGGAACGCCCGCATCTACTTCGCCATCTGGCTCGGATTCCGCTACGGATGGTGACATTTCCGCCCCGATGGGATGGGCTTTACATCCAACTTATATATATTTTAGAAAGAAATAAATACTATACAAGCCCAAATGTATATTATGCCTCCAGACAAAGCAACAGGCGGCGCAGTGAAGTGCGCCAGGTGCTCTTATATCTGGACCCCCAGGGGGGATGAGCACCCGAAAAGGTGTCCGAAGTGCCGTTCCATCAAATGGGACAATCCGGAGCTCAAGGTGACCTGCCTCCGCTGCAACCATACATGGAACTCCCACAACGGAACGCCCAAGAGATGCCCGTCGTGCGGATCACATCAATGGAACACGCCTCCACAGGAGCATACCTGCAAGAGATGCGGGTATGTCTGGCATTCGAAAGGCAGCAAGGTCCCCTGCAGGTGCCCCATGTGCACCACCCGCACCTGGGCCCAGGACATCGACGAGCTCGGGCGCAAGAAGCCCCGCAAGGTCATGCCGATCGACGGCAGCTTCGAGGAGGTCATCCTGAAGGCCTATCGCCACGGCATGTCCTGCGTCGACATCGCGATCTCCAAGAACATCCCGTTCAGCAAGGTCTACGATGTCATAAGGCGGAACACCAGCGCCGCTATGGAGATTAAGGTCTGATCCATCAGGGGCATCCATGAGGGTGCTATTGGTCATAGACTACCAGAACGACTTCGTGGACGGAGCTCTCGGCAGCGCCGACGCCGTCGCCATAGAGGATGCCGTCTGCGGGAGGGTGCGCGAATACCTCGCATCCTCCGACGACGTTGTCTTCACCATGGACACCCACGGCGACGGCTATCTCGACACCTTGGAGGGCAAGATGCTCCCCGTGCCCCACTGCATAGAGGGGACCGAGGGCTGGGAGCTGCACGGGAAGGTCCGTGAGCTGTCGGAAGGCTGCAGGATCCTCCGCAAGGGCACCTTCGGATGCCGGGAGCTCCTGGGCATCCTCCCGGACTACGACGAGATCGAGCTGTGCGGGGTGGCCACGAACATCTGCGTCATGGCCAACGCCGTCATCGCCAGGACCGCGAGCCCTCAGGCGAGGATAGTCGTGAGGAGGGACTGCGTGGCGAGCTACGACAGGGCCCTGGGCGAGAAGGCCCTGGACGTCATGTCCTCGCTCCAGATCGAGGTATCATGACGGTCCGCACGCTCCATCTCGTCACTCCGCGCCTGGAGCTCAGGCGCTTCTCGGCCGATGATGCAGAGGCATGCTTCAGGGAATGGATGTCCGACCCCGAGGTGGCGGCGTTCACGACGTGGTCGCCTCATGCCGATGTCAATGAGACCCGCGCGGTCATATCGTCATGGGTGGAAGAGTACGAGCTGGGCTCCATGGACTGGTGCATAGTCTGGGCGGAGACCAACCGCCCCATCGGGAGCATAACGGCGGTCAGGGACCATCGGGACGAGGGGTGGTGCGAGATCGGCTACTGCCTCTCCCAGGACTATTGGGACAGGGGGATCATGACGGAAGCCCTGACCGCGGTGTCCAGGTTCATATTCGACTTCACCGGCTACACGTTCATACAGGCCCGCTTCGACACGGAGAACGAGGCTTCCGGCAGGGTGCTGGAGAAATGCAACTACAAGTGCGCCGGCGAAAGGGACCTGCCGGATCCCAAGACCGGCCGCATCCGCACCTACAGGTTCATGAGGCTGCTGCGCAGCGACGTGATGCTGTTCCCGGACTGACATCAATCGGGGAGCTCGTCCCTGACCTTCTCGATCTTCCTGACGGCCTCGATGTACTTCTCGTGCTCCGCATCGGCCGCCTTCCTGAGGATGGCGATCTGCTCGTGGCATTCCTGGGCCTGCGCCCTCAGCTTGTCGGCCTCGTCCATGAGCGAGTGCATCTTGTCGTGGGCCGCCTGCCCGTCCTGCGAGTTCTTGACGACCTTCTGATGCCAGTTGCTGGCCTGGTTGCGCGCTTCGCCTATGTCGCCGAGGCCTCCGGCCGCCCTCATCCTGGCCGCGCGGTCGTTCCACTCGTCGCGCTTCTGCTTGGCCTCTCTGGCGCACATGTTGCATTCGTCCCTCTGCTGTTTGAACACGGCGGCCTGGGCGGAGAGCTTCCTGGCCTGTGCCTGGAGCTTATCCCTCTTGTCCACCAGGGTCTGGGCGCGCATGTTGTACTCGTCCCTCTCGGACCTGTGCTTGGCGGCCTCCTTGTTCAGGCCGGCGATTATCTCGTCGAGCCTGCGTGCGTCCTCCTCGATCTGCTCTGCGATCATCTTGACGCCTTCTTCTTCAGCAGGTGGAACTCGGTCATGTTGTCCTTGCGGTCCTCGATGTTCTCGTGGATCATCTCCAGCCCGAACATCTCTCCCGCGTTGGCCCTGCAGACTGCCGCGGTCCCTTCCGGAAGGGAGCCCTCGGAGAGGTACCTGGCGGCCACGGCGGTGTCCTCGACCTCGATGCGGTCCGCGTCCGGGAACAGGGCCGAGAGGCTGCCGGCGGTCTGGAGCAGGGCCTGGATGTGGGACGCCACATGCTCCACCTTCTCCGTCCCGGGCAGGACGAACACGCAGTGGTGGATCGGCACCCATATGCTGTCGATGCACTCGATGTCGTCCCTTCCGGCAAGGGCCTCCTGCGTCTCGATGACAGGCCCCGCGTTGATGTTCCTGACGGCCACGACGCCGTACTCGGCGCCCTCCTCGTCCATGGCGCGGACGGTGCCCGCAGAATCCATCCTGGGGAGCATCTCGGGGTCCTCGAACCCGTTCTTCTCGGCAAAATCTATGGCGGCCTGCTCGGAATTGGACCCGGGTATGCCCATGTAGGCCATGGTGACGCGCATGGCTCCGGGTTAACGCGGACATGCTAATAATGTTGGGGTCGGAGGCTTCGGGCCAAGGGTTCTTTAAACGATGCCCGACATCATCGGAACCATGGACGAGAGCTACCGCAAATGCCGCACGTGCAGGTTCTGCAAGCATGCCGACGGACTCTGGGTCTGCCTTCCGGAATCGAGGCCGACCGAGAGGGACGGGACATGCGGCCGCTACAGGCCGGGATGCTGCGAGAACTGCGCGTCCTTCTCGGATGGCGCATGCAGGCTCACCGGGCAGGAGGCCTTCGAGCTGGACGTCTGCTCCGACTACGACCCCGCAGGGTCATGCTGACATCCTGTCCCTCCTCTTGGACAGGACGTTCTTCACGCTCCCCTTGGCCTGGGTGTCTCCGGACACGACCTTCTTGGCCGATACCGGCACCCCGTAGTAGACGATGTTGTCGCAGATCGACTGGTTGCCCCTCATGTGCTCCCTGATCCCGGAGTAGCTCCCCTGGAGGCCGCCGATGGCCTCGTTCAGCAGGCCGGTGACCTGGAATAGGTTCCTGTTAACGAAGTCCTTCTTGTTCACGAACCCCTTCTCGGGCAGGATCGGATTGTAGGTTCCGTCCATGAAGTCGTCGTCCAGGTCGTCCACCGCGTCCATGACGTAGACCGCCGCGGTCAGCTCGGTGAACACGTCTCCGAGCCCGTCGGGGCAGGAGTCCCCTGCGAAGTCCTCCAGGGCCTTGGAAAGGCTCCTCCCGAACGTCCTTCCCATGAGGAGCGTGTCGCGGCACCCGTCCAGCTCCAGCTTCCTGAGGGCCTCGAAGCCGCTGCCCACGATGTCGTCGTACTGAGGGTACTTCTTCACCGCTTTCTCGATGGCGCGGTTCAGCGTGAGAGAAATGAGGTTCGTCTTCAGCGAGGGCTTGTCGGTCCTGTCGTCGCACAGCTCCCATTTGGTGAGGATAAGGGTGTACGCGGCCATCTGCTCCATGAGGTCCGAAGGGGCTTTGCAGTGGTCGAGGACGCATATCCTGCGCTCGCCGGGGCCGATCTCGAACGGCCCTCCGGCGATCCCGCACAGGAGGATCGTGTTGAACGTCATGTCGTAGTTGACGGTCAGCGTTCCTGTGAGGCCGAACCCGTCCCTGAGCTGGTGGCATCCCTCGCAGTAGTACCTCTTGTAGAGGGTCATGTCGGAGGGCGACATCCTGTCGTAGAACGGGGTGGTGTAGCCGAACATCGCCGTCATGATTCATCGGGGGCGATATTAGTTTTGGGATGCCAGGCAGGGGAGGATTCCAGTTTGAGGCATCAGTCCTTCTTCATGCGAGGGGTCTTGCAGTGATCTGCTTTGGCGGATTCCTTCAATCAGGATTTTATACCATCAGCGGCAATAGAGAAATCGAATCGCGTGGGCCTTGCAGGCCGTCCGAAGACGGCCTTAAGAGGTTTCTAAGTCGGTTTTCAACAGAGAAGCTCTGCGATCTCGACGATCAGCCGAGCCACTCCGAGGACCAGGGCCGCAAT
The DNA here is from genome assembly GCA_963637895.1 of Lachnospiraceae bacterium. Taxonomy (GTDB): domain Archaea; phylum Thermoplasmatota; class Thermoplasmata; order Methanomassiliicoccales; family Methanomethylophilaceae; genus Methanoprimaticola. The sequence continues at coordinate 8,177 of CAVHQB010000048.1, forward strand.
TTCCACTCTAAGGCCCCAGTCCTCCCTCTTGTCAGTGATGATTTCACCTCCTTCAGGATTCTCAGGGCGAGCCTGTCGCAGCCGTGAGAGAGGGAGTCTGCGTCCAGACAACCTCCCTGGCATTACGGATGACGCCGTATTATGGTCTTAAATCTGTCGTGTTGTTTTAGGTTTTAATAATTCTAGTCTACATCGGCCCAGGCCTGTCGGAAGCGCAGGCAGGGTCCGGTCGCGTACATGTTCCGCCGCCTGGTCCCATCATTGCGTACGGCTTGTAGCCAGCAAGCCTTGATGCGCTCGGCTGGCTGATGCCTGGGCTGTCAGAATTCTTATATATCCGCACAAGGTACCGCAGTCGTACCGATTTTATACATCGGTAGGTGAGTATCCAATGTCGTACGAGTCAGCATCGGTAGACAAATTGACCGCACTTTACGAGAGCCAGTCCCCGTCCGCGTTCATCGCGTTCGCAATGGAGGGACTTCCTGAGACGGACCACAGCGAGCGCTACGACAAGGGCGACCACGAGGGATCCACGAAGTGCGACTACTGCTGCTGCGACGACAAGGGCTGCTGCTCCACGCCCGGATGGTACGGATGCCTCATCGGAGGAGTCGTCGTCTGCGTGGTCTGTTGCTGCTACTGCACCAACGGATTCAACGGTGCCTGGACCTACTGGCCCTTCTGATAGGCTCGGCGCATGAAGCCCTATCTGTCGGTAGTGGTCAAGCCCACGCTGTACTGCAACCATTCGTGCAGCCACTGCTACCACACTCCCGAGGAGAGGGTTAAAGGGGAGATGACTCCCCAGACATTGGAGAACCTGATCCGGAAGTGCTCCGAGGAGTACGAGACCGTATGGTTCATCTGGCATGGCGGAGAACCGCTGACGCTCCCCATGTCCTTCTACAAGGATGCGATATCCCTTCAGGAGAAGTACTTCGGCAAGGATTCCAACCGTTGCAGCAATACGATTCAGACCAACGGCACTCTTCTCAACCGCCGTCTCATGGCCTATTGCCGTGAGAAGAGGATCAACGTCGGAGTCTCCTATGAGGGCCCGTACAATTCCGTCCTCCGCGACGGAGACCCGTCCAAGGCCCTGGCCATGCTCTCTGCCAAGGAGAACAAGTACTCCGTGTCTGCCACGATATCGTCGGAGACGGCTCTGAAGCAGAGGGAGCTCTACGATTTCTTCAAGACCGATGGAACGAACCTGTCATTGAGCCCTGTGATCCCTGCCGGATGCGCCAGGTGCAACGGCACCGTGCCCGATGCGGACGAGTACATCAAAGGGAGCATCGAGGCCTTCGACGCATGGTTCCATGATGCCGAGGCCCACGTCCCGCTGATCCCCCATTACCTGTACATCCTCAACTACCTGGGAGACCCCGTTCCGTCGGACTGCGCCCACACGTCCTGCCTCACCAAATGGATGTGCGTCAATCCTGATGGATCGGTCTATCCGTGCGCCAAGGCCTGCCCTCAGGAGTTCCTCATGGGGAACATAAACGAGGGGGCCATCGGAGACCTGTTCAAATCCGATGGCTTCAGGAGGATCATCCTAGGCTCCGTCCAGCGCAGGGAGAAGTGCATGTCCTGCCCCGTGTTCAAGTTCTGCAACGGAGGCTGCTCCATGGACGCCTACCACGAGTGCGGGCTGGAGAACAACGGCGGAGACTCGTGCAGGATCTTCAAGGAGGTCTTCCAGCACGTCGCCTGCGAAGTGCAGAAGGTCATCGACGGCGACGGGGACACCACGGGCCTGAACGATTTCGTCAGGGACGCGATCGTCGGGAAGCTCGTGAACCCCCGCACCATCAAAGTCTGACGTTTCCGATCTCTTCCTTGTCGTAGGGAGTGAGCTGGTAGACGCAGTAGTTCAGCCAGTTGGTGAAGAACAGCGTGGCATGGCCTCTCCATCTGACAATCGGGTCCTTGCAGGGATCGTCGTCCTCGAAGTAGTTGTCCGGGACATGGGGGTTCATGCCTGCGTCGGTGTCCCTCTCGTACTCGTATGCCAAGGTCCCTGGGTCGTACTCGAAGTGCCCTGTGATGAACACCTCGTTCTTCTCGGACATCACGATGCCGACGCCGGACTTCTCCGAGTCGCACAGGATGTGGAGGTGGGGGTTGACGGATATGTCCTCGGCCCTGACCTCGCTGTGCCTGGACTGGGGCATGAAGAAGCGGTCGTCGAACCCTCTCATCAAGGGCTCGTTGCGGCACAGGAGCCTCTGCTCGAAGATGCCCGAGATCTTGGAACCGAGCTTGTACTTGGGGATGCCGTACTGGTGGTACAGTCCCGCCTGGGCGCCCCAGCATATGTACAGCGTGGAGCAGACGTTGGTGCGGGTCCAGTCCATGATCCTGCAGAGCTCGTCCCAGTAGTCCACGTCCTCGTACTCTATGGCCTCGAGGGGGGCTCCGGTGATGATCATCCCATCGAACTTGCGGTCCTTAACCTCGTCGAAGGTCCTGTAGAACCTGTTCAGGTACTCTGCGGAGGTGTTCTTCGAGGAATGGGTCGCGGCCTGCAGGAACTCCACGTTGGTCTGGAGGGGGCTGTTGCTCAGGCATCTGAGCAGCTGCGTCTCGGTCTCGACCTTGGTGGGCATCAGGTTCAGGATGAGGATGTCGAGGGGACGGATGTCCTGGGTGTCGGCCCTCTTCTCGGACATGACGAATATGTTCTCGGAGTCCAGGATGGACGCCGCGGGCAGGTCGTCTGGAATCTTCACCGGCATGCTATCATCACTCGTAGATTCCCAGGCTCATGTACTTCTCCCCGCCGTCGGGGAGGATGGCCACGATGCGGGCCGAAGGGTCCTTCTCGGCCATCCTGATGGCCGCGGCGACGTTGCCGCCGGAGGATATCCCTGCGAATATGCCCTCTTCGCGGGCCAGGGCGACCGACATCCTGATCGCATCTTCGCCTTTGACCGTCCACACCTCTGAGACGAGGTCGCTGTGGAAGTTGCCCGGCACGAAATTGGCTCCGATCCCCTGTATCTTGTGGGGGCCTGCATGGCCCTCGGTGAGCAGCGGGCTCTCGGCCGGCTCGACGCCGATGACCTTGGCCTTGGAGCCTGCGTCGGCGAACGCCATGGCGATGCCGCTGGCGGTCCCGCCCGTTCCCACTCCGGCGAACACGTAGTCCACATCGGGCAGGTCCCTGAGGATCTCCTTCCCGGTGCCGGTCCTGTGGGCGGCGACGTTGGCGGGATTGTCGAACTGCCCGCAGATGAAGCCGTCCCTCTCGGCGCGGATCTTCTCGGCCATGTCCACGGCTCCTTTCATCCCCTGGGCTCCGGGAGAGAGGACGACCTCCGCTCCGTGGGCCCTCATCAGGGAGATGCGCTCCTTGGACATGGTGTCGGGCATGACGATGACCGCCTTGTAGCCTCTGGCGGCCGCGATCATGGATATGGCTATGCCGGTGTTCCCGGAGGTGGGCTCCACTATTGTGCCTCCCTCTTTCAGATCACCGCGGGCGACAGCATCGTTGATCATCTGGAGGGCCGCTCTGTCCTTGATGGAGCCTGCGGGGTTGCCCTTCTCGATCTTCACATAGACCTTCGTCCCGGGGGGATTGATCCTGTTCAGACGCACGAGCGGCGTCTCCCCTATGGTCTCGGTGATGCTGTTGAATAATGTCATAGCGGGCCGTGATTGGTTTCCTGTACAAAAAACCGCATGACGGTACTTCAAAGGGAGCCGTCGGGACTCCCTGTTCAGTACTCGATTCCCTTGCGGGCCCCGATGCCCTTGTCGAAGGGATGCTTGATGAGCTTCATCTCGGTGACCAAGTCCGCATAGTCAATTATCTCTTGAGGGACCCCTCTGCCGGTGAGTACCACCTCGGTGTGCGGGGCGCGGGACTCCAGCAGCTCGATGAGGCCCTTCGGGTCCACAAGGCCGAACTTCATGGAGTTGTTGATCTCGTCGAGGATGACCAGGTCGTACTCTCCGGAAGTCAGGACCTCCCTGGCCTTCTCCAGGCCCTTGCGGGTGAGCTCCTCGTCCACCTCTCTCGGAACGGTTTGGCCGCACATGTGGTCTGCGCCCATAGGGACGATCGTGAACCCTTCCAGCTTCTTCCCGGCTATGTGCTCTCCGTAGGAGCCGTCGGGCTTCAGGAACTGGAGCATTATGACGTTCAGGCCCCTTCCGGTGGCGCGGAACGCCAGCCCGAGGGCGGTCGTCGTCTTTCCCTTGCCGTTCCCGGTATATACATGGACCAGTCCAAGCTCGTTCTTGATATCTTCAGGACATCCGCTCATGTTTCCATCCTCTCTGGTGTAATCTGATAGGAATGTAGATAATAGGTGCGACCAACAGCCGCATCTTCAGGACCCTTCTCCGGGGGGGGGGCTCGGTCATCGATCCCCATATCAATTCGGGATCGTGCCGCAGTAAGCGCGATACTGACAGACAGTCGAGATCGCCATCAGGGCATCGGATGCACAGCCTTCTGCGAACGCGGTCGGCTGTCGCGGCACGAACCGAAAGGGCATATATAATG
>CAVHQB010000049.1:0-12628 GCA_963637895.1 Lachnospiraceae bacterium
TGCGACGGGTGCATGTGAGGGGAAAGGGCCTGACGGCCCGCCCCTCATGCGTTTCGAAACCTCTTTGCTTCACTTTTTTCTGCTGAGGCACAGCTTTTGGCGACTGTCTTTCGGATTGTCTGGACAGGAAAATCAGACAGGACCGCATCTCCGATCATACTTGCATGCTCAGGTTTGTCGGTCGTTACATACTCACATTGATACTCACATTGATACTCACATTGGCAAAGCATTGTTATGGCGATGCGTCAGTATCAACGGCCCATGACGGCGAGATAGAATGATCACCTTGGACGATGAGCAATCCATTGTCCAAGGGTTTGAAGTTTACTGTGACGGCTCAGGCCCAGTACAGCCCGTCCATCGTGTAGATGGTCACGAGCTCCATCACCGCGACGGCGATCATGCAGCCCCATATGATGACGTTCCACTTCATGATCTTGGACCCGTCCAGCGGGGGTATGGGCAGCAGGTTGAACACTGCCAGGAACGAGTTGAGCACCGCCAGCAGGAAGAACGGCACCAGGAGCGACGTCCCGTTGAACGCCACGGTCCCGATGATCCCCACCGCCGCCAGGGCCACGTTCACCGCAGGCCCTGCGATGCTGACCCTCCCGTTGGTCTTGACGTCCATGTTCCCTGCGATGTACACCGCTCCGGGAGCTGCGAACAGGAACCCGATCATCGATGTGACGAGGGTGATGACCAGTCCCATGGGGAACATGCGGTACTCGGACCATAGGCCCGCATTCTGGGCGACCAGCTTGTGCCCGAGCTCGTGGAGCATGAAGCTGAGGACGACAAGGACCACGCTGAGCCCGAACAGCCCCAGGTAGGCGGCGGCCTCGGAGCCGGTGTGGTACCTGAAGTAGTTCATGGCGAAGCCCGTCCTGTAGAGGATCGTGAACGCCACGGACAGGATCAGGATCGAGATAACTATGTCCCTGACCTCGGTGCGGCTGAACTTGGGCTTTCCGAACCCGGTGTTCACGCGGGTCAGGCCGTCGTTGTCTTGCATAGGGCCTTGCATGTTGCTCATGGTTATAAAGGTGGACCATAATCGCGCAGGACGGTTCGAATGGTTCAGAAGAATGCGGCCCACGGGAAGGAGCAATGCAGGTGGTGCGACAGCTGCGGGACCCTGCTGCTGGGAGACTCCTGCTCGCGCTGCGGCTCCGAAGGCCGTCTTTTCCAGATCAACAGCCCGGGGGACATCCGCCCCTGCATGGGCGACAGCATCGGGATGGTCCTGGGCCTCTTCAGGGAGGCGTTCGGCACGTCGGAGCCCCTGGAGGGCAAGGCCCTGTTCTTCAACAAGATCCCGGGCGAGGACCGGAACGACGAGGTCGTCGCCGACGGGTCCGTGATCGCGACCATGAGGTTCGACCTCAGGAAGGACCGCATGGTCCTGGACCTGAGGCAGGCCGGGGCGGAGATGTTCGAGCCGTTCGCCGCGAAGAACGTGGTCCGCTTCGGGGGCATGTCCGGGCACCTCAAGGGCAAGACGGTCCCCGGCTCTAATATAATTGAATATACGGGAAGGTTCGAGGAGGGCGACCCCCTCATCCTCAGGAAGGGGCAGAAGGTCGGCCCCGGCACCGCCCTCGCATCATCCGATTCGCTGAAGGATGCGGAGCGCGCGGTCAAGATCAAGGACCTGAACGCCCCGGCGGAGAAGCATCGCATAGAGGACGCAGGCCTGGACGTGTTCGTCGAGGCCAACCGCGACCACATCGTCCGCATATCGAGGCGCGCCGTGAAGGAGATGAAGCGCTTCCTGGAGGACAGGAACGCCAAAGGGCTTCCGGTCACCGTCTCCTTCTCCGGAGGGAAGGACTCCCTCGTCGCCTACGGATTGGCGTCGAGGGTGGCGGAGTCCCCCGACCTCCTCTACATAGACACGGGCTTGGAGTTCCCCGAATCCACCGATTATGTCCGCAGGTTCGCGGAGTCCCACGGCAACAGGATCCATGTGGCCCACGGGAACGAGGGCTTCTGGGACAACGTCGATACTTTCGGGCCTCCCGCCAAGGATTTCAGATGGTGCTGCAAGGTCTGCAAGCTCGGCCCCATGACAGAGACCATATCCCGCGACTTCCCCAAGGGCACAATAACCGTGGAGGGCAACAGGAAGCTGGAGTCCTTCGCCCGTTCGGAGATCGGCCTGGTCACGAAGAACCCCTTCGTCCCCAACCAGGTGAACCTGAACCCGATCCGCGACTGGTGCTCCGCCGAGGTCTGGGGATACATCCTGCTGTTCGGCCTGGAGTACAACCCCCTCTACGACCGCGACTTCGAGAGGATCGGGTGCTACCTGTGCCCCTCGTGCCTGACGAGCGAGTGGAGGAACACGGGCAGGATCCATCCCGAGCTCTATTCCAGGTGGGAGGACCACCTGCACGCCTACGCCGAGTCCCGCGGGCTTCCGCCCGAGTACGTCGACCTGAGCTTCTGGAGATGGAAGTCCCTTCCGCCGAAGATGGTCCAGATCGCCGACGAGACGGGCATCGACCTGCGCCCGAAATCGGCCGTCGGCCCGTCGATGAAGATGCTCAAGGGGGCATCCCCCTGCGCCGCGGGAGGGTATTCCGTGGAGGCCATAGTCACCGTCCCCAGGACGAGGGACTTCTCCTACACCGCCGACGCCCTCAGGACCGTCGGCGACACCAGGTACTCGGACGAGTACGAGATCGCCCTGCTGAGGCTTCCTGTCGGGAGGGCCAGGCTCTTCGGCGGAGGGCAGGTGTCCGTCAACGCCCCGGACGAGAGGAACGCCAGGGCGGTGTTCGAGAAGGCCGTGAAGGCGCTGATAAGGGCGATGATGTGCACCGAATGCGGGATATGCGCCGAAGGATGCCCCCGCAAGGCCATCCGCATCCAGGGCGGGATGAGGGTGGACCCGGCCAGATGCACCTCCTGCGGGAAGTGCGAGAGGTCCTGCATGGTCGTCCATTACTACGACAAGCTGATGGGCTCGGTTCCCGGCAGCAAGCCTCGCAAGCATTAAAGCCTACGCGTGTTTCGTGCATCCATGGATTGGATTCTAGGCCTGGCGATGATCCTCGGGATAGGGCCCGCACTGGCGCTCATGTTCCTGGGAGTCCGCAAATACACCTACCCGCGCGTGGAGCAGCCGTTCTTCTCCGACCCCACCTTCTTCTCGATGCTTGTGGTCGGGATGGTGGCAGGCTCCATCCTGTTCTTCGCAATGGTGGCGCTGGGCTTCGCGACCAACATCGTCCTGATGGTGCTGATGGCCGTGGTGGAGTCCATGGCAATGGTCGTCGTCATGAACCTGAAGAGGTTCCGCGGCAAGTCCGATTCCGTGTTCTACGGCTATGCATTGGGGCTGGGCATGTCCTGCGGCATGTCCACGGGGATATGCTTCGTCACGGCCTCCACGATCGACCATGTCGACGCGTCCGTGATCATCCTGGTCGTCATATCCGTGACCATGTCCATGATCCTCGGCTCCGCCGGGACCAACGTCGGAGAGGGCATCGCGAGGCACAGGGTGCTGGAGTTCGCCCTCCAGGCGGCCATCCCGCTGATCGTGTACAACATCCTCCTGACAGTGATGCTCCGCGGCGGAGAGCTGGGAGGCAGCGTCGTCTACTACCTGAGCGCAGTGGTCGCCGTGCTGTTCGCGATCATGGTCTACGGGCGCACGATGGTGAAGCAGCTTCCCGCCGTGGTCCGCGACGTGCTCAGGATGGAAGGCAAGCGCAGGGACGACATCCCCAAGTGAGCTTCCGAGAAAAACGGATCGTCAGGCGCGGTAGCGGCCGATCCTGACCTCGGAGATGATGCAGCGGTCCAGCATGGCCGAGACCATCTTCTCCGCGCGGTCGCCCGCCACCTCCCTGACATCGTCCAGGGTGAACGTGCCCTTGATGGCCGTCAGGCCCTCCGCGAGGATGCACATCTTCTCGTCCAGGTCGGAGCAGTGCTCGTACCTGTACACCATGGTGGAGTAAGGGTCGGCTTCCGCGATCCTCTCCTTCTTCTTGGCGGTGTCCGGCGGGACGAACCCTGTGGCCTGGGACAGGGCCTCCCTGACGGCGTCCTGGTCCCCTGACTTGAACACGCATCTCAGGGACGAGGTCTCCTGGACGCAGCTGCAGTACGGGCAGGACGACTCCTTCTTCGAGAGGTCCACCACCCTCGGCCTGCGGCACACGCCGCATTGGACCAGGCCGTACATCAGCGGTACTCCGTGAAGACCAGGGCCGCGATGCAGCAGCCGTAGTTGTCCAAGGGGATCTCCAGCTCCTCGGCGACGAACTCTATCTGCTCGAACTCCACGCCGCGGATGCGGGACATCTCGTCCATCTTCCAGGTGAGGATCTCCTTCAGGGAGTCGGCGGAGCCGTGGATGTGGCCCTCCGCCACGTATCCTCCCTTCCCGTCCTTCCTGTACGCGTAGGCGATCCCGGCGGCGATGGTCTCCCCTTCCGTCCCCCTCATCTGGGCGAGGACGCAGTGGGTCACGGCGCCCATGGGCATCTCGCAGATCTCGATCCTCTCGGCACCGACCGGTATGACCGACGACACGGAGACGAGGTTCTGCTCCCCTATCCCTGCGGATATCAGGGCCTTGTCGAACGCGTTGAGGTCTGAGACCTCGCTGACAGCGGAGCTGCGGGTTATGAAGAATTTCGAAGGGACGAGTTCCATGCTCCGGTCCAGGCCGTACGCATATTTCTGTTCATCCGTAGAATCCCGCGGATTCCGAGGGGTCGGGGCCGGCGTTGACGCTCTCCATGTGCCTCTTGATCTCGGCGTCCTCCTCCATCAGGATCTTGGGGCTGACCTTCAGGCCGGGGACGATCGACGCGACCGCGGGTATGAACACTGCAGCGGATCCCGGGTCCGGAAGCGTCGGGCTGGCCGGCGCCAGCAGGGCTGCGACGGACATGCCGAACCCCGTGGCGTCGTGGAGCATCACGCCTGTGGTGCCCTTGATCATGCCCGACTCCATGACCTTGAACTTGGACTTCTTGATCATCCTGGCGGCTCCGGGGTCGGACCCGCATGCCAAAGGCACATCGGAGTCGCTGGTCCTGCCGATGCCGTCCAGGCAGACCACCTCCTTCACGCCGCAGTACCTGAGGTAGGACAGGACCCCCTCGACGACCTCGTAGCAGTCCTCCGGCTTGGGGGCGTACTCCGACAGGCAGACGATGGCGTCCCTCCCTCTCTTCGTGGTGTGCTTCCGTCCGTAGAGCCTGACGGGAGGATATGCTGTGCCGTTCTGGACGAGGCAGTACGGGGGCATGCTCGGAGACGACAGCCCGGCTATGGGCTCCATCCCCAGCTGGGACACGTAGTGGTTCGCCATGATGGAGCTCACCAGGCCGATGCTCGGGAACCCGATCACAGCTATGGGGTCCTCCAGGCCCATGTCCGCGTACTTCGTCGTCTTGACAGGCATATGTGACCGGATTGTCCGTCAAGTATATTAAGAAGTTCATGCCCACTTCATTCAGACGGCTCGGATCCGATGTAGGATCCATGTCCGGAGCCATGGCGGATTCCACGGCGGAAAGCCATCATGCGGTCCGGCGCCCCAGGACAACCTCCGAAAAACGGTTAAAACAGGACCGTGTGACTTCAGCCATGAAGATGGAACTGAGGGGCGTGGGCAATCTCCCGGACCTTTCGATGAGCCTCAACGGCCTCACGATCGTGCTCGGCGAGAACGGCGTCGGCAAGAGCACGATACTGAAGTCGGCTTATTCTGTCGCCGAGTGCCCCGTGGATTTCAGGTCGAAGAAGGATGCATCCATCAGTTCCGCCCTTCAGCGCATCCTCGATTCCTTCATGGCTACGGGCCCTGGGGCAGACAGCGACGTCCATCGGGCGCAGAAGGTCCTCGACGACAGGGACTATCCTGGAGCCATCGACGCGATAAGGGAGCACGGGTTCGACAACGTCAACGACAAGAACGAGGCCATGAGGCTGATAGACGTGGTCGAAAGGCTCGTCAGCGGCGAGGAGGACACGGGATTCATGGCTTCCCTGCTGAAGAGGAACCTGTCCAACGAGTTCGATGACATACGCCAGGTCCGCGATCTGAGGTCGGACCGTGCCGCATCCATAAGGTTCATCGACGGAGATGCGGAGGCCGGCGGAGACGTGGACGGCTCCAACAACGTGACGTGGTGCGGCCGTGCCGCGAGCATCTTCGCATCCGCGGTCTATTACGACACCCCGTTCATCATGGATGAGAGGTGCCATGCGAACGGGAGGAACCATCGCTACGACCTCTGCAACAAGGTGCAGCCGAGGGACATCGGCATCATCGACGAGATGTCGTTCAGGAAGAACATCGAGCGTTTCGACGCGATCGTGAGCACGGTGGTGGACGGCGAATTCGTCAAGAGCAGGACAGGATGCGAGTACGTGACCGGGGACGGGATCCACATCAGCCCGTCCAATCTGGCCGCGGGCATGAAGGTGTTCGGGATACTGAAGCAGCTCGTCCGCAACGGGTTCATCAAGGGCAATTCCCTGGTGATGCTGGACGAGCCCGAGGTGCACCTCCATCCGACATGGCAGAACACGCTGGCGAAGCTCATAGTCCTTCTCGCCAAGGACATGGGCGTCAAGGTGCTGATGACCACGCACAGCCCCCAGCTCCTGCTGGCCCTGCAGGCCGCGTCCGAGGAATACGCCCAGCCGGTCTCCTGCTACATGCTGGCGAGGGCCGGGAACGATGTGGCGTTCACGGACCTGCAGGGCGACCTGTCTCCCGTGTACTCGGTCATGGCCGATGCATACGAGGAGGCGGACCGGATGTACTGGGACGCCATGGACAGGAGGGGGCCGGCGGAATGAGCTGGGACGATGCGGCCGCAGACCTGGTTAAGCCGGTTCCGGAGATCGCCGATTCCCTCGAGAAGGAGCTGTCCTCCCTGTCAAAGACGAAGATGCTCTCTTTCGAGCAGCTGGTCAGGAAGAAGATGGACAACAGCAACCTGCCGTCATGCGTCGACGGGCTGTTCGTCAGCGACAAGGTGACTTTCGTGGAGTTCAAGCGCTGGATCGGCAGAGAGGGGCAGGGAGGATCCGAGACGATGAGGTCGTTGGCTTCCAAGCTGCCGGAGGACGATGCTCTCGTCGAAGAGATCAGGGGCCGTCTCTACAGGGACAAGGTGAAGATCATGGAGCAGTCGGTCCAGAAGAAGGCCGTGGAATCGCTGATGGTCTACGACCGGTTCATCAAAGACCCGGCCGACCGCGGCCAATCCACAAGGTTCGTGCTCGTGGACGATTCCGGAGACCATCGCATCGGATCCGTCCTGTATTCCCATTCGGGGCACAGCAAGGGGCCCGATGCCGGGTTCTTGAAGCGCCTGAGCGTCAGGTGCGACGGGAAGGCCGCGTTCTACGACGAGGTCCTGCGCCTCAGCCCCTACAGGTTCGCCAGATGGGTGGAGAAGAGCAGGATCAGGTATCCAGACCAGTCGCCGAAGCAGTGAGCGTTCGAGGCCGTTCCCTGGTCCGGACACGCCGTTCCAGGCTCATGTTTATAAGAAGGTCCACGGTTCGACTGCCCATGAACGGGTCATCCATCTTGACAGCCAGCACATCCGCCGGGATACCGGTGCTCGTGGAGGACATCCCGGGCAGCCGCAGCGCCGCGTTCATGGTCGCCGCAGCCACCGGGTCCAGGGACGAGCACGAGGGGATCTTCGGGATATCCCATCTCCTGGAGCACACCGTGTTCAGGGAGACGACGTCCAAGGACTCCTACCAGATGGCCAAGGAGATCGAGGGCGCCGGAGGAGAGCTGAACGCCTTCACCGGCAGGGAGATGACCGCCTTCTACGGGATAACCATCGAGGAGACCGCCGACATCGCCAAGGACATCGTCGGGGACATCTTCGCCAACCCGCTCATCAACGAGAAGGACACCGAGCTCGAGAAGAAGATCGTGCTCCAGGAGCTGAGCATGATCCGCAACGAGCCGGACAGCTACATCCGCGACCTGTTCGAGTCCGCGCTCTGGAGGGGCCATCCGCTGGAGCAGGACGAGGGAGGGGACGAGAAGACCGTCGAGAAGCTCACATACAAGGACCTCCGCGCCTACTACGAGGACAGGTACAGGATCCCCAACATCGCGGTGTACGCCGCCGGCAGGGTGGACCTGGACGAGACCGTCGCCTGGGCCGAGGAGACGTTCGACGGCATGGCCGGCGGGAAGAGGAACCCCCGCAGCCCGCCAGCGACGCCGAAGTCCGATTACAGGTTCGTCAAAGGGGACGCCGACCACTGCCAGGTGGCCATGGGGTTCCCCGCCTACGGCTCCGACCACCCCGACAGGACCGCCGTCACCATGCTGGGCGCGGTCCTGGGCATGGGCACGAGCTCCAGGCTGTTCCAGGAGGTCAGGGAGAAGAAGGCCCTGGTCTACTCGATCTACACCACCGTCTCCCAGTGCAGCGACGCCTCGTCCCTGGCGACGTACATGTCCTGCACGGACGCCAACGTCATCGAGGCGATGGAGACCGTCGCATCCGTGACGTCCGGCCTGGTGAAGGACGGGCTTGAGCCCGGCGAGCTTGACAGGGCCAAGAGGCTGGTCAAGGGAGCCAACGTGCGCTCGATGGAGTCCACGACCAACAGGCTGTACAGGCTCGGCGTCAACCACATGCTCAACGGGAGCCATCAGACCCTGGAGGAGCGCCTGGCCGCCATAGATGCAGTCACAGAGGACGACGTCATGCGCGTGGCGCAGGACCTGCTCAAGGGGGACCGCCTGAACACGGTGGTCCTCGGAAAGGGCAACAGGGAGATCAGGAAGTACGACGCTTCGGCTCTGAGCCTGTGAGCTCCCTCATCAGGTGGAGCACCGCTCCGCAGGCGCTCTCCACCGACGATTCCACTTCAGGGGTCATGGTCTCGGTGACGGTCTTGATGTCCTGCACCTCGATCGCCACGAACCTGACCTCCTCGGGCATTATGGACGGGTCCATCTGACGGCCTATCTTCATCGCCGTTGGCAGGTTGACATCATGGGTCGCCGCATGTGCGACCGCGTCGTCGAAGTCCGACTCCTTGTACAGCAGGACCGTCCCGGGCCCGTACTGGCCGGTCTGGATGGCATCGACGATTATGGCGTACCTGTAGCCGTGTATGACCGGCAGGATGTCCAGCCCGCCGACGGCCTCCTGGCGGCAGTCGACCCCTTCGAGATCCATCTTCTCTATGGACTCCGACACCCTCAGCCCCACGGCATCGTCGCACATGATGGGGCTCCCGAGCCCGACCACGACGATCCCTTCCAGTCCTTCCCCGCTGTTCATGCGGGTGAATGCGCAGTCCTAGGATAAGAAGGGGCTGGATGGCAGACAGGCATTATCTACAAGGATAACACTCCCTCCGAGCATGGACATATCCGTGAGGAACTCCCAGGTCATCAACGGGAAGACGGTCACCGCCCGTCAGCTGGAGGCCCTCCTGGCCGTCAGGGACGCCGGGAGCCAGACCGCTGCCGCCAGGGCCATGGGGATATCCGTGCCGGTGGTCCACAAGTACCTGCGCGCCATCGAGGACGCCGCCGGGACGCCGGTCCTCGTGACCACTCCTGCGGGCTCCGTCCTCACCGCCGAGGGCGAGAGGATAGCCGAGACCGCCCTGTCCATGGACCGCCGCTGCGAGACGGACAGGGGGTTCACCGTGTGCTGCAGCCCGGTGACCGAGGACCTGGTCATGTCCGTGATATCCTCGCTGAAGATCAAGGGCACCAACATCGTGATCTCCGACGACGAGTACAACATCCGCATGATGAGGGAGGACAGGGCCGACCTGGCGATAATCGACGATCCGCTCTACCTCTTCGACGCGGAGGAGTTCGAGATGGAGGAGATCGGCTACATGGGCATGGTCCTGGTGGACAACGGCCCCTCTTTCATCAGGTACAAGTACGGCGCACAGAGGGTGGCCTTCATGTTCCTCGATTCCGAGGACAGGCAGTACACCATAGACTCCGAGACGTTCTCCCTCCCGGAGCTCCTGGGCTCCAACAAGAGCTTCTTCATAGACGAGTTCATGCTCACGAGGCGGAACCTCAGGCTGAAGAGCGCGGTGGATCCCGGGATGCTCAGGCACGCCATCACAGCTATCTACAGAGAGGAGACGAAGAGCACATCCAAGGTCGTGAAGGCGCTCATGGCCAGATTCTCGTGAGATTAGGATTACCCTATACGGTAACACCTGATGCTGGCTTACTAGCCCTATTAAATACCATCAATGTGTGACAACGCTCGATACATATGGTTACGCCCAACCCCGATTTCGCAAAAGAGATCGCCGCAGCTGGCGGCGAGGAAGTCAAGATGTGCTTCCAGTGCGGAACCTGCACGGCAGGCTGCCCCTCCGGAAGGAGGACCTCCTACAGGGTCAGGAAGCTCATGAGGATGGCCCAGCTCGGAATGAAAGAGGAGATCATCAACAGCGATGAGCTCTGGGAGTGCAGCACCTGCTACACTTGCGTCGAGAGGTGCCCCAGGCAGGTCCCCATCGTGGACATCGTCATCGCCCTGAGGAACATCGCCGTCGCCGAGGGCCACATGTTCGAGAACCACAAGAACACCGCCAGGAACCTCGCCAAGTACGGACACACCGTCTCCGTCCAGCCCAAGATCACCGAGCTCAGGGAGCAGCTCGGACTGCCCGGCGTCCCGCCCACCGTCCTCGCCAACGAGAAGGCCAAGGCCGACCTGGACAAGATCCTGACCCTGACCGGATTCGACAACATTACAAAGGAGTGAGTGAAATGGCAAAGTACGCGTTTTTCCTCGGATGCATCGCACCCCTCAGATACCCCGGAATCGAGAAATCCACCAGGGAGGTCTGCGCCCACCTCGGAGTCGAGCTCGTCGACCTGACCGACGCAAGCTGCTGCCCCGCGCCCGGAGTCATCAGGGCCTTCAGCAAGAAGACCTGGCTCGCAGCCGCCGCCAGGAACCTCGCTCTGGCCGAGCAGCAGGGACTTCCGATCGTCACCATCTGCAACGGATGCTACGGATCCCTGTTCGACGCCGCCCACGAGCTCGCCCACGACCCCGAGCTCCTCGAGGAGGTCAACAAAGTGCTCGCCGAGATCGGCATGCACTACAACGGAACCACCAAGGTCTACCACTTCGCCGAGGTCCTCTACAGGGAAGTCGGAATCGAGAACATCAAGGCCAAGGTCACCAACCCCCTGTCCTACCAGGTCGCGGCATTCTACGGATGCCACTTCCTCAAGCCCAGCAACATCAAGGGCGTCGACGACCCCGAAGACCCCCACATCCTGGACGAGCTGATCGAGGCCACCGGCGCCAAGAGCATGCCCAGGAAGCAGAAGATGCTGTGCTGCGGAGCAGGAGGAGGTCTGAAGGCCGCCTTCGGAGACATCTCCAAGAAGTTCACCGAGACCAACCTCGAGAACATGAAGGCTTCCGGAGCCCAGTACATCATCGATGTCTGTCCGTTCTGCCACCTGCAGTTCGACGGAGTCCAGAAGGACCTGGGATACAGCATCCCCGTCCTCCACCTGTCCCAGCTCTACGGACTGGCCATGGGAATGGACCCCAAGGACCTGGCGCTGGACGTGCACATCACGCCCGTGACCCTCTGATCCTCCGGGACAGATTCAAATCACTTAGCCCGGCCGCAGGGCCGGGCAGACCCTTCTACTGTTCTCTTCTCCATCGTGACGATGCAGGTCGAAAAGCATCGCTTCCAGATCCGACTTAATAATTTTTCTTAATTATTCAATCATTATAATGATTAAATCAATTATTATTTTCAAGAAAATTAATTACATTAATTATTTATTTTCGTAACCGAATGGCACGTTCATGAGAGAATCTGTGGATTCTGTGCTGAAGAGGATAATGGTCGATGCCCACGAAGGCGAGATCATCGAGTTCAAGGACCGCAGGACCCTTGGCAAGGACGATGCCGGGAGATATTTCTCTGCATTGTCCAACGAGGCCAACCTTCTGTCCGCGGACAGCGCCTGGCTGATATTCGGTGTCCGTGATGACGGCGAGATAGTGAACAGCGATTATCTGGACACGATCGAGAGCCAGAACGAGCTCAAGAGGTACATCGGAGAGCAGACGTCGGGCAATCTGACGTTCATCGGGATCCACGAGAGGTCCATAGACGGTCGCAGGGTGGTGCTCCTCGAGATCCCTCCTGCGGTGAACGGCTCGCCCACATCGTTCAAAGGCTTCGCATACGAACGCCGCGGAGAGAGCCTTGCGCCCATCAGCGATTGCAACCGCATGCGCATCATGGGCGAATCCGCCCCGGACTGGAGCGCGAAAACAGTCAAGGATGCGACGATGGATGACATCGACCCCGATGCGCTGGCCTTCGCCAGGAAGAAGTTCATCCAGAACCGTCCTTCGCTTGCAGAGGAATGCGAATCATGGGACGACGAGACCTTCCTTGACAAGATGGACCTCAGGAAGAACGGCATGATGACCAATGCCGCACTCCTGCTGCTGGGCAGGCACGAAGCCGTGGACAAGATGGAGGTCCCTCCTGCAGGGATGAGGTGGATCCTGAGGGACAAGGACAATGCCGTGATGGACAGCGAGGTCTACGGATTGCCCTTCTTGTGCTC
>CAVHQB010000050.1:0-8669 GCA_963637895.1 Lachnospiraceae bacterium
TCTGCATATCCATGGCGGATGCCTTCAATACGTCGTCGTCGGCGAAGAACTCCGCTTCGGATATGCCGTCTAAGGAAAACGTCAGACGCTAGACATTTGGATGGCGCCGAGAAACCGGAGTTCCGTGGGACCCCCATTATTCAACACAGTCTCGCCCCGTCCGTGCTCCGACGAATCGGACAACCTTTATGATAGGAGACCGACAATCACCGGCCGATGGACACTGAGCAGGCATTCGCCGACGTCATGAGGAACCTGTCCGAGGGCAGGACCGCGCTTGTGGCCCCCGCGGTCACCGAGATCGCACAACAGGACAGGGACCCGATGGTCCGCATCAAATGCCTCTCGCTCCTCAAGGTCGTTGACGGCTCCGAGGCCTCGAAGGAGATCCTCAGGATGCTCATGGACGACCTTCCCGACGACAGGGAGCAGTGCCTGCAGATCGCAGGGGCGCTCCGCAGCCTGGGATTCCCGTCCAGCGGGCTCTCGGTCCTCGACGGGGTCGATTCCGACGACAGAACCGTCAGGCTCAAGATACTCTGCCTCATGGACCTGGAGGAGTACGAGTCCGCTCTGGACGCATCTTCCAAGATCGCAGACGTCCTTCCGTTCGACAGGGTCAACCTCTGCGAGATCAACAGCGCCCTCGGCCAGCATGCCGAAGCGATATCCATCGCCGAGGCCCTCATCTCCGAATACCCGGAGAACTACCAGGTGCGCAAGGCCTACGTCTCGTCGCTCATCCTCGGAGGGCGCGAGAAGGATGCCACGAAGTACATCAGGGCAGGCCTGAAGGACAAGTCAGCCGATTCCAACGCCATCGCCGCATACGTCCTCCGCGTCATGGCCAACTACAAGTCCGCCGCGGGATTCGCCACAAGGGCCCTTAACATCGACAACGGGCACCTCGACGCCATGGAGACCCTGGGGATCTGCCTGGCGAACAAGGGCGAGTACGACAAGGCCCGCATCGTTGCCGGGGCGATCAACGAGAAGTCCCCTGGAGACAGGGCAGCCCTCAACGTGCTCCGCTACTGCGAAGGGCACTGACCGTTCTTAAGCTTTCCCGCTCTTGGACTGGGCGCGCTTTCTGAACCTGCGCTCGGACATGAGCTCCTTCCAGAACCCTGGAGTGAACAGCACCAGCGCCGTCACTATCTCCAGACGGCCGATCCACATCAGAACGATGAGGATGATCTTGGTCCAATCGTTCATGTCGGAGTATTTGCCCGTCGGGCCGAAGTTGCCGAACCCCATTCCGCCGTTGGACACGCTGGAGATGGACAGCCCGAACGAATCGACCATGTCGTATCCGATGATCATGAACAGGACGGAGCTGACCGTCATCGTTATGACGAACATCATGAAAACGGTTATTGCGGATGTGATGGTGCTGTCGTCCAGGCTCTTGCCGTCGACCTTGACGTCGTAGACCGCATTGGGGTTGATGACCTTCCCGAAGCCGTTCTTCATGAACTCGTAGATGATCCTGACCCTGCCGAACTTGATACCTCCGCTGGTGGACCCGGAGGAGGCTCCGATCAATGCGACGATCAACAGGAGGACCTGGCACTGGTACGGGTACCTGGTGAAGTCCTCGACGTAAAGCCCGGTGGTGGTCCCCAGCGAGACTGTGGTGAACAGGGCGTTCTTGAAGGTCTCCGCATGGTCCCCGAGGGACATCGACAGGTAATGGTTCCCCTCCAGCGTGAGGAGGGCATAGATTATCAGGGATATCGCGAGGAACCAGAGGGTGATGGTCCTGAACTCCGAGTTGCCGCGGTAGACCTTCCTCTCCCTCTTGCAGATGGCCCTGTAATGCAGGTAGAAGTTGGTACCTCCAAGGAACATGAAGAGGATGGTCACGATGTGCACGGCGCTGGACATGGACATCAGGCTGTCATCGGTGGTCATCAGCCCGCCTGTGGAGATGGTCGTGCTCATGAGGCAGAACGCCTGCATGGGATGGAGCCCGCATACCAGCAGGAGGACGAAGTTGATCATGCTGAGGACGAGGTAGGTGATGATGAACGACTTGGCCGCGTTCTGCATCCTGACGGAGTATTCCGACGAGCCCGATCCAGAAAGCTCGTTGTCGAACAGGCTGCGCCCGACACCGAACATCGGCAGCATGTACATGAAGGCCAGGACGATCATTATACCTCCGACCCACATGGTCATCGCCCTCCAGACCAGCAGGCTGGTGTCATGGGACTCTATGTTCGTCATGACGGACAGCCCCGTCGTGGTTATCCCGCTGACGGACTCGAAGAAAGCATCCACGAGGCTCATGCCTGTGAGGATGTACGGGACCATCGATATCAGGAACATGACCGCCCAGACCTCGCCGATAAGGAGCAGGCCGTTCACGGTGCGGAAGTGCTTCGACTCTCTGAAGAAGAAGTACTGCGCGGCCCCGAGCGCCAGGAGGGGCACGACCGGCAGAAGGAACACGCGGGCGTCTTCGCCGGCCAGGAAGGCGACGGCGGCCGGCACCAGCAGGAGGAGCCCGAACATGAACTCCACCATACCGAGGACCCTCAGGGTGGTGCTCTCTCCATAGGATCTGACAGCGACCGTCTTGAACAACTCATACCTCCGGGATCTGGTTCTTGCCGAGGACCTTGGGGAGCTCGCCGATGCACTCGAACGACGAGAAGATCACTGCCTCGTCGCCGTCCTCCAGCCTGGTGCGGAGCTTCAGCTTCACGAACTTCCCGTTGCGGCGGAGCGCGATGATCCTGGACCCTTTCGGCATATGGATGTCGCCCAGGAACATCCCCGACAGGGGAGATTCCTCAGAGACATGCACCGAGAAGAAGAACTCGTTCTTGCTCCTCGACTTGAAGGCCATGGGCTGGCCGATGTTGATGCACTTCGATATCTCGTTGGCCACGATGTTGTAGTAGCCGATGATCGTCTCCAGCCCCGTGTAGTCGAAGATGTCCTCGTACTCCTTCGTGAAGTAGCGGGTTATGACCTTCATCGTGTTGTGCTTCTGGGCCGTCATGGTCATGAGCAGGTTCGTCTGGTCGCTGTGGGACGTGGTGATGAGGGCATCCGTCCAGAACACGTTCTCGCTGACCTGTATCTCCGGATCGATGAAGTTGGCGCAGATGACGGATGCGCCGGGGATGTTGCGGGCCATCTCCTTGCATGCGGTTTCGCTGTGGTCGATGACCTTCACGGCGCGCTTGTCGGCCGCCAGCAGCTTGGTCAGGTTCCTGCCGACGATGGATCCTCCGAGGACCGTGAAGCTGCGCGCCGGGGACTCCACCCCCATGAGGTCGTTGAACTTCTTCAGGGAATCCTCGGTGCCGAAGAGGTACAGATGGTCGCCCGCATGGATCTCCTCCGTCTCCGGGTACGTGTGGAGCTCGCCGTCCCTGTAGAGGGCGAACACGGTGCATCCTTCCGGAAGGTCGAGCAGCATGCAGACCTTCCCGACGATGTCGTGACGGGCCTTCACATCGAACATGGCCACGGACACGCCCAGCTCGCGGACCGACTCGTAATCTATGGCGTTCTCGAAGACGCAGAGATGGAACATCTTCTCCGCGGTGATCAGCTCGGGGGAGATGATGGTGTCGACGCCGGGGAAGCCCTCGGCAGTGGTGGCTATCTCGTAGTCGGGGTCGGTGATGGAGGACACCGTCCTTATCTTCGGATCGATGCGCTTGGCCATCATGCAGACGAACAGGTTGGCTGCGTCGTTGTTGAGTGTGGATATTATCATGTCGGCCCCGTGGGTGCCTATGGCGTACTCCAGGACCTTCGGGTTGGTGCCGTCGCCTTTCAGAATGGAGATGCTGAGACGGGTCTTGAGGGCGTTGGAGACGCTCTCCTCCTTCTCTATGACGAGCACATCATGTATCTTTGAGGCGGTCTCGGCTGCAACGCTGCCGAGATCTCCCGCTCCGACGACGATCACTTTCATGATTGGGCCGGCTAAAAGGTGCAACGGATAAAACCCTTGGGGATGGGCGGAGCCGCGGACGGATGTCCCAGGACAGCGGCGGATGAGTAGCAACCTCCGACGGTTCTTGCTACGCGCGCGTCGCGCCTGTGAAACAGTATATATCGGTCGTTATCCGATACGGGGACCATGTGGAAGCAGGTCAACGAAGACTTCTGGAAAGAGAACCGCGAATCCAAAGTCGGTCAGGTTGAGGACACTGTGAGAGAGATCGTAGAGAACGTCCGCCAGAACGGCGACAAGGCCCTCAGGGAGCTTGCCAAGAGGTTCGACCACGTGGACCTCGACTCCATCGCAGTCACCAGGGAGGAGATCGAGGCCGCCTACGAGCAGGTCTCCCCCGAGCTCGTCGAGGAGCTGGAGAACGCCGCGTACAACATCCAGCGCTTCCACGAGATGCAGAAGCCCGCAGGCCTCTGGCTGAGGGAAGTGGAGCCCGGGATCACCCTCGGAGTGAAGTCCACCCCCCTCGAGAGGGTCGGATGCTACATCCCCGGAGGAAGGGCCTCCTACCCCAGCACGGTCCTCATGACGATCATCCCCGCCAGGGTCGCAGGAGTCGACGAGGTCATCATGTGCACCCCCGCTCCCATCAACCCGCTCACCCTCGTCGCCGCCGACATCGCTGGAGCAGACGAGATCTACAAGTCCGGAGGCGCTCAGGCCATCGCCGCCATGGCGCTCGGGACCGAGAGCATCGAGCCCGTCCAGAAGATCGTCGGGCCCGGCAACGTGTTCGTCACCGGTGCGAAGATGATGCTCAGGAACAAGGTCGACATCGACTTCCCCGCAGGGCCCTCCGAGATCGGGGTCCTGGCCGACGACAGCGCCGTGCCCGAGTACGTGGCCTCCGACCTGGTAGCGCAGGCCGAGCACGACCCGTCCTCCGCCAGCCTGCTGGTCACCTCCGACCCCTCCCTGCCCGACAAGGTCTGGGCGGTCATGGAGAAGATGATCGCGGACGCTCCGCGCAAGGAGATCATCACCAAGGCCATGGACAACTCCGGATACATCGTGTCCGAGGACCTGGACCTCGCCATCGAGGTCATGAACGGCATCGCCCCCGAGCACCTGTCCATCCAGGTCAGGGACCCGCTGGACGTGCTCAGCAAGGTCAGGAACGGAGGGTCCATCTTCATCGGCCCGTACACCCCTGTCGCCGCGGGAGACTACGCGTCCGGCACCAACCACGTGCTCCCCACCGCAGGCCACGCCATGACCTGCTCCGGGCTCAACGTCGCGCACTTCATGAAGACCTCCACGGTCCAGTACCTCACCAAGGAGGGGCTGGCCAACATCGCCTGCACCATCGAGACGCTGGCCGAGGCCGAGGGGCTGTTCGCGCACAAGGAGTCCGTCGCCATCAGGAAGCCCGAGGTGGAGTGATGCCCGCCCCGTCCGGAGGCCAGCCCGACCTGTACGACGAGAAGTACTACATCAACAGGGAGCTGTCCTGGCTGGAGTTCAACCGCCGCTGCCTCGCCGAGGCCGAGGACGAGTCCAACCCGCTGCTGGAGCGCGTGAAGTTCCTGGCGATCTGCTTCGGGAACATGGACGAGTTCTTCATGATACGCGTCCCGGGGATCATCTCCCGCACGCCCATACCCGGCCCGGACTATTCCGGCGTGGCCTTCCCGGTCCTCCTGGACAAGGTGTCCAAGACGGTCCAGGAGCTGGTCGGCGAGTACTCCCAGTGCTGGAACGACCTCCGGACGGAGCTGGACGCCAAGGGCATATCGGTGAAGAAGGTCGAGGACCTGAACCCGGACCAGCAGGCCTGGGTGGCCAGGTTCTACCACGAGAGGGTGCACGCCCTCCTCACCCCCCTGGCCCTGGACGTCTCGCATCCTTTCCCTTTCATATCCAACAATTCGCTCAACATAGCCGTCAAGCTGACCAACGCCAACGCCGACAAGCTCTACGCCAGGGTGAAGGTGCCCGTCGGCACCCTCCCCAGGTTCGTCCAGGTCCCCACGGACAAGGGCCTGGTCCTCGTCATGCTGGAGGACATCATCGAGACGCACATCTCCGCTCTGTTCCCGACCCTCGACGTCGAGGGAGCGTACGTCTTCAGGGTCACCCGCAACGCGGATGTCAAGGTGACCATCGACGAGGCCTGCGACTTCATGGCCGCCGTGGAGGAGTCCCTGGAGGACAGGGACATCGGGTTCCCCGTCAGGATGGTGGTGGAGACCGCCATGCCCACCGAGATGGTCAGGCTGTTCTCCAGGAACCTGAACCTGATGCCCGCCCAGGTGCACCGCACCGACGCCATCATGATGGTCGACCTGTGGCAGATCGTAGGATTGGACTACCCCAAGCTGAAGAACAAGGGCTTCGAGCCCTACGTCCCGCCGGAGCTCGCCGAAGGCAGCGACATCTTCGAGGCCATCAAGTCCAAGGACTGGATCCTGTACCACCCCTACGAGAGCTTCTCGACCATAGTCAGGTTCATCTCCCAGGCCGCCGACGACCCCAACGTCCAGAGCATCAAGATCTGCCTGTACAGGATCGGCAAGGACCCGACCATGATGAGGGCCCTGAAGCACGCCAGGGAGAACGGGAAGACCGTCTCCGTGCTGATGGAGCTCCGCGCCAAGTTCGACGAGAGCAACAACATCCTGTGGGCCAGGGAGCTGGAGAAGATCGGAGTCCACGTGGTGTACGGCCCCGTGGACCTGAAGGTCCACTCCAAGCTGCTCCAGGTGGTCCGTCTGGAAGGCGACCATCTGGTCAGGTACACCCACATGAGCTCCGGGAACTACAACACGTCATCGGCGAAGCAGTACGCTGACATTTCGTTCCTCACATCCAACCCCGAGATCGGAGAGGACGTGGGGGAGCTGTTCAACGCCCTGACCGGGTTCTTCGGCCCCAGGATGTACAAGCACCTGCTCGTGGCTCCCCTCACATTGAAGAAGTCCCTCATCGACAAGATCGAGAGGGAGATATCCGTCCATCAGCGCACCGGCAACGGGTACATCGCCATGAAGGCCAACGGCCTCATCGACTCCGACATAATCGCTTCGCTCTACAAGGCGTCCATAGCGGGAGTGAAGGTCGACCTGAACATCCGCGGCCTGTGCTGCCTCCGCCCCGGCGTCCCCGGAGTGTCGGAGAACATCAGGGTCACCAGCATCGTCGACAGGTTCCTGGAGCATTCCAGGATATACTACTTCGAGAACGGCGGGAGCCCCGAGATGTACATGGGATCCTCGGACATGATGCCCAGGAACCTCCTGGCCAGGGTGGAGATCCTGTTCCCCGTCCTGGACAAGGAGATGATGGCGCACATCCGCGACGACATCCTGAAGATCCACCTGGCGGACAACGTCAAGGCCAGGGAGCTGCAGTCCGACGGGACCTATGTCCCGGTCGAGAGGGCCCCCGGGGAGAAGAAGCTCAGGTCTCAGAAGTGGATGATCGACCACAGGGGCATATGGCATGGCGCCGAATGACTCCGAGACCGTCGGATTCATCGACGTTGGGACGAACTCCATCCATCTGCTGGTGGTGAGGTTCTACCGCGATTCTTCGGGGACCGCCATATTCCAGGACAAGGAGTCCGTCCGCCTGGGGCAGAGCCTGTACAGCACCGGCAGGATAGCCGACGAGACCATACAGAAGAGCGCTCTTGTGATATCGAGGTTCGCCCAGATCTCCAGGAACCTGGGGGCGGAGAAGGTGGTGGCCTACGCCACCTGCGCCGCCAGGGAAGCGGTAAACAGGGACGATCTCCTGAAAGCGATCTCCAAGGACCCGGGCCTGGAAGTGAAGGTCATCCCCGGCACGGAGGAGGCCAGGCTGATCTCCCTGGGCGTCTTCGGGGTGCATGGGCCGGAGCAGAGGTCCCTCGTCATAGACATCGGAGGAGGCAGCACGGAGCTGGCCATCCGCGACAAGGGCGAGGACCTGTTCCTGGACAGCCTGTCCATGGGCGCAGTCAGGTACGCCTACGGGCTGGGCATCGACTGCACCGCCAAGGTGTCCGATTCCGATTACGATTACATGCTGAGGAAGGTGGACCTGTCATCGTACCATGCGGTCAACAAGGTCCGCTCCATCGGGTTCAGGAAGGCCATCGGATCGTCGGGGACGATGATCGCCCTGGCCGAGATATGCGCCGCCCGCAGGGGCGACAAGGATTCCAGCTATTTCCTTCGCTCCGAGCTTGTGCAGACCATGAAGATGCTGAGGTCCATGGACGCCGACTCCCGCAGGTCCGTCCCGGGGCTGGGGAAGAACAGGGTGGACATCATCATCGGCGGCGGAGCCGTCGCCGAGGAGCTGATGTCGCAGTTCGGCATCGAGAGGATAGACATCAGCACCAGCGGCCTGAAGCAGGGGATGCAGCTGGACCACATGCTGTCCTCGGGATACGGGGCCTTCAACGCCAGGGAGGCTTCCGTCAGGGCGTTGGCGCACAGGTGCTCCTACGACGAGGCCCATGCGGAGAACGTCAAGAGGAACGCCCTCCTGCTATTCGACCAGTCGAAGGAGCTGGGGCTGCACGAGATGGGCGACGGGTTCAGGAACCTGCTCTCATGCGCCGCGCTCCTGCACGACATCGGCGAGCTCATCAGCTACAACGACCACAACTACCTCTCTCAGATGATAATAGAGAACGCGGACCTTGTCGGGTTCAGCATCGACGAGATCCACGCCATGGGTCTGATGGTGAGGTTCCACCACA
>CAVHQB010000050.1:8679-12402 GCA_963637895.1 Lachnospiraceae bacterium
GAAGTTCCCAGGGGCCAAGGACTCCAACCTGTCCGGCCTGCCCCCGGACCTGGCGCTGTCAATACGCCGCTGCTCGATGTTCCTCCGGATGGCGGACGTGTCCGACAGGCACAGGAACGGCGCCGTCAAGGCGATCCATCTCCGCGAGTCCACGGGATGCATCATCCTGGAGCTGGACTCGGACCAGGACCTGAGCATGGAGCTCTGGAGCATGGACAAGCTGCGCAACGACTTCCTGAAGGTCTTCGGCGCCGAGCTGGTCCCGAAAGAGGTCAGGATCTGACATGGGCTGTCTGAGCGCTGCTCTAATGTACGCATTCAGACATTTTATGACCTTTGAAAACGAGCGTTCAGCCCTTTCAAGTGAAAACATTAATATGAACTGCGTGCCTAACCTGAATAAAGCGGAAGTCAGCCCCTTGCAACGGTTAATCCCGTCTGACTTCTGCTTCAACCCTTCTGTCTGACCTGTGTGAGGCCCATGTCCCTGCCAGCATCTCCATTCGACGACACCGGAGACGGTGGCAACGTCGTCAAGAGCGGGCTGTGCGTCATATGCAAGGGAGCCCACAGGCTCTGCGGAAAGGACCGCTGCCCCCTGATGATGAAGTTCTACTCGCAGCAGAGGACCAAGCCCCTCATCGACATGAAGGACCTGGGCGGATCCTCTCCCCCGTCGGTCTTCGTCGGCCGCTACGGGTACCCCAAGGTTGACATCGGGCCTCTCCTTCCGCCGGAATACGGGGACACGACGGTCATGGACCGTCCCGAGATGTGGATGGGCAAGAGCATCCAGGAGATCGTGGACTTCAGATTCAGGCTGGTCCGCGGGAAGTACAGGATCGACGCCACCGACTTCGCCAAGTCCGGAAGGATCGTCGATGACGTGCAGGAGCTCGCCCTGTCCGAGAAGCCCGTGGACCTGGAGACGAAGTTCACGCAGAAGCCCAAGGGCAGGCTGGTCCTGGACGACGAGGTGCAGCCCTTCGGGCCGTCGGCCCGCATGGAGAGCATGAGGAAGGGCAACGGCAGGTTCGAGAGGAACCTGGAGAAGAGCTTCTACGACACCGACATGAAGGCTGTGGACGCCGTCGTGGCCGCTTACAGGAACGGCACCCTGATATCCGAGATAGAGAAGGCCTTCTCCGTCGGGACCATGGGCATCGGCAAGAACCGCCGCTTCGTCCCCACCAGATGGAGCATCACCGCCGTGGACGACATCATCGGCAAGGACATGCTCAAGACCACGAAGTTCAACGAGCCCATCGGGGAGTTCAGGATCTACCAATGGGAGCAGCTGGACAACAGATGGATCGTCATGCTGATGCCCTGCACCTGGAGGTTCGAGCTCATCGAGGCCTGGTACCCCAACACCTCGTGGAACCCCATGGGCAAGGACGTGGAGATAATATCCGACTGCGAGTTCTTCGACGGCCGCACAGAGTACGCACACATCGGCGGATGCTACTACGCGTCCCGCATGGCCGTGAACGAGCTGCTCACGAAAGAGCGCAAGACCGCGGGAGCAGTGATAATGAGGGAGGCCCATCCGGGATACATCATGCCCGTGGGAGTTTGGAACGTCAGGGAGAACGTGCGCATGGCCCTCTCCACCAAGCCGTTCCTCTACGAGAACCTGGACCAGGCCCTGGGGCATGTGGAGAAGGTCATGGACATCAAGCGCGGCACATGGATAGCAAATTCCGGAGTCATGAGGGACTGGATGGTCCAGAGGAGGATCGATGACTACTATTGAATCCAACCTCCTCGACTTCATCTCCGAGAGAGGGGAATGGGACGGCGAGTTCGAGTACACGGACTGCACCAAGGCCCTCTCGCCTTCGGGCCTTCCGGGGATCGACTATGCGCTCAACCCCTACGGCGGATGCGAGCACGGCTGCATCTACTGCTACGGCCCGGGAGTAACCCATTCCGACCTGTCCAGATGGAGGGTGGTGCGGGTCAAGAGGAACATCCCCGACCGCCTTTACAAGGAGATACAGAGCATCGAGGGGACCATAGGCCTTGGCACTGTCACCGACCCCTATCAGCCTGCGGAGGCCAGGTTCAAGCTGTCCATGATGTGCCTTGAGGTCTTGAGGGACAAGGGCATGCCGGTGCACATCCACACCAAGTCGGGCCTGGTGCTCAGGGACATAGGGATCCTGAGGGACATGGATGCGGTGGTGGGGATCACGATAACAACACTGGACGACCGGTCCTCGCTCATGATGGAGCCCGGAGCGCCCGTCCCCCAGAAGAGGTTCGATGCCCTGAAGGGCCTCGTGGATGCGGGGATAAAGGCGTATGCGCTCATCGCGCCCACCACGAGCCTCATCCAGGGGAGGGAGGAGGAGATGCTGCGCAGGATCGCCGATACCGGTGCCACCATGGTATTCCACGACCCTCTGAACCTGCGCAACGTGGACGATTCCGTCCTCAAGAGGAGGGGCATCTGCGCCTCCCCCCAGTCCCGCAGGCTGTTCGATTCCATGGACGGGATGTTCGGCCTGACCGTGTCCGGGAAGTTCTGAACCCAGCCTTCTCGAAGGCATATGGTTTAATGAGTGAGGTTTATATAGAAGTTCTAAATTATAGTACCCTCAGTAAAAGGAGTGCATCCTATGTACGGAAATGGAAACCAGCCCGTAATCGTGCTCAAAGAAGGCACAGAGAGGAGCAAAGACAAAGAAGCCCAGTTCAACAACATCGCCGCGGCCAAGGCCGTCGCAGATGCAGTCAGGTCCACCCTGGGGCCCAAGGGAATGGACAAGATGCTCGTCAACACCATCGGAGATGTCGTCATCACCAACGACGGAGTGACCATCCTGAAGGAGATCGACGTCCAGCACCCCGCCGCCAAGATGGTCGTCGAGGTCGCCAAGACCCAGGACACCGAGTGCGGAGACGGAACCACCACCAGCGTCGTCCTCGCCGGAGAGCTGCTCAAGCAGTCCGAGGAGCTCATTAACGCCAACGTCCACCCCACCGTCATCACCAACGGATTCAAGATGGCCGCCAACAAAGCGGTCGAGATCCTGGACGGCATCGCAGTCGACTCCAAGACCGACAAGATCCTGAAGCAGGTAGCCCACACCGCTCTCACCGGCAAATCCGTCGGAGAGGAGGAGACCTCCCTCGCCGAGATCGTCGTGAAAGCCTGCAAGGCCGTCGACGACGGAGAGACCGTCGACACCAAGAACATCCGCATCCAGAAGAAGATCGGAGGAGTCATCGGAGACACCACCCTCATCCAGGGAATCATCATCGACAAAGAGAAGGTCCACTCCAGGATGCCCAGCCTCGTCGAGAAAGCGAAGATCGCCCTGTTCTCCTGCCCCCTCGAGATCAAGAAGACCGAGTTCGACGCCCAGATCCAGATCACCGACCCCACCGCCATGTCCTCCTTCCTCGCCGAGGAGGAGAACGAGCTGAAGGCCATGGTCGACAAGATCAAGTCCGTCGGAGCCAACGTCGTCTTCTGCCAGAAGGGAGTCGACGAGCTGGTCCAGCACTACCTCGCCAAGAACGGCATCCTCGGATACAGGAGGCTCAAGCAGTCCGACCTCGAGGCCATCGCCAAGGCGACCGGAGCAACCATCGTCGGCAACGTCATGGAGCTCACCAAGGCCGACCTCGGAACCGCCGGAGCGATCGAGGAGAAGAAAGTCGGAGAGGACGGAATGGCGTTCATCACCGGCTGCAAGAACCCCAAGGCCATCA
>CAVHQB010000051.1:0-12176 GCA_963637895.1 Lachnospiraceae bacterium
CGCCTTGTAGCATGCGGTGTAGAAGTCCTCGTCGATGCCCATGACCTCGCCGGTGGACTTCATCTCGGGCGTGAGGATGGAGTCGACTCCGGGGAGCTTCAGGAAGGGGAACACGGACGCCTTGACGGCGTAGTGGTCGATGGGCCTGTATCCCTTGAGGCCGAAGTCCTTCAGGGTCTTGCCCAGCATGATCTTGGTGGCGATCTTGGCCAGGGGGATCCCGGTGGCCTTAGAGATGAAGGGCACTGTCCTGGATGCCCTGGGGTTGGCCTCGATCATGAACACCTGGCCGTCCTTCACGGCGAGCTGCAGGTTCATGAGCCCCTTGATCTTCAGAGCGAGGGCGACCTTCTCGGATATGGAGACGATCTCATCGATTATCTCCTGCTTGAGGGTGAACGGCGGAAGGACCATGGTGGCGTCTCCGGAGTGGCATCCGGCGTACTCCACGTGCTCCATTATGCCTCCGATGTAGACGTCGGTGCCGTCGCAGACGGTGTCCACATCGATTTCGATCGCTTCGGTGAGGTACTTGTCCACGAGGATCGGGTGGTTCCTGGAGACCCTGACAGCCGTGTCGACGTAGGTCTTCAGCTCCTCGGTGGAGTAGACGATCTCCATCGCCCTGCCTCCCAGAACGTAGGAGGGCCTGACGAGCACAGGGTATCCGATGTCCTCGGCGATGGCCTTGGCCTCCTCGAAGGAGTATCCGGTGCCGGACTTGGGCTGCTTGATCTGGAGGTCGTCCATGAGCTTGGAGAACCTCCTCCTGTCCTCGGCCACGTCCATCTGGTCGGGGCTGGTCCCCAGGACCTTGGTCTTCGACCCTTTCAGGGCGTTCTCCAGGTCCACGGCCAGGTTGACCGATGTCTGCCCTCCGTACTGGCAGATGACTCCGTCGGCATCCTCGGCCTCGATGACGTTCAGCACGTCCTCGAGGGTCAGGGGCTCGAAGTAGAGCCTGTCCGAGATGTCGTAGTCGGTGGAGACCGTCTCCGGATTGTTGTTGATGATGACGGCGTCGACGCCTTCCTCCTGGAGGGCCATTACTCCGTGGACGCAGCAGTAGTCGAACTCGATCCCCTGCCCGATCCTTATGGGCCCGCCTCCGACGATGACCACTTTCTTCTTCCCGTCCTCCGGCTTGGACTCGGAGGTGCTCCCGTATGTGGAGTAGAAGTAGGGGGTCTCGGCGGCGAACTCTGCGGAGCAGGTGTCGACCATCTTGTAGACTGGAGTGATGTGCTCGGCTTTCCTCTGGGCGCGGACCTCGAGGGGCTTCTTGCCGATGAGCTCGGCGATCTGCTCGTCGCAGAATCCCATGCGCTTGGCCTCCTCCAGGACCTGGGCGTCCAGGCCTGCGGAGATCCTCTTCTCCATGTCGACGATGTTGGCCAGCTTCCTGACGAAGAAGATGTCCCATTTGGCGAGGTCGGCGATCTCCTCGAGCTTCCATCCCCTGCGGATCGCATCGGCGATGGCGAAGATCCTGCGGTCGGTGGCATCCACCAGCTCGACCTTGATCTGCTCGTCGGTCATGTCGGTCTTGTCAAGGCCCTTGACTCCGATCTCCAGGGACCTGAGGCCCTTCTGGAGGGCCTCCTCGAAGGTCCTTCCGATGGCCATGACCTCTCCGGTGGACTTCATCTGGGTGCCGAGGTGGCGGTCGACGGTGCGGAACTTGTCGAAAGGCCAGCGGGGGATCTTCACCACGACGTAGTCGATGGCGGGCTCGAACGCGGCGCATGTGGTGCCGGTGATCCTGTTGGGGATCTCGTCGAGCGTGTATCCCACGGCGATCTTGGTGGCGACCCTGGCGATGGGGTATCCGGTCGCCTTGGAAGCGAGAGCGGAAGACCTGGACACACGGGGGTTGACCTCGATGAGCCTGTAGTCCCCGTTGGCGGGGTTGAAAGCGAACTGGACGTTGCATCCTCCCTCGATGTTGAGGGCCCTGATGACCTTCAGCGCAGCGGTCCTGAGGCGCTGGTGGTCCGTGTCGGACAGCGTGAGGCAGGGGGCGACGACTATGCTCTCCCCGGTGTGTATCCCCATGGCGTCCAGGTTCTCCATGTTGCAGATGATGATGCAGTTGTCGTTGGAGTCCCTCATGACCTCGTACTCGTACTCCTTCCATCCGAGGACGGACTCCTCGATGAGGACCTGGTGGATCCTGGAGTAGGCGAGTCCGCGGGCGCAGATCTCCTCCAGCTCCTCCTCGTTGTGGGCGATCCCTCCGCCTGTTCCTCCGAGGGTGTAGGCGGGACGGACCAGCACGGGGTAGCGTCCGATGATCTCGACGGCGGCCTTGGCCTCGTCGATTGTGTTGACGCTGCGAGACACGGGGACGGGCTCTCCGATCCTCTCCATGGTCTCCTTGAACAGCTCCCTGTCCTCGGACATGGCGATCGCGTCGGGCTGCGTTCCCACGAGGACCGCGCCGAGCCTCTTCAGCTCGCCGGAGTCGGCCAGCTCGGAGCAGATGTTCAGAGCGGTCTGCCCTCCCATTCCAGAAAGGACCCCGTCGACTCCCTCCTTCTCGATGATCCTGGCGACGTTGGCGGCCTCCAGGGGCTCGATGTAGACGCTGTCGGCGGTGTCGGTGTCTGTCTGGATGGTCGCAGGGTTGGAGTTGACCAGGACGGTCTTGTAGCCCTCCTCGCGGAGGGAGCGGCAGGCCTGCGTTCCCGAGAAATCGAACTCGGCGGCCTGCCCGATGACTATAGGGCCGGAGCCGATGACCATCAGCTTCTTGTAATCCTTCCTCAAAGTCTCCCCTCCTGCTTGATGATCTTGGAGAACCAATCGAACAGGTACGATGTGTCGCAGGGCCCGGGCGAGGCCTCGGGGTGGTACTGCGAAGTGAATATGGGCAGGTCCCTGTGGACCACTCCCTCGACGGAGCCGTCGTTGACGTTGGTCTGGTTGACGATCAGGCCTGTGCCGTCGAGGCTGTGCTCGTCCACGGCGAACCCGTGGTTCTGCGATGTGATGTACACGCGGTTGTCGCATTTGACGGGCTGGTTGCATCCCCTGTGCCCGAACTTGAGCTTGTATGTGAGGCCGCCCATGGCGATTCCGATGAGCTGGCTTCCGAAGCAGATCCCGAACATGGGCATCTGGGTGGACAGGTCGCTGACCGTCCTGACGGTGGTCTTGGCGATGTCCGGATGAGCGGGGTCTCCGGGCCCGTTGGAGATGAGGACTCCCTGGACTCCCGAGTCCATGATGACGTCGGCGGGCGTGTCGTAGGGGAACGACACGACGTTGTACCTCGCGTTGAGGTCCCTGAGGATACCGGACTTGGCGCCGCAGTCGATCATCCCGATGGTGATGTCCTTGCCGTTGTCGAACCTCTCGACCTGCTTGGACGAGACGTCCGCCACGAGGTTGCCCTCGGAAGGGGCGGGCATGGCCTTGAGCCTCTTCACGGTCTCCTCGATGTCGGTGCCCTCTGTGATGATGGCTCCCTTGACGGTACCCTCGGTGCGGATCTTGATCACCAGCTCCCTGGTGTCGATGCCCGAGAGCCCCGGGATGTTGAAGTGCTTGAGGAAGTGGTCGATGGTGCGTCCGCCGTACATGGGCGAGGGGTCCTTGCAGTACTCCCTGACGACGAGCCCGCGGGTGTGGATGGCCTTGGACTGGTAATACTGGTCCGCCACTCCGTAGTTCCCGATGAGCGGGTACGTCATGACCAGGATCTGACCCTCGAAAGACGGGTCTGTCAGGCTCTCCTGGTAGCCGCACATTCCTGTGGTGAAAACAACCTCTCCGTCCGAGTCGCGTTCAGCGCCGAACATCTCCCCTTTGAAAACGGTCCCGTCCTCCAGGACCAGATATCCTCTTGCCATCGGGGAATTAGCAGATTTTCAGACCGTATATAATGACTGCGGAGATGCCCAGACAGGCCGCAGATTGGGTTGTCCGATAATGGACAAAACATCCATGCTCATACTAAAGGGGGGCCCGTTCTGTAGGGTGCCTAGGAAGCGCATGTTCTATATCGGGCGTGCGGATGCACCAGGCATGCGCATTCTCGGAGAGAACCCGGCAGGGGACGGGGTTAAGGTCCTTATCGAGACGGACGAGGACATCTGGCATCTCTACAACGTCATCGAGGCGGGGGACCTCGTCACGGCGTCCACAACCCGCCGCGAGGAGAAGGCCTCCGACAAGATCCGCGCCGAGAGGGCGGAGAAGAAGAGGATGACCCTGGGCGTGCGCATCGAGAAGATCGAGTTCTCCGAGGAGGACCTGAGGCTGAAGCTCCTGGGGACCATCGAGACAGGGCCTCAGGACATCGGGCAGCACCACACGCTCATATTCGAGACGGGGGACAGCCTGCTCATCACGAAGGCCCGTTGGAGGGACACCCAGCTGGAGCGCCTCAAGAGGGCCGTCTCCGACTCCAAGAAGCCGAGGATCGTGTTCGTGTCGCTGGACCAGGACGAGGCCACCGTCGCCGTGCTGAGGCAGTACGGGCTGAAGGAGGTCGCAACAGTGAGGTCCGGGAGGTCCGGGAAGCAGTACGCCGAGAAGCCCCAGGCCGACTCCTACCACGACGAGGTCATATCCAAGGTCGTTCCGCTGATGGAGCCCAACATGCCCGTCGTCGTCCTCGGGCCGGGGTTCGAGAAGGAGTCCCTGTCCGAAGACATGAAGAAGGCCCAGCCGGAGCTGTTCAAGAAGGTGCACGTGTACCATACCGGACAGTGCGGCATGGCTGGAGTCAACGAGCTCATCAAGACCGGCATGGGCGGGGACCTGCTCAGGGAGTCCGCCGTAGGCACGGAGATCGAGGCCGTGGAGCAGCTGATGACCGAGATCGGACGCAACGGCCCCGCCACATACGGGACCAACGAGGTCAGGAACGCCGCTCTTGCCGGAGCGGTGGAGAGGCTGCTCGTCCTGGACTCCAAGATGAGGGAGCAGGACCTGGACGACATAGTCCGCGCGGTGGAGTCCCAGAAGGGGACGGTCATCGTCGTATCGAGCCAGCACGACGGCGGGAAGGAGCTGGCCGCGCTCGGAGGGATGGGCGCCGTCCTGAGGTACAAGCTCGAATGAGGATGTTCCATCCAACCGCCTTTCCCGGCCCGTCCTGATTCGATTTTTATACACGCGCGCCATACAGGGAAGTGCACCACACTCCCATCGGAGCGGTGAAGGGATTCACATGAAGAGCAAGCAAGAGGTACTGGACAGTCTGAAAGGGCCGCTCTGCATCTGCGACTCCACCCTGGGGTTCGGAGAGCAGGCAGCCGGAACCGTTTTCTCAGGCATCGAGAAGTACAGGATCGCACAGCTTCTGGACGACGCAGGCGTCCCCCAGATCGAGGCAGGAGACCCCGGGCTGGGAGCGGACGAGAGGAAGGTCGTCAAGCATATCGCCCGCATGGGCCTGGACGCGTCCATCATGTCGTACAACAGGGCGGAGCCCGACGACGTCAACGCCAGCATCGACTGCGACGTCGACGCCGTCACCATCGCGCTCCCCGCATCCAACATCCTCATCGAGAAGGACCTCAGGCAGGACAAGTCCTGGGTGCTCGACAAGGTGTACGAGGCTGCCGAGATCGCCGTCGCCCACGGGCTGTACACATGCGTCATGGCGGAGGACGCCAGCCGCGCGGACCTCGGGTTCCTCGTGGACTTCGCCAAGGTGGCCAAGGACGTCGGAGCGGACCGCTTCGGGTACTGCGACACCTACGGCCTGGACAACCCCTTCGACTGCCAGGAGAAGATCAAGATGA
This sequence comes from Lachnospiraceae bacterium, assembly GCA_963637895.1. Taxonomy (GTDB): domain Archaea; phylum Thermoplasmatota; class Thermoplasmata; order Methanomassiliicoccales; family Methanomethylophilaceae; genus Methanoprimaticola. The sequence goes on from CAVHQB010000051.1 coordinate 5,757, forward strand.
TCAAGCAGATCTCCGGCATGGACATCGAGATCATCGCCCACAACGACTTCGGCCTCGCCAACGCGAACGTCATGGGAGCCGTCAAGGGCGGAGCGAGGTTCGCCAGGACCACGTCCATGGGGCTGGGCCCCAGGGCGGGATGCGCCTCCCTGGAGCAGGTCGTCATGACCTCCAAGCACATGCTCAACATCGACACCGGCATCGACACCACCAGATTCCCCGTCATCGCGGAATCGGTCTCCAAGGCCTCCGGCCTGGCCATAGACCCCCTCAAGCCCTTCATCGGTTCCAAGTGCTTCGCCCAGGAGCAGGGAGTCCTCAGCGACCCCGCATGCACCGAGCCCTACGACCCCAAGGAGGTCGGAGGAGAGAGGACCTTCATCATCGGGAAGCACTCCGTCAGGAACACCATCATCGCAGAGATGTCCAACGCGTCCGAGGACGGCAGCATCACCCTGAGCAAGGGAGAGGCCGACCAGCTCCTGGGCATGGTCAGGAGGGCGTCCGTCATGATGCACCGCAGCCTGACCAGCTCCGAGCTCTTCCTCCTCTACGAGGACATGATGTCCGGCAACGACATCTTCGACGACAATGCGGAGCCCGAGGCCGAGAAGCCGGCCGCCGAGGCCCCCGCCGACGTCCCCGAATACCAGTGAAACCGCGGACCGGGGCGGGAAGCGAAAACCCGCCCTTCCGCACCTTCCATGCCCGGAGACGGGTGATTCTAAACTAGTTAAAGCAAAGAATGTAACAGATTCCCTTTTAACCTGTCCTTCGTGGTATTATCCATGAAGTCGAAGATAGGACAACTGATGGGCGATTCTCATATGAACCGCATAATCCTCCTGCTCTACTTCGGAGGCAGGAAGTCGAAGACCGAGATCTACAGGACGATATCCACCAACCCGCACATGCCCAGGAAGCTGGAGTTCCTGGAGAGCGAGGGCTACATAACCGTGAACCGGGAGGGCCCACATGCCCATCCCAGGAACATGGTGGAGCTCACGCCCCTCGGCAGCTCCCTTGCAGAAGGGCTCTGCACACTGGAGCAGACCATAGGGGGGAACGTGGGCCTCATGCGCGCGTCCACGATGGGCGAGATGGAGGGAGGCTTCGATCTGTGATCAGTCGTAGCTCCTGTTGTCCGTCACGTGCTTGGCCTTGCCTTCGAACCTCTCGAGGGTCCCGGGCAGCACCAGGCGCACATCGGACTTGATATTCAGGATCTCCTTCATCCTGGAGCTGAGGGCCTGAGTCATCCTGTTGAGCTCCACCATGTCCTCGGTGAGGTGGTCCTCGCTGAGCTCCACCTCGACGACCATGTTGTCCATGTAGTTCTCGTTGGTCAGGGTGATGTGGTAGAACGGCGACAGGAAGGGCATCTCCCCGATGACGCTCTCGATCTGGGACGGGAACACGTTGACACCGCGGACCACGAGCATGTCGTCGGTCCTTCCGGTGATCCTCATGAGCCTGGGATGGGTCCTTCCGCACTCGCACTTCTCCCATGTCAGGGCGGAGATGTCTCCGATCTTGTACCTGATCAGGGGGAACGCCTCCTTCTGGAGCATGGTCACGACCACTTCTCCGCGCTCGCCTTCGGCGCAGGGGTCCCCGTTCTCGTCGAGGATCTCCATGTAGCACAGGTCAGCCCAGACGTGGAGGCCGCACTGCTTCTCGCACTCGAGGAACATGGGGCCGTAGAACTCGCTGGCGCCGTAGCAGTTGTGCACGCGGACGCCGGTCCTCTCCTGGAGCTTCTGCCTCATGCTCTCGGACCAGGGCTCTCCGCCGGCGATGGCCAGCCTGACCTTGGTGTCCTTCCTGATGTCGATGCCCATCTGGTCGCAGACGTCGGCGATATGGAACATGTACGAAGGCGTCCCTGCCCAGGTGGTCACGGGGAGGTCCTGCATGAGCTGGATCTGCCTGGAGGTGTTCCCGGTCCCGATGGGGAGGACCGTGGCGCCGATCCTCTCCGCACCGTAGTGCACTCCGAGGCCTCCGGTGAAGAGGCCGTATCCATGGAAGTTCTGGAGCATGTCCTTCCTGGACATGCCGAAAGATGTCATTCCCCTGGCGAGGGACTCGGTCCAGTTGTCCAGGTCGGTCTGGGTGTAGCCGACCACGGTGGGCCTCCCGGTGGTACCGGAAGAGACGTGGACCCTGACGAGATCGTCGTAGGGCCTGACGAAAAGGCCGTCGGGATAATGGTCTCTAAGGTCGGTCTTCTTCATGAACGGGACCTTGCGGAACTTCTCGAAGCTGTCGATGTCCTCCGGAAGGAGGCCTGCCTCCTTCATCCTGTCGTGGAAGAACGGCGAGATGTCGTACATCTCCCTGACCTTTTTCCTGAGGAGGGAGAGCTGCATCTTCTCGAGCTCCTCCCTGGGCATCGTCTCGATCTCCTTGTTCCAGAACGCCATTTCGAACACCATTGTAATGTGCTATCACGTAGCACGGATGATGAGTGTAGTTGTTCCCTGTATAAAAGAAGTGATAATGCCCCGGCGGCTCGTGAAGAATAAAATACGGGATGTTGGATGCATCATCCATGAAGCCCCGCACCATGGCAGCCATAGCGGTGATCGTAACAGCCCTCCTGATGGTCGCCACCATCGCCTGCGTCATCGGCTACACCAAGGAGCCGGAGAACGCCATGTGGATGGCCGGGATGGGGCTGCTCTCGTCGGGGATGATGATATTCCTGCTGCTTTTCGCTCTGGTCTACAGCAGGCCGACTGACGCGGAGCGCTACGAGGAGCTACAGAAGAGAAGAAGGGAATGACCTCCGGATCCCTCCGGAGGAAGTGTTTTTCACTGCAGGACGACGGATCCTGCGACCCTCAGCTTCCCGCCTTCGAGGTACATTATGATGGCGCGGTCGCCGGGCTTGTGGATCATGTCGGACTCCAGCTCGAACTTCACGTTGGCGGACCTGAAGTCCCCGGAGTCCTGAACGGACGTGACCCTGCAGGGGACCATCTGCATCCAGTGGCCGATGTGCAGGACCATGCCCTCCTTGAGAGCGGAGGGCCAGTACTTCACGAGGGACACCTGCCCCTCGACGGCACGGGACATCTTGACGGACGGATCGGTGGTTACAACGTATCCCCTGTCCAGCTCGTCCGATTCGATCCCGCGGAGCGCGAGGCCCACGTGGTCTCCCTTGACGGCGTCGTCGGCGTCCAGGTCGTGCTTCTGGATGGACTTGAGGATGACCTCCCTCTTGATCGGGAACACGGTCATCTTGTCGTGCTTCCTGAAGTGCCCGTCTATCACGGAGCCGAGCACGACGGTGCCCACTCCCTTGACGTTGAAGTGGCTGTCCACGGGGCAGGACCCGCATGTGCCGTCGCCGGCCTTGCGGCCCTCGGCCTTGGCCATGGCGATGAGCTCCTCCCTGAGCTTGATGGGGTCGTCCTCGCGGTACTCGTACCCCTCCAGGGACGTTCCCGCCAGCAGGGGCTTCAGCTGCTCCGGCTGGATGTAGTTGCGGAGGATGATCCATCCCTTGTCGATGCCGAGGGAGTCGGTCATGACGATGGTCTCTCCCAGGAACGAGTCGATCTTGTCCACGACGAGGATGACGAACTCGGACATGGCGACGGAGTAGAACAGCGACGACAGCTTCTCGGGGTACTTGGAAGGCTCGATCAGGGTGAACGAGTCGGTCCCCGACTTGAAGTCGTAGAACGTCATGTCCGTGACTGTCCCTTTCTTGCCGACGGTCCCGGCGAAGTCTTTGGCTCCCAGGACTGCGATGTTCAGGTTTCCCATGGGGATCAGATCTCCGAGCTGCGTATCAGGCCCACGCCGGCCTTGGTCAGGACCTCGACGGCCTTGCAGGGGTCGTCGACCCTGATGAAGAACGCGGCGGACTTGCGCCCGGTGTACGCGTACCCGTACTCGATGTTGATCCCGTCGTTGCCGAGGATGTCGGCGGCGGAGAACAGGGAGCCGGGGGTGTCCGCGATCAGGATCCCGATGACGTCGGTCTTCCTGACGATGATCCCCTTGCCCTTCAGGAGGTCGTAGGCCCTGTCGGGGTCCTCGACGATGGCCCTCAGGATGCCGAACTCGGTGGACTCGGCCAGGTTGAAGGCGAGCATGTTGATGTCGCACTCCTTGAGGATGGATGCGACGTTGGCCAGGCGGCCGGGCTCGTTGTTGACGAATATGGAAAGCTGCGTGATGATGTTCTCGTCCATGTGATCACCTTCGTGATTCTTTGGGGGCATGGCCGCGGACCGCATCCGCGGGCCCCCGCCCTAACGTTCCACCTTACGGCGGGTTTGGTATTAATTGTGTTGATTGGATGCTCAGAAGAGCTTCTTGCCTTCGGAGAAGGCCGCTGCGACGGAGCCGCCGACCTCCAGATAGGCGTGGTTGGCCGGGTCGAACGTGATGGGCCTGAGCTTGGCAGGGTCGACCTTCCCGTCGGTGAGGACGGACTCGTCGGCGGTGATGTCCACGATGTCCCCGACCAGGAGCTCGCTGGAGCCCTCGTCGTAGGAGACCATCCTGCAGTGGAGGCACATCCTGAGCTCCTCGAAGCGGGGAGCGTCCACCTTCTCTGAGCGGACGGCGTGCAGTCCCGACCTGGCGACCTTGTCCGTCACCTTGTTTCCGGACACGATGCCCACGTAGTCGCAGGCGGTGGCCTGGGAGGCCTCGCCGATGCTGACGGTGAAAGCCCCTTTCTTCACAACGTTCTCGGCGGTCTTGTGGGACCTGTCCACGCAGATGGAGATCCTGCCCTCGTTGGAGATCCCGCCCCAGGCCGCGTTCATGGCGTTGGGGGTTCCGTCCTCGCCGTAGGTGCCGATGATGAGCACCGGCATGGGGTACAGCAGGGTCTTGGAGCCCAGGGAGACAGGGGACGCCATCTCAGATCACCCTTGTGTCGATGACCCTCTTGGCCTTGCCCTCGAACCTGGGAAGCGCTCCGGGAGCCTTCAGCTCGACCTTGACGGCGATGTTGAGGTACTTCTTGAGGATCGACTCGATCTTGGCGCGGAGAGCGACCATGTCCTGGAGCTTGTCGGTGAATGCCTCGGGCTTGATCTCGACCTGGATGAGCATCTCGTCGAGAGCGCCTTCCCTGGACACATGGATCATGTACTGGTCCCCGACCTCGGGGATCTGCATGAGGGTGTACTCGATCTGCGACGGGAACACGTTGATTCCGCGCACGATGAGCATGTCGTCGGACCTTCCGGAGATCCTGGCGATCCTGGGGGAGGTCCTGCCGCAGGGGCAGTCCCCTTCCATGATCATGGTGAGGTCCCTCATCCTGTAGCGGATGATGGGCATGGCCTCCTTCCTGAGCATGGTGACGACCATCTCTCCCTTCTCGCCCTCCTCGAGGACCTCTCCAGAGTCGGGGTCGATGATCTCCACGTACATGATGTCGCCGGCGATGTGGATACCGTTGCGCTCCTCGCACTCGGTGAACATGGGCCCGGCCTGCTCGGAGGTCCCGTAGATGTCGTATGCCTTGACTCCTGTGGCCTCCTCGATGCGCGTCCTCATGCTCTCGGACCAGGGCTCGGCTCCGAGGACGGCCTTTCTCAGCTTGGTGTCCCTCCTGAAGTCGACGCCCATCTTCTTGGCGACGTCGCTCAGGTGGACCAGGTAGGACGGGGTGCATGCGATGACGGTGACCCCGAGATCCTGGATGAGCTCGATCTGCCTCTCGGTGTTCCCGGTGCCTGCGGGAAGGACGGTCGCTCCGACGCGCTCGGCTCCGTAGTGGGCTCCGAGGCCTCCGGTGAAGAGTCCGTACCCGTAGGAGACCTGCATGGTGTCGTCGGGCCCGATGCCGATGGAGGTGAAGGACCTGGCCAGGGCCTCGGTCCAGTACTCCAGGTCGTTCTGGGTGTAGCCCACGAGGGTGGGCTTCCCGGTGGTACCGGAGGAGACGTGGTACCTGACGACCTCGTTGTTGGGGACGGAGAACATCTTCGTCGGGTAGTTGTCCCTCAGGTCCTGCTTGTACATGAACGGGAGCTTCTGGATGTCCTTCAGGCATGTGATGTCGTCCGGATGGACCTTCTGCTCCACCATCCTGTCGTGGTAGAACCTGTTGAAAGAGTAGAGATTGTTGACGAGCTGCTTGAGCTCACGGTACTGGAGGGCCTTCAGCTCCTCCTTGGGCATGCATTCGATCTTCGGGTTCCAGAACATGTCATTCCCCTATGCTATGAGGGGGACGATGCGTTCATAATATAATATCGTAAAGAAGGACCCCCGGGATCGCCCGGGGTAAGTCGTTTGGTCGGAAGGTTATCAGGGCCTCCTCGAATCGATGAGGAAGAACGCGACGATGAGCGCGGCGGCGACGGCTGCTGCGGCGCATGCGACGACGGTCTTGGTGCTGTCATCATCGTTGGAAGAGGTGCTGGTCGGGGTTGCCGG
>CAVHQB010000052.1:0-11794 GCA_963637895.1 Lachnospiraceae bacterium
GAGTTGAGACTCCCCTGGAACGACAAAGAAGGCCTCCTCTACGGAAGCATAATCGCCTGCATCACATCCTACATCATGGCGTTCATCAACAACGCCAGAGCGAACGGTCTGAGCGGGAGCACCGCTGTCGAGACGCTGATATGCCTCCCGTTCGTTTGGATCGTCGTCATGCTGCTGATGTCATTCATCGTCGGTAAGGCGGCGAACCGCATCGTGAGCAGATACTCGGCGCCTTCTGACAGCGTCAATGCGAAGATCGCACTGAACATCATCGCGTGCGTCACCATGATGTCCGCCCTCATGAGCGCCATAGGGCCTATAATCGGAACGGCTCTATCAGGACATGTCAGCTTGGACGAGCTCGCCAACTGGCCAACGAACTGGCCGATCAACTTCTTCTGCGCGTTCTGGGTCGAGATGATCATCGCACAGCCGACTGCCAGATATGTGATGAAGAGGAAGCACATCAAGTTCCTGAAAACGAAGAACGCAGGAGGTGCAGCAGATGAGTGACATGATCATAACCATAGGGAGAGAGAACGGAAGCGGCGGGCGCGAAGTGGGGAAGAAGCTCTCAGAGATGCTCGGCATCCCCTGCTACGACCAGGAGATCATCACCGAGACCGCCGGAAGGACCGGGATCGATGTGAAGGAGATCGAGAAGATGGAGGAGAGCAACAAGGACGGGCTGTTCTCGTACTGGGGAATCCCATCCGCCAATCCGCTGTTCGCTGAACAGTCCAAGATCATAATCGATCTCGCGTCCAAGGGCCCATGCATCTTCGTCGGAAGATGCGCCGACTTCATCCTCAACGGAAGGAAGGACGTCGTCAAGGTGTTCATCCATGCTCCTGTCGGCGACAGGATCCTCAGGTCCGCCAAGAGGAACGGGATCTCCGAGAAGGAGGCCTATGAGCGCATCCGCAAGAAGGACGCCCAGAGGGCCTCGTACTACCAGAGGTACAGCGGCAGGGTCTGGGGAGCCGTCAGCAACTACGACCTTACCGTGAGCACGGGGACCATCGGCGTCGAAGGCGCCGCCCGGCTCATCATCGATTACATCGAGATGGCCGAGACCGGATCCGAATCAAACTGATTCCTAGGGGCTCATGCCCCATCATTCTTTCATTCACTATCAGCAACGCCGAAGAGCGGTCCGTTTCATCGGACGCTCGGAACAGAACAGAGAAAAAGAGAAGGGACACAGAACTCGTTTGGGTAGAAGACGGGGGATTGCTCCCCCGAATGGGTTTGACGGGCGGCTTATCCGCCGCCCGAAGGCATCATCTCGGAGATGTCGACCTCCTGAGTCTCCCGTTTTATGTCCTCGATAGACTTCATTCCGCGTTCGGACGACTTCTTCTCTTTGAACGATACCGGGATGTACTCCGACGGATCGGCAGGGACCAGGTTCGACGCCTCGTAGTAGAGGTCCGTGAAGTCCAGTCTTGCCCAGACCTTCCCGTCCCTCTCACGGACATCGGTGACCTTCCCCACTGTCGAGGTCGGCATGTACTTCAGCAGGTCGCCAACTTCCATGGGATCATCCTTTGATGACTGCGCTTCTCTCTCCGGCGGGCTGGAACTCCCTGAGAGCTCCACGGCCGATCTCCTTCGTCACGTTGGCGAAGTCGAACACCAGGGAGGGGTCCGCGAATGCAACCCTCACGAAGGGGTTGGCCGTGAAGGCGTCTCCGCGGGCGACGTGGGCCGCCTTGGGGATACCGGTGTATCCGGACAGGTGACCGACGTTCATGGCGTAGTTGGGGTAGTTGGGTCCACGGACTTCCATGGGCAGACCCTCATCGGACCTGTATGCGAAGGAGTTCGCAGATCCGCACTGGTCCTGCAGGTCGAATCCGTAGAATCCGAGCCTTCCGGTCCTCTCTTTGTGCTGGAGCATGGAGAGGTACCAGCAGTTCAGACCGACGTCGGCGACTCCAGTAGCCATAGCTCCGGCGATACCGGTGGAGGCTGCAGCGACGGTGGCCCTCTGGGATCCACCGAAGTGGGTCTCCATGACTGCGGGGTAGCGCTCGTACATCTCGAGAGCGTACGCGTTGATGTCGTCACCGAGTTTCATGACTTCATCCATGTTCTTGGGGTCCAGTTTGCAGAACCCTCCGTACCTGGATTTGATCTGGTCGATGGCGTAGTAGACGTAGTCCTCGAGGATGTTGTCGGTGTAGGCCGCGGTGGCGTACTGGGTGAATCCGACTCCACCGGACATGTATCCTCCCAGGTAGACCTGGTCGAAGACGGCGGCTCCCAGAGCGACAGACTCGAGGGCTGCGCGTCCGGGGTCATCGGGGTAGACACGGTCGGACTGAGCGATATCAGCCATGTATCCGAAGGGTATTCCTCCGGGCTCGTTGGGTCCCCTTGCACGCCTGGCGGGCATCATGGTTCCCATGTTGAGGGACTGGTGTTTCGCAGAGTAAGCGAAATCGGCGATGGCGGCCTCTCCAGCTGCGAGTTTGTAGGAGGAGATGAAAGCCATGGAGATCTGCATTGCGGCGTGCCTGGAGACGGTAGCTCCATCCATGAGCCTTCCGACGATGGTCGGGACACGGACAGCCTGCATGAGGGTCTTTCCGATAGCTTTCTTGAGCTGCTCAGCCTGGTCCTTGGGGAACAGTTTGTTGATGTCGATGACGAACCTGGAGTCCAGCTCATCGATGAGCTCGTCGTCTCCGGAGAAGACTTTGACGTAGGAGTCCCAGACGAGAGCAGGGTTGATCTCGGCCATGTGCTCCTGAACGACAGCTCCACCGGGCATGGTGTGGTTGACGGTCTCGAGGTAGGCGTTGATGGTCTCGGGGGTGACCTCCTTACCGAGCCTTCTCTCGATGGTCTGGTGAGGGGAGTCCAGTCCGACGAGGATGGTCCTCCTGATGTCGTCCCAGGCCTGCTGGATAGCGCAGTTGTTCACGCAGTGCAGGTCATCGCACTCGGCGTAGATGTCGGTGTGGGACAGCTGGTAGGGCATCCAGCTCCTCTGTCCGAGAGGAACTCCGATGTCCTCGTTGAGCATGGGGATTCCGCGCTTCTTGGCGATCTCGTCCGCGCTCTTCTGGAACTCGACCTTGGACTTGGACTGCTTCCATCCACCGTAGCAGTAGTACTTGGTGGACATGTCGGTGGGGTCTTCTTTGAATTTCTTCTTGCATGCGTCCATGAACAGCTTCTCTTTTCCTGCCATGGCAATCACTCTCCTTTTACTTTCCAGGGCTGGTATCCGCCGAGGGTCCTGAGTTTGTGGATCCTGAGTCCGTACATGGTGACTTCTTTGTCGTCCCTCATGTCGACGCCGTCAGCTCTGAAGATAGTCGTTCTCTTTTTCAGGTCGGACATGGACGAGGGCTTCCCGACGGATATTCTCCTGTCGAGGGGGATAGCGACCTGGTCTTTGACGTACACGACCTCTTTCTTCTTGTCGTCCCAGACGTACCTCTGCCAGCCGTCGAACATCAGTCCGTGCTCGTCGAGACGGCAGGCGTGTCCGTGAACGGTGGCTCCCCTGATTCCGGTGAGGGCGGGGTCGAAGGTCTCGTTGTCGATCATCTCTTTGGCCATGACCTCGAGGTCTCTCTCACGGACCTCGATGATCTGCCTTCCGGAAAGGGTTCCGGTGTCGACTCCCCTGTACCTGGAGAGGTACATCCAAGCCCTCTGGTAGGGCGAGATGGGGGCGAAGTAGACGGAATCGGTGAACTGGATGTACCTGACACGGTCTCCGTGTTTCGCTCCCTCGATGGGGACGACGAGCTTCCTGATGGGGCACTCGGGCTCTTTTCCCTCCTCTATTGGGGGGTGGATGGACTTGTAGTCCTCTCCGGGGTTCCTGTGTCCCATGATCCTGACGACATCATCCATGGAGACGTCGCGCAGTTTTTTCAGTTTGACTTTGGGGTCCATGTATCTGCGCCTGTTTTTGGCGGGGATGGACGACCCAGGGTAGAACTGCCTCTTGTATGCAACCATTTAATTCAACTCCTATAATCGTGAAGCGTGGGTTTGTACTTCGAGAACCTTCCGACGGTGAGCGTGTAGCCGTGCTCTATGGTGCGGTTGCACGCATCCTTGATCTCCTCGACGCGCTTGTCCAGAGTCTCCTCGTCATCGACGGACAGCTCGATGTAGAACGCTCCCACAAGGTAGTGGAGCTCCACTTCATGGCCTCCGACGTTGATGACCTTGCGCTCCGAATGGTTGTTCGGAAGGCCCTTGCCCGGACCGCTGTTGATGGTCTTGGGGAGGCTCTCGCCGGTCATGTTGATCTGCCTGATGTCAGGGATGACATCCAGAGCGTTGAGCACGACCTCGGTCGTCTCCGCGCTGAGCAGACGGTTCGTGATGATCTGGACTTCCGGAAGCGGTACGCCCGCATAGTCCGCGGTTGGAGAATTGGAAGGACACGACATGTACAATCCTCAGAGCTTCTTCTTCACCTTCTTCGCCTCAGCGGCGACGGCCTGCATGGGCTGCTTGAACTCGGGGATGTCTCCGAAGACCTCTTTGAAGAGACCGGAAGTGGCCTCGGCGGAGAAGGTCTGGGTTCCACCGTCCAGACAGTTGGCGGCTGCGATTGCGGGGATGACGACTCCCTTGGCGTGCCTGGTAACGACGTGGTTACCGTGGAACAGACCGGGTCCTCCTCCTCCGTAGATGGAGTGGCTGAAGAAGGACATACCGACTCCGACACCCTCCGCGCGACCGTAGTCGACACCGGGGAGTCCGGACTCGTGCTCGAGCAGGTCGTTGTAGTACAGGATGGTACCGGGGACACCCTGGGCGGCCCTGGCAGCTCCGACGTTGACCATGATGGCAGCGACCATTCCAGTGGCAGCGTAGGCGTTCCACTTGGGGAGGTCGTCGGTGGTGTACACCTTGTATCCGGACGGGAGGGTCTCCTTCACGCGGATGACGCCGTCCTCGATGGCCCTGTCCATGAGGGACTCGATAACGGTTCCGACGGTTCCGGTCTTTCCGTTCTTTTTGACGAGGGTGTACAGCATGTTGTTGGCGTTGAGTCCCTGGTAAGCCAGGCTCAGGAGTCCGCCCCTCTCGAAGTTGCCGACGAGGTCACCCATCTCGAAGGATCCGCACTGCTCGTAGATAGCGGAGAGGGCGGTTCCCTGCATGGCGTTCCTGTCGACCAGAGCGACGACGTGGTTGGCCATGATGTTCCTGAGGGCGAATCCGGCACCCTCGTTGTTCTGGGGAACCTCGAGGATGGATTTGACGTTGGCGCCCTGGAAGGTGATGGTCTGGGGGTATCTTCCCCAAACGGCTGCCTTGACCATGTTGGCCTTGTACATGGGAATGTCGAAGGTGTCGATGATGGCCTCGGTGGCGGCTGCGGCTGTGGCGGTGAATCCGGTCGTGTACTCGATACCGGCGTTCATCCTCTCTTCGGGGACGATGACGACGATGTTCTTTCCGTCGGATTTGACCTTGACCTCGGTTCCGTCCCCGTCGTAGACCTGGACGGACTCTTTGATCAGCTGTGCGATCTTGTCGGCGTTCTCCACGAGGGGGATGTCGATCTCCTTTCCTTTGATGATGACACCGCCGCCGGTCATGGAACCGGTCTTGAGGGCTTTCTCGATGCCCGCCAGGTTGACGGCGCAGGTCCTCTTGGTCAAGGACACGATCTTCTTGATCGCATTGTTGCGCAGCGGACTGATGGCTTCGAGCGGAACATCTTTTGCGATGCGTTTTCCGTAGTCGTCATACAAGTCTACTACGTCCTCGTATTTTGGCATTTCATACCTCCTTGTTCATGCTTTGCTGACCATTTCTGGCCAGCCCCCTTGCGGTTACGGGGATTGCCTAAAAGAATATAAAACGATAGGAAACAGGCGATTTTCGGCATATCCTAGCGGTTTTACGGATATTGCGGAAAACGCCAGAAAAACAACGTTAACCGAAAACGGCAATCGGCTTGGTATTTAATGATGTTCCCGCATCCGAAGCGGTGCATAATACTTGCTGGGTATTGATGCATCAAGTGATACGGGAACATCGATGTTTGCTACTGCCTCAATCGCGCTTGGCTTTCGGCATGACGGTGACGGCGTAGCGCTCGAGATGCGCCGCGAAGGACGGGATCATGGAGTACGGGATCCCCAGGGCCAGCTCGTCGGCGGCCATGTCCGTCTTCTTCCTGCAGCCGAAGCAGCCGAGGGAGATGTTCGGCTTGCCGGTGCACACGGGGACGGCCACGATGTCCTCGCACCCGCACTGGAACGGCGAGGTGGAGAACTCCACCCTTCCGCCCTTCTCGGCCGTGGTGAGCGGGACGACCCAGTAGATCCTCTCGGGTATGTCCTCGATGGTGACCACGTCTGGAACGAAGTCGGCGTCCTTCAGGGGGCAGACGACCTCGCCCTGGTTCTTTCCGGGCACGACCATCCTGTCGGATATCATCTTGGCGGCCGATGCGGGGGAGTCGTGCATCCCGATCATGGAATGGAACTCTCCGGAGGCGACCTTCTCGGGGGTGGGCACCATGCCGAGGGCGGAGCATCCGATCATGCAGCTCTGCGACTCGACGGGGAGCTTGAACGACTCCCCCGCCCTGGCCCTGAACACGGCCTGGCAGTGGCTTATCTGGGACACGGGCTCCTCGAAGCCGGCGGGATAGTCCTCGCCCTCTTTGACGAGCTTCACGGCCACGGGCTCTCCCCTGAGCTTCAGGATGTTCTTCAGCGTCTCCGCGTACTTGCGGTTGGTCTCGAGCAATTCGGACATGGGCCCGCAATCCCACTGGACGCGTATAAAAACGGGACCGCCCGTCATCGAAAATTCAAGGGCGTTAACATCCAACGGGATGCAGGGAAGAAGATGAAGACAGGGGCGGATGCCCCATGTTTGTCATAGGCACAAGGGCGCCGGGCTCTCGGCTCCGATGTACTCCGCGACGACGTAGGCGTCGAAGGCAGACCCGGTGGTCTTCTCGTCGGCACCGTCCTTGTCGCCGTCCTCTCCGCCGTCCGCTTCCTCCTCTTCCTCCTCCGGGGGCTCCTGGTAGAATGCGTTGACGTAGATGAACGAGCCGACCAGGATCACGAGTACCGCAGCCAGGAAGGCCACATCGATCAGTTCTCTGTTGCTCATTTCCAAGTCCTCCTTTGTCACAGGACAACTGAGCATACAATTTAGGGATGCTATAAATATTTTAGGTAGTCCGAAAAAGAATCGGCATCAGACGAGCTGCGACGAGACCAGGTCTTCCACGATGTCGAGGAACTCCTCCTTCTTCTCGGGAGGTATCGTCGCCCCTGCGGCGACGGTGTGCCCTCCGCCCGTGCCGCCGACCAGCCCCGCGGCCTTCTTCATGACCTCCGAGAGGTTCAGCCCCCTGTCGACCAGGCCGCGGCTCGCCCTGGCGGACACCTTGGTGCCGTCGTCGGAGTCCGCGAACGCTATGATCGGTACGTCCCTGGAGCAGTCCGGCGAGGAGAGCATCATCCCCGCGACGATGCCCACGACGGTCTCCTTGACCTCGGAGCCCGCGTCGAACCACTGTATGAACCTCCTCTCCCTGAGGAGATGGTTCTCGCGGATATACGCCCTGGCGGAGGAGATGTGCTTCCGGTGGTCGGCCCTGTTCCTCTCCGCGTCCCCCAGCGCGGTCATGTCCCCGCGGCATATGCGGAGCCCCGTCTCGGCGTCGTCGTAGCGTCCGCAGGAGTTCAGGACCGTGGCGAACTCCTTGGCGTCCCCCAGCCCGGTGCCCTGTGGCATGCCGGGGAAGGAGTACATCTCGCCGAAGGCCCTCTGCCTCTGGCCCTCCGGGATCAGACCGAGGACGGCGGATGTCACCCTGGACCTCTCCTCCTGGGAGAGGTCGCGCCAGGTCCTCCATCTGGAGCCCTCCTTGGCCCTGACCCCGCAGGAGTCCAGCAGGGACAGGCAGGCGCGGGCGTCGTCGCTGACCCCCGGGATCTGCGGGTCGCTGGAAAATTGAAGATACTGGTTGACCGGACGGGTCTCCCTGCCGAAGAACCTCAGGTCCTTGTCGATCACGGTGGACCCGCAGGACACCGCGTCGTCCAGGATGGTGCGGTTCATGCTCGTCAGGCCGGAATGGTTGGAATCCTGGAAATCCCCTACCGCGCCGACCACGGCGAGATACGACAGGTCTATGTTCGCCGGGTCTACAGCCTTCGAGAGCAGGTATGTCATCCCCGCCCCGCAGATCTCGTAGGAGCCGTCCATGCCGTACAGGTGCGGGTTGAGATGGTTCACGCCGCAGAAGCTGTCTATGAGCGTCTGGCTGCTCCTCCATTTCGGGTCCGGGACGTGATGGTCCGTGACCACCAGCCCCTCCCTGTGGAACTCGGACATGTACCCGCTGCCGAGGTCGCATATCCACACCACGTCGGCGGGGTCCCTGTTGATCGCGTCTATGTTCTCGGGGCAGATCTTCTTCTCGAAGGATATCCCGTGGTCCTTCCCGAGCCTGTCGCAGGTAATGTCCGCTATCGCCCCGGCGGTTATGCCGTCGGCGTCGATGTGCGTGTAGATGGAGACGGATCCAGCTTCCTCGAGGGCCTTGGCCGCCTGGCGGAGGTCCCTCTCCATGCGGCGGAGGTCACCAGTAGTAGCAGGCATGCTCCTTAACGAGCCTCCCGTAGATGATGTCGGCTATCTTCTCCAGGTTCACCGTGTCCGCGCGGTTGTACTCCGTGAGGATGTCCAGCGCGTCCCTGTCGCCGTGCCTCTCCCACATCTTCCACAGGCGGACGGCCTCCGCGCCGTCCACTCCCTCGATGTCCTCGGACCTGGAGATGCCGAGCTCGATCTCCAGAGGCTTCAGGCCGCCCCTGTACCCCACCTTCCTCGATGCGAAGCGCAGGTCGAACTGGGGGATGTCGAAGTCCACCGAAGGGAAGCTGTTCCTCAGCACTGGCACATCGAAGCAGCTGCCGTTGAACGACACGATCATGGACGCCCCGTCGATAGCATCGGAGAGCGTCTCAGGAGAGAGGTCGATCCCTTCCGTCAGCGTGACGGTGTCCCCGCGTCCGTGGACGGTGACCACAGTCACGAGCGCGTCCCTGCTCAGGCCGTCGGTCTCGATGTCGAGATAGACCGCACCGTCCTTGAAGCGGTCGAAGAGCCTCCACGTCTCGCCTTTCGGGAGCATGTCGGCCAGGCCGTGGCAGTCCCTGTCGTCCAGCATCTCGGACGCCTGCATGAGGACGGCGTCGCCGCGCTGCTTGGCGTCGGGCTTCATTGTGCCAACGGAGTCCGCGGCGAGGAAATCGTCCCAGGTGCGAACGCCCTGGTCCCAGATCGCCCTCTCCTTCTTCGCGCCGACGGACGGGAGCACTTGGAATGTGTGGGATATCATAGATGCGGATGCATCGTCGAACAGCTCTTAAACATGAGGTCGGGAGCGAGGGAACATTCCGGCTACCAGGTTTCGCGTCGGGAATGCCAGGCTCCGAAGATCGGACCCATCCAACAACATGGGCCTGTTGCAACCAGCCTTACGGGTAGGTCGGAACCGGTTAAATGCTCACGGCCGTTCTTCGGTCTCATGCAATGCGTTTACTGCGGCGCCGAGATTCCAGTCCTCTATCCGTTCTCAATGTGCCCCTCCTGCGGCCAGCCGCTGGCCGGTCCGTCCGAGAGCGCAGGGAAGGCGTTCTGATACCTTTTCCCGACGGGGCGAACTTTAATGCCCCGCCGGACATAACCGCCCTTCCATGAGGGTCAAGGAGATACTTCCGGGCGTGCGCATCACCAGCGACAGGTGCCTCATCCTCGACGACGGGCCGACAGTGGTCCTCGGGGACCTGCACCTGGGCTACGAGCGCGCTCTCGAGATGGAAGGGATGTACGTCCCCAGGACGAACACCGAGTCCATCCGCGACTCCCTGAACAAGATCCTCTGCAGGTACGAGCCCCAGAGGGTGGTGCTCCTCGGCGACGTGAAGCACGACTTCAAGCGCTCCGGCTTCGAGGAGAAGCGCGAGGTCAAGAAGATCGTCTCCCTCCTCGGAGAAGCGGCCGAGACCGTGGTGGTCAAGGGGAACCACGACAACTACATCCAGAACATCGTGGGCGACCTGGGCATCCTGGCTGTCGACCATATCGACGTCATGGGGTACAGGCTGGAGCACGGCCATTCGGACTCCGGCGTCAGGCCCGTGATAATCGGGCACGAGCACCCGTCCGTCAGGATACCGGGCGCGGTGGGCGGAGGCCTGAAGATCCAATGCTTCGTCCATGCGAGGAAGGAGGGCGTCATCGTCATCCCCCCGTTCAGCCCTTATTCCTCCGGCAACGACCTGGTCCTCGACGAGAGCTGCGTCATGGCGCCCGCCCTGAGATCCACCGATTTCGCCGCCGCCGAGCTGTACGGCGTGACCGACATGGGGCTCATGGACCTGGGCACTCTGAGGGACCTGTCAGAGGTAAGAATCTGACATGCTGGATATATCTCCGAGCGGAGTTTCCCATCTCCCTCACGCGCGCGCTTGTTAGTAATTTTATATACAGGCTTAGGCATCCCATCTGCAAGGAGATAATCAAAATGTCAATGACTCCTAGAGACAGAGTACTCGCAGCAATGAAACAGGAATCCCTGGACAGGCCCCCGGTGGCCATCTTCACCCAGTCCGCCACCCTCGGACAGATGGAGAAAGTCGGCGCCGCTTGGCCCGAGGCCCACAAGAGCGCTGAGCTCATGGCTAAGCTCGGTGCCGCACAGGCCGACATCTTCGGATTCGAGTGCGTCAGGGCTCCTTTCTGCCTGACCGCTGAGTCCGAGAGGCTCGGAGCCACTGTCCAGGTCGACAAGAAGGACGCCTCCCCCATGATCAAGGCCCACCCCTTCAAATTCGACCCCATGATGAGCGAGTTCGACGACCCCGCCAACCTCATGTCCCCCGAAGAGTTCATCGCGGGCGGCAGGCCGGCCGAGGCCATCAAAGCCATGGAGATCCTCAAGAAATCCCACGGCGAGAACTACGCCATCGTCGCTGGTAACACCGGACCCTTCACCCTGACCGGAAACCTCGTCAACACCGAGAATATGGTCTTCGGAATGATGATGTGCCCCGAGGAAGTCGACAAATGGGTCGACGCCGTCAACCCCATCGTCGCCGCCTACACCAACGCCCTGATGGACGCCGGTGCAGATGTCGTTCAGTGCTCCGAGCCCTCTGGATCCACTGACATGCTGGCCCCCGACATGTTCGAGGAGGCAGCTGGATGCCACGTCAAGACCTCCCTGAAGCCCAGGGCCGACAAATACACCGTCCTCCACATCTGCGGAGACACCTACCCCATCCTCGACCAGATGGCAGCCACCGGAGTCACCGGAATCTCCATCGAGGAGAAAGTCGCCCCCGAGAAGGCAGCTGAGAAGGTCGGCGGAAAGACCGTCCTTGTCGGAAACGTCGGATCCGTCAGGCCCCTGTTCCAGGGAACCCCTGCCGAGGTCGAAGAGGGAGCCAAGCGCTCTGCCGCAGCCGGATTCAACGTCATCTCCTCCGGATGCGGAATCGCCGTCGCTACCCCCGACGAGAACATGGAAGCCCTCGTCAGGGCCATCAAGTCCCTGGCATAAGCAGATTCATGAAACCCTTTACCCCCTTCGGGGGGCCAATACTTCTCTGAGAATTTCTGAAGGACGCCCATGATGGGCATGCCCCGATCTTACGGACGGAGCCCGGCCCTGTCATCAAGGCGCCATGAGAACAGCATCAGGATGCTGGAGATAATTATCCGGCGGTCCCCCGCCGGTGAATGGTTTATCAGTCCTTCATCAGGG
>CAVHQB010000053.1:0-11615 GCA_963637895.1 Lachnospiraceae bacterium
AACTCTTTTCCGACCTTTCGTCCCGCCACGGTCCCATCATGCGGCGGGACTCTTTTATCCCTCGACCCTCATCTCAGCTCAGGCGGTCGCGCCCCTCGGTGCGATGAGACATGTCCGCCTGCCGGGGTCTAGGTCATTCTCCCCCCGGCATCTCCTCCACGACGATCTTGTCACGAGCCTTGGTCAGGTAGGTCCTGACCGCCGATGTCGAGACATTCCGTCCGGTCATACGGCTCATGATCTCCGCCGTCTTGGGTCCGGAGCATTCCATGTCCTCGCGGAGGGCGAAGGCCAAGGCCTCCATCGGAGACATCCCGTCCTCCAGGATCCTGTGCGTCATGGCGATGCGGATCATCGCATCCCACATCTCCGGGTCCATCAATCTCCCTCCTTGGAATCCCTCGACTTGAGGATCCTGCACAGCTCGTCGAGCCTATCCGCGATGGCGATCATCGCGTCGATCTTGCCGCACTCGATACTCTCCTCGTGGGTGAATCCAGCCTCCGACCATTTCTTGGCCTTGCGCATATAGCCGATGTAGGAATTCTCCACCCTGATCCTCTCCTGCTCCATGACGTATCTCTGACCCTCCGAGGACTCCCAGAACCTCCTCTCCTGATTCCGCTTTTCCGCCTCTTCCATGCTATTCAGCCAAAGGTAGGTCTCAGCAGTCTTACGGTCGCATCCGCGTATCTTCATGATACTCTGGATGGCTATCTCGTCCTCTTCCGGTGTATGCATCGTCAGTCCTCCCGGAGGGAGTCCGCCATGGACTCCCCGCGCTCGATGGCGATGTCGGCCTGCGCTCCGTCCTCCAGCGCCTGACGCGCCTGCGCGTAGGAGTAGCCCCACACGTCCTGCATGTAGCGGATGTCGCTCTCGACGCTCATTCCTCGGCCTCCCTCTGCGCGATGACGTGGATGGCCATGATCGCGTCGAGCATGTCCATCGCCTCGTCCGCATCCATGTCGTACTGCGGCGCGATCTCGCTGACGTCCTCGGTGCCGTCCCAGGCGTCGGCCAGGGCGTAGGCGGAGTCCATCCACTCGTGTCCCCTGCGGTTGACCAGGGCCTCGATGACGCTCCTCCCGAGGTAGTCCGCGTCCTCCGCCTCGAAGCGGGAGCGCTCCTGCGCCCTCCTGGTCTCCTCGACGAAGTCCCTCACGACGTAGCCGTCGCGGTCCAGGACCTCGAAGTATGCGCCGGCGGACCTATCGGAGTAGCGCCTCCTGTCCCCGTCGCTCATGTGGTTCCAGTCATGCTCCGCCTCGGCGACCGCTTCCTCGGCGGTCGCGTAGTAGTCGGTGGTCCCGTCGGTCCCGTTGTACTGCTCGACGCTGAACCCGCCGTCGACGATCTCCCCGTTCTCAGGGCAGACGCTGTTGCCGATGCCGTCCTCCCATCCGCCGGTGGGCGCCTCGCCGTTGTCGAGGGCCTGTCTGTCCTCCTCCATCTGCGCGATGTCGCCCGGGACGACGTCCTGCCTGACGATGCTGCCGTTGGCCGTCGCCATGTACACGGCGAAGCAGTGGAGGTCATGGTCGCAGGCGGCCTCCCTGACGACGCAGTCGTCGAAGATCCAGACTCCGGTTCCCTCTTCGATCTCCATCCTCTCTGCAATTGCGAATCCTTCCATTTCGGTCATTCTCCTTCCGGGTCTTACACCCGATGTTACTACATGGTGACGGTAGTATTTAATGGTTGTTACCAAATGGTGACGACGAAGGAACTCGTCATCCGACGAGCTATGAAGAGTTGTGAAGAATTGCCCCGCCGGAGCGGGGAAGAGGTTTGGGATTCAGGTGGTGGAACCGGGTGGGATGATCACTCGGTCTTCTTGGCCGCCTGAGCACGGGCATCGGCGGCCTTGGCCTTGTCCCTCAAGGACTCCACGAAAGGGAGCGCGAGGAACTTGGACCCTCCGAGGCCGATGATGACGCTGACGACCAGGGCGAGAGCGTTGCACAGGCCGGAGGTCGCGACGGCTCCGGAGGCATCGAGATACCATCCAATCACGGCCAGGGACGCGATGACGCAGATCGCGACGATGACGATGTTGGCCGAGAGGTAGTTGATGCCGTAGGAGATTTTGCCTCCATTCTGGCGGGCCACGGTCTTATCTTGCTCGTAGTATCCCGGGAGGGACACGGCGAAAGTACAGATCAGGCCGATGATGAGCGCGATGACCATGGTCATCGGCACGAACTCGGCGGGGACGCCGAGGATGTACTGAGTAGCTGCTTCGATTTCTGCTGCCATTTTATCAATCCCATAGATGAGGATGAGCTGAAAGGCGACGGTGCATGGACGGACGGCCCAGAAAGTCCGGGAGGTCAGTCCGCGCTCCGCCAACGCGATCAGGCGTTGCCCTCCCCATTGTTTCCCTTGTCCTGCCCCTTGTCGAGCCTCTTGACGAGTCCGGCGCGGATGACGTCTCTCTTCCATATCGCGAGAGCGATGATGGCCAGGACGAGCGTCCCGATGATGATCAGGAGCATCTGCGTGGTCGGATCCTTGAGTCCGGTGGGAGCCGGAGCGGGGACGGCCTCGAAGGAGGCGACGATGGTCAGGTCTCCGGTGACGGCGGTCGCGAAGTCGTAGGCCTTGTCCCCGACGAGCCATCCGGCGAAGGAGAAGCCCTCCTTGGCGGGGATGATCTTAGGCTCGGTCACGGTCTCTCCGTGCTTGACGGACTGCGTCAGGACGGTCTCTCCGTCGACCGTGAAGCTCACGGTGTAGACCGCAGGCTCCCAGACGGCGGTCAGGACGACGTCGTCCACCAGGAGGGAGACGTAGGTCGACAGGTCCGCATCGCGGATGGTGATGGTCCCGTCGGACCAGCCGACGAAGGAGAATCCCTCCTTGGCGGGAGCCGAGGGGAGGACGGCCTTGTACTCCGTGTGCGAGTAGATCGTGGTCCCGTCGACGATGAAGGTGATGACGGGGTCGTGGGCATAGACCGCCACATAGTCCGCGTTTCCGGTGACTTTGACGGTCTTCTCGGACTCCGGGATGACGACGGTCTCCGGAGCATCGGCGAGCGCCCATCCGACGAAGACCATGCCGAGGCCCGCATCGAATTCGAGGACCTTGCTCGCGGCGACTGCGGTCGCCTTGGCGGGCAGGGTCAGGGTGGCGTCGTATGTCTGACTGTCCTTGGTCAAGATGGCGGTGCCATCGACGTACGAAAAAGTCACGGTGTAGGTGACGCTCTCGATGACGGCATAGAGGGTCAGTCCGGTCGTCAGGGCGTAGGTGGATCCTGCGCTGTAGATCGTGGTCGGAGTGACCGAGGCGGGGTCGGCGGATGCCCATCCCCGGAAAGTCTTGCCCTCCGGGATGGTGTAGCCGAGGTCCGCGAGGTCCTTGAGGGTCACGGTCTCGGTGTCGACGGTCTCCGAGTAGACGGTCGTGCCGACCGTGTACTTGAGGACCTGCGAATCCGCACTCGCGTCGTCGCCAACGGCGACTCCGGCGAAGGCCGCGCACATCAGGATCGCGAAGATTCCGATTGCTATTTTGGAGTTCATGATACTCAACTCATCCGCGTAGAGGGCCACGGATGAATTGAGATGTGGAAATAGATTATTTAAAAGAAATTCGGAAATTCCCGCTCAAGGCTTCTCCGGGACCGTCGGGTAGGTCACGGACAGCGGGAAGCCCGCCTGCTCCGTGGTCGCTCTGACATCCATCTTGTACTGCCTCATGGCTGCCATGTACTCCTCCCATCCCGACTCGCCCGCCTGGATGTAGTCCTGCGCCTCCGCGATGTGCGTGTCGGCGTCGTCGAGGAGAGCCGAGCGCTCGATCCTCCTCAGCTCCGAGTCCCACGTCGCTCCGTCCGGCAGGATCCCTGCGCGGACGAGATCGTACTCCCCGCTCTCAAGTCTGTACTGGGTGGCCACCCACTCCTCGCGCTCTCCCTGCTCGTCCTTGACCGTCTCGACGTGGATGTCACGGTTGACGAGGGTCACGGTCGGCCCGGTCATCATGGCCGGGATCATGCTGTTGCTTCTGGTTGTGACAATCTGCATTTGCACTCCTCCAGTAATGGATAAACGGTTTGAGTCCCCAGGCGGTAGCCGTCGCACCAGGCGAGGCATCCGTTGTAGGACGCCAGCGTCCCCAGGTCATGCTCGTCAGGCTCCCTTCCCTCGGCCCACTCGCGGGAGATGCGACGACAGGCACGCTTCATGCGGACCTTGGTCCTCTTGCGGAGGAGGCAGTGGTCCGGGAAGGTCCTGTAGCCAACCCAATCCACCCCCTCGGTGGTCGGCCTGATGCACCAATTCTCTTTGACCTTGAGTCCCCACTCGCCGACGATCTCCACGATGCGCTTGAGCGCACGTCTGAGCCATGCCTTGGACCAGCCCAAAATCACGATGTCGTCCATGTATCTGAGATAGAATTTCGCGTGGAAGACCTCTTTCATATAGTGGTCGAGGTCGCTCAGGTAAAAGTTGGCGAAGTATTGGCTCGTGTAGTTGCCGATGGGCAGTCCGTCGCCCGGGTACTCGTAGATGACCCGCCGACAGATCTCCAGGATCTTCGAGTCCTTGACCCGCTTCTCCAGCTTGGCCATCATGACATCCTTGTCGATGGACGGAAAAAACTTCACGATATCAATCTTAAGATAGTATTTGGCCTGAGGGTCTTTGAGATACTCCTTGAGCTTCGTCACGCCCGCGTGCGCTCCCCTGCCCGGCAGTGCGGCATAGGTCTGCGGGATGAGGTTGCGCATGATGGTCTCGTGCAGGACGAGGATCAGCGCCCAGTGGATGATGCGGTCGGGGAAATAGGGCAGGTCGGCGACCTCGCGTGTCTTGCCTTTTTCATGGATCTCGAACATCCTGTACTCCGAGGTGTGATACTCTCCGCTGATGAGGAGACGCTGGACCTCTTGGATGTACCTCTTAGGGTCGGCATCGACCATCCGCACGTCGGGACGGTGCGTCTTGCCCCGGCGCGAATTCTGGTAGGCCTCGCGGATAAGCTCATAGCTGACGAATGTTCCCCAGACATTCCCTAGTCTTCTTGTCATATTTCTCTGCCTTCAAGCGTCCGACGTCCTTTCCCTTGCGGTACTAAACCGTCATCGGCGATTTTCTGTTTCGGCGAGGGCCGAGGTCATGGTCGGATCGAGGTGGATTAAGAGGTTTAGACAGGACATCTCAGTCCTGCCGGCTCAAAGGCCAGACGCGCCCCGTTGTTCGTGTTCGAGTTAGACAAGGAATTGTTCGCGTTGAGGTAAGAACACCCTGCGTTGCCATTCGACACATTGTCCGAGTTGCCCCCCACGTTCCCGAGGAGGATTCCATGGCGCGTCGCTTCCGACCAGACCTGTCCGCTCCAATCGGAGCTGGACTGTGATGATTGATGATGCAGGCTCGGGAGCGCTTCCCGCTCCCTCGCCCGCTTGTGGTCCCTTTGTCTCCTCCTGTGGTTAGTCTCGCGCGAGGACGCGCTCACAAGTCGAAAACGAAGGCCAGACGCGCCCCGTGGCCCGTGTTCGAGTTAGACAAGGAATTGTTCGCGTTGAGGTAAGAACACCCTGCGCGGCCATCCGACACACCGTCCGAGCGGCCCCCCACGCCCCCGAGGAACGGTCCTGAGCTTGTGGTCGACCCGATGTAGTCGCACATGTACGTCGTCGAGGACCCGCTCCTCGCTGTCGGCATGCCCCAGAATCCACCCGTCGTCATGCACCCAGAACCGAATCCAGACGAGGTTCCGAAGCCGGACTGCGAGATCTTGTTGGATGTCGTGTCGTCAGGCGTGACATTCTGCCCGGCGTAGAGTGTGCCTGTATTCTGCACAAAGTCGTCGATGAATTCATACTTGTACCCCCATGGGTTCTCGATCAGCGACTTGACGGACGTCGAGGTGCTGGCCGTGGTGGATGTGGACCCCGCGAAGGGACCCATCGCATCGCACAACCCCTGCCCGACGGTCCCGTTGTACGTGAACCCGCCCTGCCCGACGGCCACCTGGGAATTCCAACTCTTCGTCGCGAAGAGATTGAGATGCCACCAGTCCCTCCACTGGTGGAAGTTCCACTGCATCGCCTTACCATTCTGGACCGGATTGGCCGCCGCGTAGGTGCGGAAATTCGGACGTGTGATGGACGCCGATGATGGCTTACCGGAGAGAGACATGAGCTTGGAGCCGTTGACATAGCCCTCATAGACTCCGATGGCCTCATACTGGTAGGTGTGACCGCCGATGGTAGCTCCGTATGCCGTCCCCGAGGCCGATGTCGTCCCGATGGTGACGCTGGATGCATCCCCTTTGCGATAGAGCGCGGGGAAGCAGAACATGGTGTTCTCGGTCTCGATGGAGCTGGATCCCGACGCCTTCTTCCACCCTTTTTTGTCTGCGTACCAGGTGCCGATCTTCTGGGTGAGGTTGAGCGGGTTGAGAAGCTCATGGAGATAACCCTCCTCGTCGAATGTTGCATAGAAGCAAGAATCCAGCAGGGGATTGGAGGATGAACCGTCGGAGTTCATCGACCAGGATCCGAGGACGGTGCATGCGCCGAGCGTCGAAGGCGGAGTGGAGACGGGAGTGAACCCGGCGCAGTCTCCCGTGTAGGCGAGGCATCCTTTGGGATCCGACGCCCAGACGGACTGAGAGAAGCTCATGCCGAAGCTGACCTCGTTGATGACCATAGGGTCGTAGGACAGGTCCACGACGGTCAGGAGGCTGGCGATGATGATGGTCTCCGACTTGTCGCCGACGGCGAAGGTCCATGAGGATCCTGTGGCCATCCCGTTGAACTCCGCGATGCAGTCATCGTCCGAGGTGGCCTCCATGACATTGGTCCCCGATGTGGCGGTGACCGTCATGCCGGGATCGGATGTGATGACCTGCACGACCGTCTTGATGTCCGGGTACTGGAAAAGGTCGAAGTAGACCCAAATGACCCCCGTGCTGGTGGCGACGACGGTCTGCGGCGCGTCGTTATAGTAGCTCCCCTGATGGCTGAGGGTCACGGTGTACGTGGACCCGGAGTCCACCAGGACGTCTGCCCTGCCCGAGACGTCGGCGGTGGCCGTGTAGCTCTTGCCCGTCGCGGTGATGGTCCACGATGCGGTGCTGAGATTGAGCCTGTCGATGGTGTTGAGCTGGAGATGCAGGAGACAGGATCCTGCGGGGACGCTCTTGGTCCCTCCGCCCAGAAAGGCGCCGACGATGGTCATGCCACCGCCTCCCAATCATCCGCCAGCATGTCGTCCGACGTCAGCGCGATGTTGACCTGGACCTGTCCGCGATAGCATCCGCAGATGGCTCCGAGGACGACGACCTGTCCTCCGTACTGCTCGCAGAGCGCGGCCATGGCGGGACTGTCGGCATCCTCGGTGGTGACCGTCGTAGGGTCGGCCCCGAAGATGCATTTGTCCTGTCCCCAGACACGACGTGCGAAGCGCACGTCATGCCCGGCCCTTATGCGTGTTAAGACTTCCTCAAAATTCAATTCTTGACCTCCGGAAAATCCGTGGGAAGGCGTTTGATCACGTCGCGGAGCGCCTTGGCATACCCGCGCCAAAACTCGTTATCAGGCTCGCCAAGCTCGGCGAGCATCGTCTCGACCGTGCGTCTCGCGTCAGCGAGCATCACTCGGCCTCCGACGTCTCCCACATGACGGCGGGACTCAGGTCCACCGTCGGTCTGGCCAGGAGCGCCCTGACCGTGACGCTCGTCCCGCTGACGGCGGACACGCTGATGAGCGCGTCGGCCATCGCGAGGATCTGGGCGTCCGACATCCCCTCCTGTGCGCCGAGGGCGGCGTTGACAGGCTCGGATGTCAGAGTCACGGTCTGCGTCCATGGTCCGGTCCCCGTCCAGCCAGAGGCCGGAAGGCTGATGATCTCCTGCATGGGCAGTCCTCCGAGGCTGATGCGCATCGGGATCGTCACGTCAGGCTTGGCTCCGAGCGCATAGATGCGCACGGTGCGGGAGCTGACCGTCACGGCCTTGAGCATCCCGTCGTACTCCGCCATGCGCTGCTCCATCGTCGCGCTGTGCGCGACGTAGGCCAACGCCTCGGTGCCGGAGTAGACGGCGGGCATGTCCAGGTCGATGTGGTAGGGTCCCGTGCCGAGCCAGGCATCCGGGAATAGGGTCGCGTAGTAGGTCACGAGGACCTTGCCCGCCGGGATCCTCTCTCCGACGCCTCCGAGCGCCTGGTAGCAAAGCCATAGCTGAGACTCCCAACGCTCGAAATCGACGTAGGACACGCTCCGGCTGTAGGTCCACTGCGTCTCCATCGACGACGAAATGCCCAAAGCCGTCGATATGGACGCTATCAGATCCTCAAGCTTCTGCGCCTCGTCGAACCTAAACTGCGACGCGCGGGTGACCTCCAGAAAGGTCACTTGGTCGACCCCGGCTTCCCTCGCCAAGACATTCGCGTTGTATTCAACGCGGCTCATGTCGAGATGCGTGAAGTATTCTGCTTCGTCCCCATCCCAGATCTTAGACATGAGCTGAGGCAACGTCTCCGATGCGACATCCGCCATGACCTAGATACGTGGCGATAGATTATTTAAAAGAAATTCGGAAAAGGAAATGGTTTGGAAAAGGTTTGAGGTCGGAGGATCAGACTGAGATGGATGTGTCGCGCTCGACCTTCGGCGTGCTGAAATCCTTGTACTCCTGCGAAATGGTGATGTCAGCCATGGTCAGGGTGGACGGGACCTCGAAGACCTCGACCGAGGTCGCGTGTCCGCCTTTTTCGATTGTCACGAGCTGGTAGTCCGGGTGGAGATAGCCCACGACGGTCGAGGAGTAGGACACTCCGTCGGCGGTGGCCTTCCACTGCCAGATCAGGGAGTTGGTGGAGATGCCGTCGCTCCACTTGTCGTTGTAAGCCGTGTAGGTCACAATGAGATATTGATAGCCCGCAGACGGGGACTGGATGGTGTCGGTCGAGGTGGTGAAGAAATCCACCAGCTCAGCCGAGTAGTTGTAACGCACGTCCGGAGACTTGTCGCCACCGCCTGATGCGACGGCGGCTATTGCGATGATCGCGACGATGACGACCACCGCGCCGATGATCACTTTCTTGGAGACCATGCTTGAGCATGGTCGATATAGGCTCATAAAAGCTAGCTTGCAAAAGGGTTAATGTGGAGCGTCGGCCATGTCTCCATGTCCCCGCTCGTCGGTCGGCGGAGACGGAATCTTGGAGACAGGCCGACACTCCGTTTTAGCGCGTGCCTCTCATGGTGACCCGGAAGCCACCGTCGTAGACCTCCTCCATGTACGTGATGCCGTAGGATCTCGGAGCCTCTTGCGTCCACCGTCCCGGTATGGAGACGGAGTCGCCGAGGTCCATGGCAGGGTCTCCCCTCCACTCCGCTTCCACCTCCTCCGTGTAGAGCCGGGAGATGATGCGCGTCATGAACGTCGTCGCTCTCTCGGCGGTGGTGATCAAGGGATTGTTGCCTATCTGTAAGATATTCTTGCCCTCCGTCTGGTCGGTCCTCAGGTCCCTCTCGACGTAGTAGATGGTGGTGACGTCGCCCGATGTGACCGAGTAGCCGATTGAGATGTAGTTGTAGGCTTGCTGTTGCTTGGGCGAGGGCCAGGAGTATATCGTCCCGACGGGGACGGTGCCGTAGGAGTCCCCCGGCCATGTCTGCGTGACCTTGACCGACCCCTGACGGTCCGGTATGCAATATATGGCGTAGGCCTGCTGGACCTGCAGGAGGTCATCGGAGATGGGTGTGCTGTCGTCAAAGGTGTAGCTCGTGTCGGGATAGACTTCGTAGAGATCCTCGTCCACGATGTGAGGCACCATGTAGTCCGACAGAAGCTCCTCAAGCGTCTGCCCGAGGGACTTGGTCGCGTCGATGGTCCATGCTGCATAGATGGTGCTGAGACGATACCGAGCATCGAAGGCGGTCAGCTCAAGCCTTGTCTCCGATGCGTCCCTCTCGCCTATCCAGTAGCGACCGCAGGGGACCGTGAAGCGCTTGCCGGACTCCGAGGTGACCGTGAAGGACAGCACGAAAGACTGCCCGATGTGAAGCTCGTCGAGCCGACTCGACGGATTGTCAGGGTCCAGCTCGCCCGTGACGTTGAGGACGCTGACGTCCAGCTCGTCCATGGGCATGGTCTGCTCGGTCGGATCCACCTCGCGGATGATGGAGACCTCCCCTCCGATCTCGGAGTTGGAGAAGGCACGGGAGGCTCCGAACTCGACCTCCACGATGCGCACATGGCGGTAGGGTGCATCGAGCTTGGTGATGGAGAAGGCTATCGAGGTGTAGGTCAGGCTGTCGGGGACGTTGAAATAGGTCCCCATGCAGGTGCATTGTTTGGTCACGGTCGACCCATCCGCCAGGGTGAAGGTCGCCGTCGCCTCCAGCACGGCGGGACCCTCGGTGTAGATCTGGATGGCGGAGGTGTGCGCTTGGCTCAGGGTCAGAGAGAAAGAGAAGGAGATGGCGCCCTCGGAGTCGCTGATGACGTCCGACCACACTCCGACCTCCGGAGGATAGGCGACCGCCGTGATGGGCGGTGCGAGCATCCCGGCGGAGGAGGACGTCTTTATCCCATCCCCCTCGAAAGTCGCCATCTCCGGCGTCAGATAGTAGACGGCGTCGATGACCTGATCCGTGTTGCTCATAGGCAGGAACGTCCCGCCGACGCTCTCCAGGTCGTCGGCGGCAGTGGTGTCCATCCCGAGTCCGACGGACAGGAAGATGTCGACAGTGCGGTTGTCAGAGACGACCGCATCCGAGTAGCCGGAAGGCATATCGTACATGATCAGACCTCGATGAAGCTGGCTTTGATGTCGTAGTATTGGAAGCACGAGCCATTGAACCTGCCATAGGCCACGATCTCCATCTCCGACCCGCGATAGAAGGTCCCCGTAGCGGTGCCGTCGGTTTCCAGGTCATAGTAGGTCAGCGAGAAGGTGTTGGCCCCGGTGCTGGAGATGATGGCATCCTTCTGCGCCTTGGTCAGCCCCTTCCACTCTGCCGTGATGGTCACTTTTTGGGTGATGCGCTCTTTGATCAGGTTGCCGAGGGTGTTGCGGTCGGCCTTGGTCAGCTCCTCGGTCTTGGTGGTGTATCCCTGATAGGCCGGGTCGGGAAGCACCGTGCTTCCCGCTGTGAGGACGCTCATGCGCCCACCCCCCTGCGCCTCGCCTCGGTCTGCAGCGGGTCGTAGACCGCCCTCGCGATCTTGCGGGAGTCGAGGTTGACGGTCAGCTCGATGGGTCCCGACGATGCGCCTGCGCCTCCGGATGCTCCCAGAGCCTCGGAGACGGCCTGACGGATGGTGGAGAGCGGGGAGATGACCTCCGGTTCTCTCGTGTTGTCCCCGACGATGACAGGGAATGGATTGTTGGGTTGCACTACGGCACCGTCAGCGAATCCGAGGAGGCTCCCCACTTTGCCGACGGCATTGGAGATGCCTCCGAGCGGGTTGGAAATGAAGCTCGACACTCCATCCACGAGACCCCCCAACGCATTCTTCGCGCCCTCTATCTTGCCGAGGACCCACTCGATCTTGTCCATGCACCACTGCACGGCTGACTTGATAGGATTGATAACGACCCTGTTGAAAGCCTCTCCGAGCGCCTGGAGCGCACCCCAACACGC
>CAVHQB010000054.1:0-11323 GCA_963637895.1 Lachnospiraceae bacterium
TCGTTGAGCTGTTCCAGCTGGTGTATCGGTGATACGCCGGCCGGGCCAGTGCATCTTCGATGCACCAGCAACCGATGCGTCGCAAGACGCACCGGCAAACCTATTACCTGCCCGTTCGGGCAGGGTTCTCAGGCTCTATCCCTATCACAGGCATCGTAGTATAAAAAGCCCGCTTTCCGATGAACGGAACATGCGACTGGATTCCAGGAGCTGCGCCCGGGATCTCACTGAACAGCGCTTTCCTCTGTGCTGGGCTTGTCCAGAAGGAGAAGCCTCCTGACGTACAGATCCACCGCATCGGGCTCGTTCTGAACTTCCTCGGGGTTGTTCTTCCTGCTCAGCAGCTTCCCTATGACAGAGTCCTTGGAGCTGGGCATCAGCGACTCGAGGATCGATTCGTTGGCCCTCAGCGACGTGTCGTCCCACGAGAACATGATCTTCCTCATGTCCTCTGCGGTCATCCCCTCGGTGTACTTCTTGAGGTTGCGGCTTATCAGGTCGTACACATGGAGATCGGCCATGTCATCGTCCTCGTAAGTCTCCGGGTTGTACCCCATCTTGGCGAGGTATGCGTCGATGACCTGGATCAGGCAGAGCATGTTGCGGTGGTACTCCACCGTCCTGCGGAACAGCAGGGGAAGGATGTCCTTGAACACCTCGACGCCCTCGTCCTGGAGCTCGTCCATCATGATCTCGCAGTCGTTGTACACAGTGTAGAAGAAGAAGGCCTTGCAGGATTCTCCCGTATTGGCATGGATCTCGTCGCAGAGCTTGTCGATATACTTCACGGGATCGAAGTCGATGAACTCCTTCTCCTTGCAGTATATCATGTCAGCAATCGCCCTGGACATGATGCACACGTATGCATCGATGTTCGTGAACGATGTCATAGCCTCCAGGCCTTTCTTCCAGTCGATGGCCGCTTTGCCGTCCTCGCCCATGTAGGCGTAGACCGCGCCCCTCAAGAACAGGGCATCCGCTCCGGGAGATCTCTCATTGAGTTCCTCGGCTATGTCGAGGGCCTTCTTCGGATTGTCGTCATCCACGGCGGCGAGCGCATCCCTGAACGCCGAGCCGACCTCACCCTCGGGGATGACCTTGTCTATGCTCTGACGCTCAGCGTAGATGTTCTTCCCGCAGCTCTGGCAGACATTCCCGGTATCATCTTTCGGACCGAGCTCTCCGCCGCAGTAGGGGCAGAACATCAGCATGATATCCATGCTCCTGATGAAACATTGACCGTATATGATGATTGCCCATGGCGGATGGAGGATGGTCCCTGTAATCAGAGGTTTCTGTCCATGTAACGCCGATAAGCCGCCGATACGGAGGTCCCGGAGAAGATCGGAACGGACGGACCGGCAACGGACCCAGCATCGCCAGGATGCCATGGTTAATCAGCGTTAATATCCAAGATCGTCCTGGAAAAGAAGAGGTCTCAGCTCATGGGCCCCAAAGCCTTAGCAGATGCCGATCCGCTGGCCGAAGAGGGTCCTGACGCGAGTCAGGACTCCTCGGTCGGCGGGCACTCCAGCATCACGGATACGCGGTTGGCGACGCCATCTGGCTTCTCCCCCACCGTCAGATCGGAGCCGGGAGAGCACTCGCAGTAGCGGTACTTCACTCCGTAATAGGTGTAGTAGATCCCTGAAGCGCCATCGATCTCCGTTCCCGAGGCCACGTGCCCGGGGAACAGCAGTATGGATGCGTTGTGCCCCAGTGCAGCCATGATGGAGCTGTACAGTATCGCGCCGTTCACGTCGTTCGAGACCTTGGTGAACAGGGTCTCCACAGGATACCTCCACAGCCCGTCGTCATCCTCGGCCGTGCCGAGGGACTGCACGAACTTCAGGATGAACTCCGCCTCGGCAGCATCGTCCATGTCGGAGGCCATCTCATGGAGCTTGGAAGCCAGGGACATCACGTACTTGTCGCCGGGCGTCATGAACCTGGCCGACTCGGACCCGGTGTAGCATCTCTTGTCATCGGGCTCCAGGCCCTTGCACGCCAGATAATCGGAGTAGAGGAACGTCTGGGTCAGGGAGTACTCCGTTTCGTTGTACATCCATGAGTAATCGACCGTGACGTCCCCGTCGCAGTCGTAGGACAGGACCCAGTTGCGCTCCGAGCCGTCGAGATCATGCCCGACGACGCTTATCTCATAGGTCCCCGGAACGGGGAACGTGTACGAGGGCGAAGCCCCCTCCAACGTCTCGGTGACAGAAGCGTCCAGGTTGCACGTGATGGCCCAGGCTGCATCGGCCAGAGGGAACCCCGTGCCCAATGCCACCGTCTCTCCGGCCTTGGCATCCATGGTCGCGTCCGCGGCCCTCGCCTCCAACACCAGATCGGATGTGCCGACCTCGTACCTGAGAGCCAGATCCTCGGACAGCAGGTTTCCGTCGGCATCGTACCAGCCGTCGAACACAGTCCCATCGGCCAGGACGGCCGTGGCGGTGAGGACCATGCCCGGGGTGCAGACCCCGTCGGAACCTGTCAGGATCCCGTAGCTCCCGTACACTGTGACGGCGACATCGCTCACGGGCTCGACCTCGGCATCCTGGGAGTAGGCCATGGTCATGTGCAGCTGGGGGCCGTTGCATTCGACCCTGTACAGCTTATCGTCGTCGATGCCGTACCAGAGCTTCAGGCCGTTGCCGTCGGCAGACTCAGTGTTGTACACGTTGCACTCCACATCCCCGGACGGCCCGGCAGCAGAGCCCGTTCCGACGAACTCCAGGTACCCTGTCATCGACGAGCCCCATCCGGAATCGGTCTTGTCCAGGGCCCATGCCTTCACGGCCTCCCCGAACCTGTACTCGGTCAGCTCCAGGCTGTAGCCGGTCTGCACGAAGTACGACAGCCTGTAGGGGCTGTAGTAGAGGCTGGAGACGGTCACCGTGCCGGTGAGCTTCACCGTGTGCGTCCCGTCCTCCCAGTAGCCTTCCGCGTTGTAGACCACGCCCGAAGGACTGGAATCGGTCCCCCATCCGGCGTACAGGGTGATGTCTCCCGTGGTGGCGGATGTGAATCCCTTGAACATGTAAGTGCATCCGGGATCGATGTACCATCCGGTGAATATCGCACCGTCCCTGGTCGCCGGATTGAGGACGATCTCGTCCCCCTTGTTGTAAACGACAGGATTGCCGGGATCGTTGTCTCCTCCGTCGAGCTCGTAGCTGATCTCGAAGGGGCCCCTGTTGTAGACGTCCTCGCTGATCATGGTGACTGCGAACACGCATGCGACTACTGCGATAATGCCCGCTGACAGGGCTGCGTCCTTCCATCCGATGGTATCGACCGGAGTGCCCTAACCTGTGGTCGATGATATAGATGATGCTCGGAGGTTCCGCAGGAGACGATGGTGATGCGCGGAGGGCATCGCACCGTGACGGCAGGGACGTGACGTGGCCCTTGCCCCCTGCCATCCCTCGCCGTCAGCCGAAGCCCTCTCCGCATGAATCATATATCCCGGCCACATAGTTGGCGCTCAATGGGGAAGAAGAGCAATCTAGCCGCGATAGCCGCGCTCGGCATGTGCATGCTCATAAGCAGCCTCAACTGGATGTACATGCGCATTCCGCAATACTACATCATGGTCGAGACCGGCTCGGACATCACAAGCTGGCTTCTTTCCGCTTATATCATCGCCGAAGTGTCGGTCGTCATCGTCGCCGGAGCCCTGATGGACAGGTTGGGGCCCAAGGACTGCGTCCTGATGGGAACGGCCCTGTTCTTCGGCTCCGCCATCGGCCTGTGCATGGCCGACTCCGTGGAGATGATGATCGCCTTCCGCATAGTCCAAGGGTGCGGAGCAGGGTTCCTGTTCACCGTCGCCCTCGGATACGTCGGGAAGCTGCCCCGCAGCAAGAGGCTGGACCCCCACAAGATCATGACCCTCACATTCAGTTTGGGATCCCTGTTCGGGACCGCCATCGGATACTACTTCACCATGGAGGTCCAGAACTGGAAGGTCATGGTCGTCATCAGCGCCTTCATCATCCTGGTCTCGGGGATCGTGGCCCACAGGAACCTGCCTGACATGCCCCGCGAGTTCGTCCGCGACGTGCCCGGCATGGTGCTGACCCTGCTGACCATCGCGGCCGTCATGAGCTACACCCAGATGGTCAACGACTCCTTCGAGCTGTTCAGCTACGAGAGCCTGGCCTTCGTCGAGCTGTGCATCATACTCGTAGTGCTCCTGATATGGGTGGAGAAGAGGACGAAGGACCCCGTCATCCCCCATGGCATCGGGAAGCACGAGATCGGCCTCATGGCCGGGATGTTCCTGGCCGGATTCTGCGGTCTCGGACTGCTCCAGTTCCTCGTGATGTTCATGATGGTCTCCTACGGGGTGTCCCTGTACGTGGCCAGCAAGATGCTGTTCTGCCTGATCGCGGGCGGAGTCGTCACATCCCTGCTGGGGATGAAGATGGTCTACAAGGACGGGATACGCCCCATGGTCCTGGCGGGCTCGATAATGATAGCCATCGCATTCATGGGGGCGTTCATCCTGATGCCCAGGGGCCTGACCGGAGTCGGGTTCTCGCTGTTCGGCATGGGCCTGGGATTCGGACTGATCATCACAGAGATGCTCGCGAGCCTTCAGGCCGTCACCAACCAGAAGCACCAGGGATCCATGACCAGCATCCTCATGGCCTGCCGTTTCATCGGGATCATCCTGGGGATGGCGGTCTACAAGGGCATCATCGACAACTCCCTCAGCGGGTACATCGAGGGCATCGAGGGCGAGGTCGTGCAGGACGTGGAGAGCTGGGTGATAGCCAACTTCTCCGCCTATGTCCAGGACATCATAGCCATCTTCGAGTCCACCATCAGGGAATGCTGCATCGCCGCCAGCATAGCAGTGCTCTCCGTTCTGATCGTCTGCTACTTCTGCGTCGGCCGCAAGGACCTGGGCGCTCCCGAGTTCGTCACCGATGAGGACTGCGACGGGGGCTCATGCCTTACCGCGCCATTTGAGGCTCCAAATGGAGGGAGCGACGAAGGTGCGGATAAGGAAAGCGTCGACTAAGATGCAGAGGGCGACGGCGAACCCGAGCTGGGCGAGCATCTGGATGCCGGATACGCAGAACACCGCGAAGCATCCGGAGAGCACCAGAGCGGCCATCACCAGCACAGGCTGAAGTGACAGTAGCATCGTGGAGGATGCTTCCCTCCACCCCATGCCGTCCTTCCTGCAGTGGAGGATCCTGTTCTCCTGCACCGCATTGAACCATGTGCCTATCAGCAGGCACACTATCAGCATGAACACCTGCACGGCGAGGGACACGCTGCCCCATATCGATTCCATGAGGATGTCCGTGAGGCTCAACGAGACCAATCCGCTGAGAACTGTGGTCACCACCCCTCTGGCGGCGGTTCCGATGGAGCTCGAGATGGACATGACGATGAGGAACATCAGCAGGACCGGGGGAACGGACTTCACGAACCCGGACTCGGCCGAGTCGACGAAGCCCCTGTATATCATGCCGACGCCCGATATCATCACCGTGTCGGCCGAAGAGGACTCCTTGAAACCATCGACTGCGGACTGTATGGCCTTCGACGTGTCCAGGGACCTCCCGGACACGGACGACTCCTGGGTGACCGCCCTGACCAGCAGGTGCGTGACGGCCACGGTCTTGTCGGAGAGCATCTCGTACCCTATCGTCCCGGTGGCCATGTTCAGGGCGTAATCCATGTACGGCCCGCAGGAATCGACGATCTCCTGGTAGGTATGGCCGGTGGCCACCAGCTTCAGGACCGTCCTGTCGAACTCCTGCGCCAATGCGACGCTCTCGGCATCCAGGATGGAGCGTATCTCGGAGAGCACCTCCTCCGGATCGTCGTCCGACGAGTAACCGGCCTGCGAGAGCAGGCCCGACCATGTGACCACCGTGGTCACATAGGCTATGTTCTCCGGATCGGACTCCGATATGGCCTTGGCGAGAGCCGAGGCCTCATCGACAGCCGCGGAATCGGCCCAGTCCAGCCTCTGCAGCGCATCGGAGCCTGATATCGTCCCGAGTACGGACGGATAGCCGAGAACGACGCTGTACGGGTGCAGCGCACCTCCCAGCCCGTAGTCGTTCAGGACCTTCATACCCGTCCTGGAATCGCCGGTCGCCAGGGAATCGGACATGTCGTAGGGGAGCTTGTCGTTGGAGCCTTCCTGGTCGACGAGGTATCCGACGCACCCGACGGCCAGACAGCACGAGACGATTATGACGGCCAGCCCGTGATGGGATGTCATCCTCGACACCCCTCCGACGAACCTCCTGAAGACAGCGCCGATCCTGGAGTACAGTCTGGCGATCGGCTTCGGCAGCCTCCTGCTGTCGGCATCAGCGGTCCAGAACAGCTCGTTCCTCGTCAACCTCACCAATGTTGCGGGCATCGTCAGCGATGACACCATAGATATCAGGGTGGCGAAGGAAAGGCAGACGCCCATGGACTCGAAGGCGCCCGTTCCGACGATGGAAAGCGTGATGGCGCAGATGAACAGGCACACGGAGGTGGACATGATGGGCGCGAAGGTCCATTCCACCGTGCTCTTCATGGCCCTGTCCATGTCCCCGAGCTTGGCCAGCTCCCTCTTGTAGACCGATATCACATAGAGGCAGTTGATGAAGCATATCACCATCACCGCCAGCAGGACGAGGATGGCGGCGACCACGAAGACGCCGATGATCGAGCCGAGCCCGAACAGCACGGCCATTGTGGCGACCACGGGCGGGACGATGGATGCAGTCATTATCAGAGTGGATATCCCGGATCCGAAGAACAGGCCGGTGAGGATCAGTGTGAGGACTATGCCGATGGCGATGGCGAACAGCGCCGTGGCGGAGAACTCGGAGTCCATGTCGTGCGTCAGAGCGGGATTGCCCGTGACGTAGACGTTGAAGAACGCCTCCTTCTCGTACAGCTCGTACATGTAGTCGTCTGTGAACGTTGCGATCGCATCCCTCAGTGCGGAGGTGTCCTTGATCATGTCATCTTCGGAATACGTGCTGTTGTACAGCACTCCTATGACCATGGCGCCGGACGACGTCCCCATGTCCTCCGCCAGGACCATCAGCCCTCCGCGTGTGACATCCAATTTGAGGAGCCATTCCGTGGACTGCACGAACCTGGATGTCAGGTAATCGGAATAGGCTGGTATCTCCGCCTCGTCGTCGCCTATGAGCTGCCTGTAACCGTCGCGGACGTGGTACTCCACCACGACCAGCGGGATCCTGGACTCGTCCACATACGGATCGTCGAAATACGCCGAGATGACCTGGGACGCCTTCTCGGACTCGCTGTCCTGGTCCACCAGGGCATCGATCCCTCCCCCCATCGACTCGAGCATCTTGAACGCGGGCGGGACGAGTATCAGCACGGCCACTACCCATAATGCCAAGATGATCTTCCCGCGGTCCAGGACCGCGTCGACGAGGATGTTGCTCACGCCCATGTCTAGGCATGTTCGATATATGATACTGATGCGGAAAGCCGTCCGCAGGATACGAAGCGTCCGCAGGCGATCTCCCTGCCGGAGAGGATGAAAAAGATAGCGGAGGCCGTCCATCCGAGAATCAATACACTCGTCATCCGCACTGCAGCCTGCGTCTCCTCACGAAGCTCGATGTGGCGCATATTTATGAGAAGAGGGAGTACACCTGCCTCATGCTGTCGAAGAAGTACGCCGCCCTCGTCGTCGTCGCCATCCTGGCGGTGGGCGTCGGCGTCGTCGTCACATGGGGCTATGTCCACAAGGACGCGGACGGGTACTACGACTACGACATCGAATACTCCGATTCCTTCATGAACGGCGACATCACCGTCACCGCCCCTGCCGGGAAGACGTTCGCCATCGTGGACATCGTAGTGAGGAACGTGAACTGCGACGACGGGATCCCCACGTCCATAGCGCAGCTCACCTGGGAGCTGACCCTGGACCGCATGACCTTCGAGCCCAGCCCCGTCTACACGCTGGAGCATCCCGACTACCCGGACGGCATGAAGATCAACAAGGGCAGGACATGGGGCTACACCGTGGTGTTCGAGATCCCCCAGGAGTCGGCCGGGAAGAGGGACGCCTCCCTGGACTACAGGTACGTGACCCTGGGAGACGGGATCGACCTGAGGTACGACCCTGAGCTCAGGCTGGACACTTACTGACCATCCTCGACCGCACGTTTTATACGCGGGAGCCGATGCCATTCCCATGGAGCAATCGATACTGGTGACGGAAGCGCTCGCCGAGCTGTTCGACATCCCCGTGCACGAGGTCTCGGAGGCCATTGACCTCTACGAGTCCCCCGTGATCCTGGGCAACAACACCGTCGAGGACCTGAAGGCCTTCGCCAAGGACGTGGGGTCCAAAGTGATCCTGGTGCAGTACGACTACACCGACGAGGACGAGCTCTGCGTCGAGATCTCCGACGAGGCCATCGAGTCCCTCTTCGGGAAGAACGCCAACGACGCCAAGGACTACATCATGAACCACAACGAGAACATCATGTCCGAGGACTGGTCCGCGCCCTACGCGATGGTGGCTTTCGTGATGTACGAGGGCAGCGCGTTCGGGATCAAGGTTTACAACGAGTCCTACGATGACGAGCTCCTGATCGAGCCCGAGGACTTCATCGCCTGCCTCCTCGACGAGTTCGAAGAGGAAGATTGCGAATGAACCTGCGATGGCGCGAGCCATCGCCTCCAACCCTTTTCACCGTCATTCTCAGGGGCCGTTTCAATCGCCTTCGGGATCTTCTCTGAGCCCCTCGCATATCCCCTGGATATCGATCTCCCCGACCTCGGGCACCGCATCGAACTGCCCCGCCAGGTACCTCTGGCGGTTGTTGTTGTTCTTCTGCGTCTTGCAGATCGAGTGCAAGGGGAGAGCGTCCACAGATCCCTCTGCGTCCGGGCGCAGGAAGAACACGCTCCTGGGATTGAGCGTCTCCAGCAGAGATGTGTTGTGGGTGGCGGCGACCAGCTGCCCCTTCATCTCGGGCAGCACCTCATTCAGGATGTCCCTGAGCATCTTCTCGTGCACCCCTGCATCGATCTCGTCTATGAAGGCCACTCCCCCTTCCGCGCAGGCGACCAGCGGCCTGAACAATCTGATCAATGTCCTGACACCGGTGGACTCCGAGACCGCGGGGATCTCGCGCACGGCCCCGGCCACCCTCCTCGCTATGATGAGATCGTACCTCGCCAGCCCCTCCCCGGCCTCGGTGAATATGTAATACGCATCGCAGATGTCCGAGCAGCTGCGGCTCAGGAATCTGGACAGGCCTTTGGCGTAGCCTTCCATGGTCTTCACGCGCCCCGGAACGCACTGCCCGCTGATGAGGCCAGACTGCCCGTGGAAGGAGTCCATGGACGGGATGCTCGCAGACACCGAATCTATGGAGTCCAGGATCGCCTTCACGGAAGGGTCCATGGACAGGGACATTGTCTCCTCGTCGTTCTCCAGGTAGAGCTCCTTGACGATCGACATCATGGAATGGGCCCCCCATATCCTGGAGGCGGTCTTCGTGGCCCTGCGGGTCATGGACCTGGACAGGAACAGCCCTCTGGCGAACGACATCTCGGGGCCGCCGTCCCCGGCCTCCACCAGGAACAGCCTCCCCATGCGCTTGCCGGACCTCTGCCTGAGCTCCTCGCGGATGAGCCTCCCGCCCTTGTCGAAGACCATCTCGTAGGTGGTGTCCGACCCGTTGACCGTGAAATGGTAGAATGTGCGCATGGGCTCGGCGCACCCGATGAGGCGGTTTGAGCCCGCCAGCACGCGCAGGTTCCTGGTGCGGGCCGCGTCGCGGATCGCGTCCTCCCCGCGTCCGGAGATCGACGACATTATGCTGATGATGCTCAGAGTGTCTATGGAGTCCTTGAGGAACCGGATGGAGCTCATAAGGTTGGTCTTCCCGGAGCCGTTCTCGCCGTAGACGAACGCATGCTTCAGTGGAGCATCCAGAGGGCCTGTCAAGTCCAACGAGATGCGGTCGAACGACCTGTAGTTCTCCAGCTCGATCCTCTTGAACATAATGCACAGAAATGTCTATTGCGTATATGTATGTTATCTGGAGAAAAGATACATGTTGTATCTGCAATCTCATTTTGAGCCTAATTTGGTATAAGATAGTATCGTCCAACTTGCATGAAGATAATGGCTCCGAGATCAGCATCATACCTGCCTGACAGTCCAGAAGAAGAGAGATGCTCCTATAACAAACGGCCACAAGGTTATACCTTAGAACCGAAAGACATCCCATCGATGCACCATGTCGACACAATATCTGTTCCACGGCAGCAACCAGGTTGTAAAGAATCCTGAGATTGGATTCTCCACGCACAGGACGGATTTCGGGGATGGGTTCTATGCGACGGAATCCTGGAAGCAAGCCGAGAAATGGGCCCAGAAGGTATGCAGAGACAGGGCTGTTGGGGTGCCGACCGTCTCGATGTATGAGTTCGATCCGTCCGAACACCTGAGTACACTTTCATTCAATATTCCTGACGCAGCCTGGTTGGACTTTGTCATATCGAATCGCGTCGGAAATGCTGCACACGACTATGATATCGTCTCAGGCCCTGTCGCTGATGAAGGCGTCTTCGATACTCTATACCGTTACATTCGCGGCCATATTACCAAGGAGGAAGCTATCGTAACCCTGAAACCGTTGAAGATGGATGGACAAATACTGTTCCACACAACAGAATCTATAAAATCACTCTCGTTCATCGATAGCTACGTGGTCCTATGGTAGATCAAAACGCTTTTGAAGTCATCTTCCCGGAGAAAGCAGCAGGAGCAATCAAGATCGTCATGAAGCGGCATAGCCTTTCGGGCGATGATGCGCTCTGCATGTTCATGTCTTCCGAGACATACAGGAGCCTCCATGACCCTTCCACCGGGTTCTATGCCCTGGAGGCAATGCAGCTGGCAGACATGTTCGATGCAGAGAAGATGCCGTTGCCCGAAACGAGGACCACGACCGGCGACGATGCCATGAGGTTCAAGGTCTACTGCGTTGTGGAATACAGCCGCATCCGCAAGATGGACTCTGCTGACACGATCAAGCTGTTCCTCAAGTACGGAGTCCTCTGGTACCTGGATTTCGACATCATGCAATGGCAGGACCTCGAGAGCACTGTGGACGATATAGACGAGTTCA
Source organism: Lachnospiraceae bacterium (assembly GCA_963637895.1). Lineage (GTDB taxonomy): Archaea > Thermoplasmatota > Thermoplasmata > Methanomassiliicoccales > Methanomethylophilaceae > Methanoprimaticola. Next base: position 11,169 of record CAVHQB010000054.1, read on the forward strand.
TCTCGAACAGGATCAACCCGCCTGTGGCTGTCCTGTGTTAATCCGGTATCGGAGATGCCGGATTCCCATCGCCTCTCAGACAGACCTGTGACCAATGCACGTCCTTCTTGCAGATTAAGGGTGAAAATGAAATACCAAATTCCTGGTTGGGACGT
>CAVHQB010000055.1:0-11211 GCA_963637895.1 Lachnospiraceae bacterium
ACATGATGGCGTCCTTCTCGGCCTTGGTGAGGCCGTGCCATTCCACGGTGATCGTGACCTTGATGGCGATGCGCTCCTTGATGAGGTTCCCCAAGGTGTTCCTGTCGGCCTTCGTCAGCTCATTGGCGACGGTGGTATACCCCTTGTAAGCCGGGTCGGGAAGCTCCGTGTAGGACGCTCCCGACTTGACCGCGAGGATGCTCATATGGCAGACCCCCTGCGACGAGCCTCGGTCTTGAGCGGGTCGTAGACCGCGCGTGCGATCTTGCGGCCGTCGAGGTTGACGGTCAGCTCAATCGGACCGGAGGATCCTGCGGAACCGCCCTGCGCGTTCATCGCCTCGGCGACGGCCTGACGGATGGTGGAGAGCGGGGAGATGACCTCCGGCTCACGTGTATTGTCCCCGACGATGACGGGGAATGGATTGTTGGGTTGCACTACGGCACCGTCGGCGAATCCTAAGAGGCTCCCGACCTTGCCGATGGTGCTGGTGACGCCTCCGACGATGCTTTTGCCGATATTCGCGACCCCGCTGGTGAGGTTCCCGAGGGCATTCTTGGCGCCCTCGATCTTGTCGAGGACCCATTCGATCTTCTCCATGCACCACTGGACGGCCGACTTGATGGGATTGATGACCACGCGATTGAAAGCCTCTCCGAGCGCCTGGAGCGCACCCCAACACGCCTCTCCGACGGTCTGGAAGGTCCCCCACATCGCCAGGATCGGCGTGCTGATGATGGTCCATGCGGTCGTCGCGACTGTCTGAATGACATTCCACACGGTTGTTGCGACCGTCTTGATAGCATCCCAGACGGCCATGGCCGTGCCGGAGATGATGTTCCACACGGTTGTGGCCACGACCTGGATCGTGTTCCAGACGGTGGTGGCGACGGTGTTGATGGCATCCCAGACGGCTGTGCCGACGGACTGTATCACATTCCAGACCGTGGTGGCCACGACCTGGATGTTGTTCCATGCCGACGTCGCCCATGCGGTGAGAGCATCCCAGACGGCTGTGCCGACGGACTGGATGCCATTCCATGCAGCGGTGGCGAAGGTCGTGACCTGTGTCCATGCCGTGCCTGCGAACCCGGTCAGGCCGTTCCAGCACGATTCGCCGAAGCCCTTGATCCCGCCCCACGCATCGCCTGCGGTCTTGCAGATGCCGTCCCATGCACTGCCCGCCGCATTCGCGAAATCATCCCATATCTTCCCGAGGTCGAGGTTGCCGAAGAAGTTGCCGAGCTTGTTGACCAGCTCGCTTCCGAGGGCCTCGGCATTCGCGATGTTGGAGGTCAGCTCCTCGGCGGTCTCTGCGTCCCCGCTGTTGCTCATGTCGAGCGTGTTCAGCTGGTCGAAGCTGGCCAGCCCTGCGGATGTCGCTTCGACGACCTCTCCCATGGACTCGGCAGCATCCTCCGCAGACTCGGCGGACGGTTTGAAGACATCTCCGAAGCCCAAAAAGTTGGACAGGAGATTGATACCCTGCTGGATCCATGCGATGACTTGCTTTATCCCATTGATTACAGGTTGGAGTAATGTTTTGATGATGCCCTGGATGACGGCCACTCCGACCCTTATCTTTCCGAGGATCCACGACAGGCCGTCCGCTATCTTGGAGACGACAGTCATGATGCCGTTGACCAGCGGAGCCGTGAACGAGCCAATGGTGGTCTTGAGCTTCTTGATACTGGACTGCATCTGCCCTGCGGCTTTGCTGTAGCTCTTTGGGTCGAACATCTTGGCCGTTTCCGAGGCGACCTTCCATGCGGTCTGCCCGGCCTGGAGAGCGATGCCTGCGATGGCACCGACGGCCCCGAGTTTGAAGAGCTTGGCCGCCACGGTCCCCTTGCCGAAGCTGTCGTCGATCTTCGACGACTGCTTCTGGACCCCCTCGGAGACCTTGGCGTATGTCGGAGAGATGGAGGAGAGCTTCTTGCTGAGTTGACCCCACTTGGATTGGGAGGTCTCTGTCTTCTGGGAGGTCTTGTCGAGCTTCTTCTCGACGTCATCCATTCCCCTTTTGAAATCGGATGTATCCGCTGTGACTTTAATCTGGAGTTCCTCGGTCATTTTTGACCTCCCATGAGCTTCTGCAGTTTCGCCAACTGCTGGCGCTGTGCGATCTCTTCGCGAATCGCGGCTCTCTGCGCCTCTATCGCATCCCACTCGCGCTCGGTGTAGAACGGACGGAGGAGCTTGCTCGTGTCCCCTCCTCCGATATTGAGGGAGATGCCCGCGCAGATGGATAGGGAGAGCGCCTGGAGCAACTGGCGGTCCCGCTCCAGACGGAAACGGGATGCCTTGACGACCAGACCGGGTGGAGTGTCCAAGGGCATCCCCTCGGCCACTGCGACCACCCGGATGTGGTCGATCAGACGTCCGTTTCCTCCGGCTCCGCATCCTCTTCCGGCTCTTCCTGCATGCCCGAAATCATAAACCCCAGGACACTGGCTTTCTCGGCGGCCTCAAGGAGGTCCTTGAGACAGAATCCCTCTTCGATGTAGTCCTTGAGGGAGTCGAATCCCAGGAAGTAGGCCAGGAGCGCCATGTCGGTGAAGCGCGGCTTGGAGTGGAGCCTGAGGATCAGGTCCACGAGGTTCCACTCCGGATGCTGGTCCTCGTAAGCGCAGACCTTGTCCACGTCGATGTCGAGGTCCCTCTCGATGCCCTTGGAGGAGACGAAGAGAGTCACTCTTCGGCCTCCTCGGTGTCGTCCTCAAGGCTGTCGTTGGCGTTGGCGTCGGTGAACATGGGATAGAGGTGGAGGTTCTCTACGAGTGGAACTTTCTTTCCAACCTTGTAGACTGCTCCGGTGCCGTCAGCCCTGGTGTTCCACGCGTGGAACGCCTTGCCGTCAGGAATCTCCCCGTTGTAGTCGGGGATCCTGATCTCGCGCCCGTGCCTGTACTCCTTGGTCACGGTCATGCGGCCGCCTCCTGTCCCTCAAGGGTGAGCGTGTTGGACGAAGTGATGTTCGCGACGGCGTAGGCACTCTTGGGAATAACCGTGAGAATCAGGTCCTGCTTGGACGAGACTGCACCTGCGCCGATCCTGTAGGTGAACTCGCCAGAGAAAGTCGCCTCCTTACCGAGCTGGTTCCACTCGATCTTCCAATCGTACGTGGTGTCCTCGTCGAGCGAGAGGATCAGGTCGAGGTTTGAGTCGGTGGTCCCGGCGGGCATCGCGTTCATGGTGAATTCGAGGTCGGAAGCCCAGTCGGGGATGTCCCTGATGTACTCCTTCATCTCGGACGTCAGGCTGGTGACGTCTATCTTCTCGGCGCTCTGGCCGATCTCAGGAGTGGACGAGACCTCTTTGATCTCCGTCCACGTGTCGGAGACCTTGACATACACTTTGGTCCCCTTTGCGGATACTGCTTCTGTCATTGTGATTCCTCCATCAGGAGAAGGTGTTTCCGCGCACGTCCACGCTCCCGCTGAGGATGATGGCCGTGCGGTAGAGGTTGGAGGCATCGACGAGGGTCGGTCCCGTCGTCGATGCATGGAAATTGTAAGATGCGAGGAGGTCCACCGCCTGCTCCGTCACGGTGTCCAAGGTCGAGTAGTCCTCCCCGAGGATGTTGACCGAGTAGGTGAGGCGGACGCGAAGCTCCGAGCCGTCATGCGCGACGGACTCCACCTGCCGGGAGAGGCATGTGACGCACGCGGACGTGCCTCTGACGCGCTTCTGAGGCCATGTCCTGTAGACGCGACCCTTGAGCGTGTCGATGCCGTTGAGGAGGTCGCAGATGCTCTCGGTGATGTCGATCATTCGAGCGCCCCCCTGACCGCGTCGCTCAGCCCTGCCCTGAGGGTGTCCTCAAGGTCGTAGAGAGCGGGACGCAGGAACGGCCTGGCATCCATCCCGGGCCAGGCGGCGTTGTAGGTGACCTCGGCGTTGGTGTGTCCCTTATAGGACGCGCCCCCGCCCATCCCACGGACTCCGGTACCGTACTCGACGAACGGACCGTACATCTCGCCCGTGCCGTCGGAGTTGGACGAGCGGGCATTGGCTCCCATCGTGATCGTGGTGGAGTCGGCGTCTCTGGAGACCTCGGAGGTGATGCTCTGCTGGAGCCTTCCCGTCCTGTGCGGGACGGCGGTCTTGGCGTGGATCTCCATGCGCATGGCATGGACCTGCATCTCCTGCTGGACGGCCTTGACGACCCTGTCCCTGACGCCCTCGATGTCGGGGACGTCGATGTCGATGGAGATGCCCTCGCTCATAGACGCGCACCCCCCTCGCGCTGACGCTCCCTCCGTAGTCCGAGACCGAGGTTAGCCTGTAGACGGCATCCCCGACGACCATGCGGTCGTCAGGGGAGACGGAGACGCCCGACGAGTGGCAGAAGAAAATCCCCGCCTCCTCCGTCGGCTCCATCCCATCCTCCGTCGCCGTCTGCGTGGAAGCGGACGGGTTGACGGTCGCGAAGACCGTGCAGACGTCCGTCCACTGCCGGATGATCCCGTAGCCGTCGCTGACCTCCTCTGGATGCTGGAGGGTGGCGGTGACGCCGTTGACGGCCATCGGGATCATGAGGACCTCGGCCAGCTCGCGATCCTCCAGGAGTCGAGCTTCCTCAACTGCATCTCCTGGAGATTCTCGTACTCGCGCTCGACCTCCCCGTCTTTGGCACGCTTCTGTCCCTCGATGCCGAGGGCATTTAGCTTGGCCGCCGCCATGTCGATGATGATGCTGTCGACGGCATCCCCGGGATCGCTCCGCCTGTTGGTGTAGGCGTAGAAGTCCCCCAGAGCCTCCTCCAGCATCTGCGTCATAAGCTCGTCGCTCAGGTGACTGTACTGCGGACGGAGCTTGAGAGCGGTCAGACGGGTCTCGATGGTCATGATCATCCCGTCGAGGTGGTCTTGTAGGCGTAGGTTCCGTCCGCCTTGTTGGTCATGATGATCGCATCATGATAGATGTGGAAGCCGATGAACTCCCCGTCGCCCCTGGTGTTGTTGGCCGCAGGGACGTGCTTGATGCGGGTGGTGGCGATTCCCATGACGGTGCCGGGAGCGTGGATCGCGAAGGCATACCCGGTCATGTACTTGTCAGGGACCCTCACAATACTGTTGCCGTTGATGTCGTCGACGCGGGAGATGATGCTCTTGCCCGCACCCTTGACGTCCTTGGAGGTGGTGATCTCGGTGGACGTGTCCAGGAGGTCGGCCATGCTGTAGGGCAGGTAGATGGTGCATCCCTCGTCGACCCCATACGCATTTCCGATGGACTTGAGTCCGGTCATGATCGAGGTGTAGATGTTGGCCTTGGTGGGTGCGGCTCCGGTCGCTCCACGTGTACTCGCAACGTATCCGACGGAGCCGAGCTTGGCGAGCCTGACGGTGTCGATCCTGGGGATGACCTTCTGTCTCGTGTACTCGGCTATGTCGTAGGCGATGTCCCCCTCGATGCCTCCCTTGGTCGCATCGGTCCAGCCGATGTCGAAAGCCTTTCCCTCGTCATTGGCGAGGGTGTAGGAAGCCCACGTGACCTTGGCGGAGCCGAGCGGATACTGTCCATCCGTTCCCATGGTCTCAAGGTCGGCGTCGCTGAAGTCGATGGTCTTGACCTTGACCTCTCCGGCGGAGCCGAAAGCCTGCACGAGGCGGGCATCGGGGACCATGGACTGCGTCTTGGTCTCGGCGGCGACGATCTCGTCGGCGAAACCCTGAATCATATCGATTCTGGTGGGGATGGTGTTGCCCTCAACTACCCCACCCGCGCTGTATTTGGTTGCCATTTTGCATTCCTCCATGCCGGAGGGGATCACTGGAGACCCATAGCTGCGCGGAGTGCCTGGACATCGCTCGGGTGGCCTTCGCCACTCGGCGCCCTCGGCGCTCCGGTAGATCCGACGCGCTCCGCATACATGCGGTCGGCCATGCCCTTGGCGGCCTTGACGACCGCGTTGATGTTGGCCTGCGTCGCATCGGCATCGGCACCCATCAGGGTCTCGGCCAGCGAAGTGTCGAGTCCGGCCTTGGCCAGCGCCTCGGACGTGCGAGCGACGTTGAGCTTATGCTCAGCGTCCTCCGCGCGTTTCAGGAGGGCCTTGGTCGCTTCCTCTTGCTCCGCCTTGAGACGGGACTCCTCGTCCAACTTGGACATCTCCAGGTCGCGCTTGTGCTTGCGGTTGAGGTCGTCCAGCTCCTTGCTGTGCTTGGCGTCCCTCTCCGCCAGGCGCTTGGAGATGATCTCGTTGATCTTCTCCTGCTGAGCGTCGGAAAAGGAGACCTCCTCCGCACCCGCGTCCGGCTGTCCTGTGCTGTCCTCAGGGATGTTGATGTCGCTATCGGTCACGGTTAACCCTCCGTTATGGTGAGTGTCTATTTGACCAACAGATTATTTAAAGCGAATCCGAAAAAGAAAGGGGAAAAGGTTTGGGAAGGCACTCAGGCCTTCTTGTGGTCCGGCTCGGGGACCTTCGGCCCGTACTGCTCCTTCCACTGCGCATAGGTCATGGTGCGGGGAACGCGGATGCTCTTGCCCTTCTCGTCCCTCGCCGCGCGGATGGAGTCCTGCTTGATCTTGTCGGGGAGGACGGCACCCATGATGCAACGGCAGTTAGGGTGGAATGTCGGCCTCGGCGCGTCCGGGTCATCGAGACGGTATATCTTCCCGTCATGCTGTCCGCATATCGGGCAGGTCTTCTCATCGAGGACGCATACGATCTCGTACTCTTCCAATCCTGCTTCCCGGAGTTGACGCGCGGTGGCGTCCGCTGCAGCTTGATTCATTGTGGTGCGCACGAGTCTCCGAGCCTTATAGGGTGCGGTCCCGGTGTCGGCCACGACCTTGCGGGAGATGTCCTCGAAGCTCTCCCCGTCGAGGATCCCTGCGGTGATGCGCGTCCTCGCCAGCTCAAGCTCGTCGGCGGTGAAGAGCTTAACTTTGTGATAGACTCCGACCTCTTGATGCACGGCTCTGAGTTGCGTCTTGTTGGGGAGGGTCCAGTCGATGGCCTCCTTCGCCTGACGTGAGACGTCGAAGGCGGCGCGTCCCGTCGCCTCTTCCGTGACCCTGTCCATCCCTTCGGTGACCTTGCCGATGACCTCTTGATAGAGCGCATCCCCGCGCATCTTGGCGCTCCATCTGAGCGCCTTGGCGTTGTCGATGCGATGCTTGTAGGACGGGGACGAGAGACGGATGAGGATCCGCTCCAACTGCGCTCCCTCATAGACCGTCCTCGCCAGCGCGATCAGGCGCTGACGGACGGTCCACGCGATGGGAGCATCGAGGCACGCCTGCGCTTCCGCCCTCGACGCGAACCCTCCCTTGCGCATGAAGACGCCGAAGATGGCGTCGGCGTCGCCTGCCAGCTCTCTGACGGCCCGCTTGGTCGCTCTGGAGATGCTCTTGGCGATCTTCTCCGTGTCGCGCTGGTAGGCGAGCGCGGCGGCCAGCATCTCGTCCTCTTTCTGCGCCCTCGTAGTCATTCGTCCTCGCTGTCTGCACCAGCGGAGTCTACCTCCTCTTGGACGTAGATGCCCTCCAGGAGATCCTCGCCCGGAGCCTGCCTCTGCATCTGATCCTCCTCCCGGAAGCGCACGCGGTCGTCGTCGATGGAATCCTCATCGGCGAGACGCTCCTGCTCCTCGTCGACGTCCGTGATATAGGGACACTGCTCCATCATGGTCCTGCGGGACAGGGTGTGCGTGTCGAGGTAGATCCTCATGGTCTGCGCGTCGTAGCTGGAGTCCGCCGGGAGGTTGAATTTGAACGTGACCCTCATCTCTTCGCACCGCGCACCGTCCGGACCGAAGAGCGCATAGGAGTAGAGCTTGCACCGCCTCAGGAACCCACGGTTGAACTGCGAGATGAAGGACTGTGCGAGATTCTCCAAGGCCATCAGCTTGTACTTGATGGCGACTCCGGAGGCATTGGCCGCGAAGTTTTCATCGGTCATGTTGGGGATCCCGCTGACCTTGTGCATCTGGCCGTCGATGTAGTCCACGAGGATCTGGACGGACGCCTCGTCGAAGGTCTTGGTGAGGAACGTCGCGACCGCATCCCTCGGGATGCTGAGAGTCTTGGTGTCCTTGAGCTGACCTAGGGCCTCCGAGACCTCCTCGTCGGAATCGCCGAAGGCGACGCCCTGCAGGAGGAGGAGCGCATCGGCAAATGCGTTCTTGTCCCGAACGCGGTCCGAAAGGACCTCGTTGAGCGCCCTCTGGAGCGGAAGAATGGGTGTGAAATCGCCAATCATGTCGGGATTGTTGCGGTACTCCGTGATGGGGACACGGTCGAAGCCGTGCGGACGCCTCGTGCCGGGGACCTCCTGCCAGGATCCTCCGCGCTCCCCCGCCATGTGGTAGCGCGTGACCTCATGGGCGTCATAGACATCCAGCCAGTGATGCTCGACCTTCTGGTCATCCACCTCGACGTAGTGGATGGCGCCGAACACGGAGTCCGGGTCCAGCGTCTCGTCGTAGGCCACGAATCCCTCCAGAGGGGACAGCGCGACGGATTTGGGTGTGACGGACATGGTGCCGTCGGCCTGGAAGACCTGCTCCAAATAGGCGACCTCGAAGGCCATCCCGTAGCGGGAGCAGAGATTGGTCAGCTCCTGATCGAGCTGAGGCTTGACCTGTTGCTTGAAGAGGTCGATGATGTCATGCGCCTTGAGGTCGTCATCCGGTGCGGAGTAGGTCGGCGGGATGCCTGCGATGTACGAGGACTTGGTGTCCGCGATGACCTTGCAGTTGTTGACGACGTAGGGATACGTGCAGGTGTCGTCCACCTGGCCTGTCTCGTAGGCTCTTTCGAGGACCTTGAGGCGGTCCTTGCGCACGCAGTACAGCTCAAAGGCGTTCTTGATGCTCTGGAGGGTGATCTCCTTGGGTGTCCTGATGATGTCTTTCATCTCTTACCTCCGGACTCTCGGCTCGATGAACGTGGTCACGGCATAGCGCGTCTCGTCCGCCGGGTCGTCGTCCTGTTTAATCGGTTTGGTCTCTCCGCGCTCGGACGCCTTGTCGTCCCACCGATAGATCCTCAGGCTCTCGATGGTCTTAGGGCAGTGCGGGGAGATGAGAAGGCGATGGGTGTTGAGCATCCTGGCGGTCATGGAGATGCCGTCGAGGACGGCCTTGTCGGGATTGACGGGCATCCAATGGCGTCTCTCGGCTTCCCTCGCTAGGGCTTCCCCACCGCCTCCGTAGTCGATGGTGAGGTTCATACGCGGGATGCCTCCAAGCTCCTCGGTGATGCGTTCGAACACGTCCATGTACTCCGCCGTGGTCATGCGGGCCGACTCGGAGGATGTGGCGACCCACTCCCTGACCTTGTACCATTGTCCGGTGGCCTTGTCACGGCCGTACCATCCCATCGCAGTCGGATGGACGGTACCGAAGTCGATGGAGGCGTAGCGGACCTTGACATCGTCCGGCGGGAGCTGGATGCACGAGTCGTCGAACATCGGGTAAACGAGCCCCTCCGCGACGGCTCTCAGGCCGAGGACGTAGCGGTCATAGAAGACGGAACCCTTGGGATATTGCAGTTCGAGGGATGCGATCATGCTCTCGGTCATGATGGGATTGTCCCTCGGTGTGAAATGCCACCAGTGATACCCTCCTATCGTCTTACGCTCCTCCGGCGTCATGGCGTCGTAGTAGTCGAGGTAGTCCCGATAGATCCAATCACGGGGACCTCCGGGATTGAGGGACCAGAAATGCTTGCGGTCCTTCGATGCCGCCGTCCTCTTGAGTGCCTCGACCACGAACTCGCGGTCATGCATATTGATCTCGTCCGCGAACCAGCCTCCGTAGGATTGTCCTCTCAGGGCCATGAAGTCCTTGATAGTGGACGCGCCCTGCACGATGATGACCTTGCGGACGATGGAGCCGTCGGGACCCTGAGCGTCGAAGATGATGGCATCCTTCTTGCCGTAGTGCCTGTAGTCCGCTCCCGGGATCATGTTGAGGAGGCCGTAGTCGGCGAAGATGCAATTCTGCTCTATCGTCCCTATCGTCCTGCCTGATAGGAGGAACCGCTTCTCAGGGGACATCCTCATGTACCGGACGAATGCGACGAGAGCGAAGACGGTCTTGGAGGACCTGACGGCACCCTCCCATACCGAGAGGTATCCGGTGTTGACGATGCTCCTGAGCGCCTTCTCCGCTCTCTCAGGGTCGGAGTTGACCTCGATGGTGATGGCCTCGGCCATCGGTCATCCTCCTTGAACTTGGCCAGGGACGCTTCGAGGAACGGATCTATCGGGGATGTGGGGACAGCTTCGAGACCGTCCTTGGACAACCCTGTGCAGTCTATCATGAGCTTTATCCCGTCCTTGTACAGCTTAAGGAACTGCACCTCTTCCCATGCCTTCTGACTCGCGTCCTTGTTCTTCTTCGCCCGCTTGATGCCATCCTTCGCGCACTTGAGGAAGTTCAGAAGCTCCTCTGCGCTCCGCTCCCTCGTGAGCTGTTCGATGGATGCTTCGGGCTGTTCACAATGCTGTTCACAATGCTGTTCACAATCGCGTTCGGAGGGCGAGCCAGCATCTTCCGTTCCCTCGCGCGTGCGCCCGCAGGTATTTTTTTTCGGACGTCCCGAAGGCGGCAGCTGTTCACTTTCCTCCGCACGACTGACGACATTGTGGACTGATGCCTTGCTTATCCCCGTCTGCTCGACGATGTAGCTGTAGGAGAAACCCTGCTTCCGAAGCTCGATGATACGCGCCTCGATCTCCGGGTCCATCCTTGCCTTGGCCATGTCAGATGCCCGATGCCATGTGACCTTTCCAGGTCATCCATCCATCGACAATCTTCTCACAGTCTGCTCTTTTTTGCACGGTTTACCCTCCGTTATGGTGGATTTTCAACGTGCGAAAAGATTATTTAAAGCGAATCCGAAAAAGGTGGGAAAAGGTTTACTTGAGAACCCAGACCTTGAAGTGGTCCGATGTACTCCTCCGCCGGCATATCAGACCGAGGCTCCTCAGCTTGTAGATCATGTCGAGGATGTCCCTCCGCTCCACGGTGCCGAGCATCTCCTCCATGTCCCTAATCGTCATTCCCCCCGGCGCTCTCCTCAGAGCGTCGATGATCATCTCCTCCTCATGCGTCAGCCTGAGCGGGAGACCCATCGCTCCCCCCTCGTGGCCACTGTCCACGCGACGAGTGTCGACCCTCCGAGGACGATGGCTCCCGTCAGAGGGTCATGGCCGAGGGTCGCGGCGAGGACGGCGATGACCGTCCCCGCGAA
>CAVHQB010000056.1:0-10934 GCA_963637895.1 Lachnospiraceae bacterium
CTTCGAGCCTGGAGGAGATCTCACGCATGGCCTCGGCCCACCTGGAGGTGGAGTCTGCCATGAGGGAGACGTTGTATCCCATGTCCCTGAAGTACTCGGCGATGGTCATTCCGGTGTAGACGGAAGCCTCCCTTGCAGCGACAGGCATGTTGGATGTGTTGGCGATCAGGACGGTCCTCTTCATCAGGGACTCTCCGGTCCTGGGGTCCTCCAGCTCGGGGAACTCGGTCAGAACCTCGGTCATCTCGTTTCCACGCTCTCCGCATCCGATGTAGACGACGATCTCTGCATCGGAGTATTTGGCCAGGGACTGCTGCGTGACGGTCTTTCCGGTACCGAACGCACCGGGGATCGCGGCGGCTCCTCCCTTGGCGAGGGGGAACATGGTGTCGAGGACCCTGAGCCCGGTCACGAGGGGGACATCGGGCTGGTACTTCTCAGCGACGGGCCTGGGCACACGGACCGGCCAGTACTGGACCATGGAGACCTCTTTCCCGTCGATGACGGCGATGGTCTCGTCGATGGTGAAGGATCCGGACTTGATGGACTCGACCTTCCCTTTTCCGATCTCGATGGGGACCATGATCTTGTGGACCATGGGGCCCTCCTGGACGGTTCCGAGGACCTCTCCAGCGGAGACGGTTGCTCCCTCGGACACAGTGGGGACGAAGTCCCATTTCTTCTCGTGGTCCAATCCAGGTGCGGAGACTCCGCGGTAGATGAAGTCTCCCATCTTCTCCCTGAGGACGGGCAGGGGCCTCTGGATTCCGTCGTAAACGGAGGTCAGAAGTCCGGGGCCGAGCTCAACGGAGAGAGGCCTGCCGGTGTTGGTGACCGGCTCTCCGGGTTTGATTCCGGAGGTATCCTCGTAAACCTGGATGATGGAATAGTCGCCGACGATCTTGATGACCTCTCCCATCAGCTGCTCCTTCCCGACGTGCACGACATCGTACATTTTGGGGGAGATACCGGTGGCAGTGACCACAGGTCCGGCGACCCTGTAAATTACACCTTCAGTGCTCATTCTTATTCATCCTCTGATTTGTATAAGTCAACGCCAATCGCTCTCTTCACCTTCTCGCGGAGGTCGCTCTGGTCGCCTCCTACGGGCACGACGACGGGCTGGATCGAATCCATGACCCTGTGCCTGACGGCGGGGGAGAGATTGTCGAGATCCTTCGCATCCACTGCGAGGATTCCAATTGATTGCTGGGACATTGCCTCCAGCATCTTCTCCTGGTAGTTGTCAGGATTAGCGACGAAGACGCGCCTGACTCCGGCGAGGCGGAATCCGAGCACGAACTCGTCATTGCCGATTACTGCGATTTCCATCAGATCACCAGCAGTCCTTTGATGATGTCCTTGTCAAGGCCGCTCTCGACCCCTCTAGCGATGGTCCTGATGTTCCTGACTTCCATCTCCTTGTGGATCATGAAGTCAACAACAGGGATGACCGACAGAGGGTACAGGTGGGAGAACTTCTTCCCCTGGTCGATGTCGTACCTCCACATGCCGGTGACGACCTCGTTCAGAGAGACGCCTTCCTCCTCCACGATGCCCTTGAAGGAATCGTAGAATTCGAGCTGCTGGAGGTCCGATGCGGCGGCCTGGATGGTCTCCGCGTTGGCGAGCTGGGTGAGCATCCTCTTGTCGACCTTCTTGCCTCCGGGGATGATGTACTTCATCACTTCCTCCCCGTAGACGCCCTCGACCTTCAGCTTGAGGATCGATGCGACGTTCCTGACGTCGATCTCGCTCCTCACGTATGACTCGAACAGCTTGGTAGCGCCCGAATCGGCCTTTATGCTGGCCAGGAGCCTGATGTAGTAGAGCTTGTCGAGGTAGTCCTCGATGACTCCGAGGTTCCCGCTCTCCTTGTAGGACGCCATGACGTCCTGGGGGACGGACACCCTCATCATCTTGCCGAACGCAGCGAGGATCTCCTCTTCGCTGTCGTAGGACACGAGCTTGTCCACATCGTCTCCGCTGAGGCTGCCAGCAAGGACAAGGTCCTCTCTGATCTTGTCGGCGCTCACACCGTATGACTTACCGCGGAGGATGACCTTGAGGTTCCAGATATCCCACTTCTCGAGATATGCCGCAACCATCGTGTGTAGCTCACCCTGAGAGGCTGCAAGAATGCTGCTGAACACCTTCGCCATGTTGTCGTAGGTTGCGTATTCGAGGAGGTCCATGCCGTCGAGCTTTCCGGCAAGATCGGCCATCTCCTTCGAGTACCCGGCCTCGCTGATATAGCGCGAGATCTCGGGAACGCTCATCTGCAGCATCTTGTTGTAGTCCTCTTCGCCGAGGAGGAGCGATTTCTTCGCTCTGACCCTGGCGACAGTGTACGCGTAGTTGCCTTTTCTTCCGCTGGACATGAACATACGCTTCACCCGAAGAGAATGTCTGATACAGACTTCATCTCGCGGTCCCAGATCGCCTGAAGCAGAGTGGAGTACTGCATGTCGACCTCGACGGATCCGTCCTCGCTCTGGAGGATGAGTCCTGCCTTGATCCTGCTGTCCTTCTCGACCGAGGCGACTCCCAGGTCTGCTGCGGAGAACGAGTCGTTCTCCGACATGACTGCCTTGGGGTCTGCGATGATCTTCTTGGCAACCTCGACCATGGCCTTGTACTGCGCCAGCTTCACGTCGCTGGGCGCGTTCTCAAGGCCGGAGAGGGTGCTGTCGAAGGCCTCGGTGAGGAGCTCCTTCTTCTTCGCCAGGACGATCTTCTTGCTCTCCAGCTCGGCGCTGGACAGCTCCTGACGGTCGAGACGCTCAACGGCTTCTTTGAGCTTCTTGTCCTCTTTGTCTTTCGTCTCAGCGATCTTCGCATCCGCGTCCGCCTTGATCTTGGCGATCTCGGCTTCAGCCTCCGCCCTGATGGCGGCGACCTTCTCGTCCGCGGCCTTGGAGATCTCCTGAGTCACATTAGCTAGTGCCATGAGATTACCTCTTGGCCAGCTCATGCGTTGTTCATGACGAAGATACCGAGGATAGCGACGACCAGTCCGAAGATGACGATGGTCTCAGGGAGAACCATGAAGATCATAGCCTTTCCGAAGAGAGACTGGTCCTCAGTGATGGCTCCGACGGCTGCGGCTCCGACGTCTTTCTCGGCCATACCGGCTCCGAGACCGGTGAGACCGACTGCGAGTCCTGCTCCGATTGCGATGAGTCCAGATCCAATTTCTACTGCCATTTTACTTACACCTCTGTGGTTGTTTTCTTGCTTGAAACGGTTTTTTCGCGTTTGATCTTGAGGGGGTTGTACTCGATTCCTCCTCCCTCATAGAATTTCTGCATGAGCTCCACGAACTGCAACCTGAGACCGTGCAGACCCGCGGACAGGATTGCCAGGGTCCAGATCATCAGGTGCATGAAGGCCATGATCAAGATGGCGATGATCACCATCACGATGCCGGAACACTCGATCCCGACACCGGGTATGTAATTCACTCCCGCGATCATTCCCAGGGCTATGTAGTTGAAAGCCAGGGCCATTCCGGCCTTGGACATACCGATAGCCGCGAGACGAGTGTAGGAGAGGACGTTTCCTACTATTCCAGGAAGCTCCAGGATAGACTGGATTCCCTCGTGCTTGAAGTTCATGGCCACTTCGATGACTATGAACACAATACCGAGGATCAAGGGGACCATTACCTCGCTCATCTCAACGCTGTAGATAAGGTACGTAGCGAGAGCGTAACAGACGAGGACGATACCGAGGAATCCGAAGATCCATCCGCCCTTCTCCTTGAAAGCGTATCCGAATCCGTGCTGAATCGTCTTGTTGTAGAGCGCGCACAGGTATCCGATCATCAGATGGACGATACCGATGTACACGGACAGCCTCAGCAGGAAGCCGATCCACTCCTCCCCGATCTTGCTCACACCGTGGCCGCCGGGCAGGATGCCTTCGAAGAACTCGGGCAGGTGGTCCAATCCAAGGAGCATCTGCCATGTGTATGTGATTCCGTCATCTGTGATCCCGACGAAGTGCATTCCCAGACATTCTCCGAAGAAGAAGAATCCGAATATGAATGCCCATATACCGCCGAAGAACAGGACGGTGGCGATGGCGCGCCAATCCTTGTGGTGCGTGACTTTGAGTCCGTACGCGCCCAGGATAATGAACGGGATAGCGTATCCCACATCTCCGACCATCATTCCGAAGAACATCGGAAGGAAGATTGCTATCAGGACGGAAGGGTCAATCTCCTGATATTTCGGCACCGACACGAGCTTTGTCGGGTACTCGAATTCCTTCACGATCTTTCCATTGTTGAACTTTGTCGGAGCGGTCTTAAACCTTTCCTCAGCGGCTTCGGACTCTTCCATGGACCTGCCACGGTTCTCCTGAAGCTCCACGTAGACGCCTTCGACCCTGGTCTCGATGTCCTGTATGATGACTGCGACATCGTCCTTGGGCACCCATGCGTCTATCACGAAGGTGTACTCGCTGTTCGCGATCCTGACGGGGATCTCTCCCTTGCGGACCTGGATAGCGAGCTCCTCCTCGGATGCACTGAGGAAGCTCTTGTGTTTCTCAAGAAGGCTCTCAATCTCTTTTTCCGTTTCGCCGAGTGCAGCCTCGGTCTCCTGGACCTTGCGGGCGTTGGCCTCGAGGGCCGCGACCACTGAGCCCGTGCCTTCCGGCACGGAGATCTCGGAGAATCCGTTCTCGGACAGGATGGCCTGGACCTTTTCGCGGTCCTGGTTCCTGGCGAAGACGGCTACAACATTGCCATTCTTCTTGTCGAAGGATGCGATGACCTCGCAGTCGATGCCCGAAAGGGCCGCTGTGGGGTCCTCGACGATGGTTCCAACCGTGGCGTAGATGCTCCTGTAACCGGAGTACAGATCAAGGTCCACGGGAAGGACGGAAAGGAGCTCGAGTGTCTTCTTCGTAGCGTTTAGCTCGGTGATTCTCTGATTGAGATCATTCCTCTTGTCGATGACGGAGACGACCTCCTTCTCGACAAGCTCGACGCTGTCAGATGATATCTGGCTCTTGATTTCTGCCTCGGGAACGGGCTCGGTCTTCATCTTTTTGGTGATACCGAGCTCCTTCTCCATAGCACGTACCTTCAGCAGCCTCTCGGATGCTTTGGGCGAGTATGGACGGGGCGTTCCCAAGGAAAAACCTTCATCCGCGTCGACGGTCTGATCGATCAGGTGGACACGGCCGACCTCGAACAGGGCATCGATTGCCTCGTCGAGATGGGTCTTTGTGCCCACGATCACAATCCTACTCATCGACTCAGGAAGTGACATTTAGGGTCCTCTCTATTTCTTTGTTTAGATAGTCTCTAACTTCCTGCATTTTTGCATCGGATTTGGCCTCGATGCCGTTCGCGATGGTCCTGCCGTCGGCAAGCATCCCTTCGCGTTTGGTTGCGAGGACTTCCATCTCCTTTGCAATGGCGGATTCGTAAGAGCTGCGCATCTGAGCCTCAGCGTCCTGAATCTTCTTCACAGAATCTCTGCGAGCCTCAGCGATTGCGGACTTCTTGTCGGCCTCGGCCTGCTGGACCTTGGCATCGGCATCCGCCTCCGCTTTCTTTATTCCCGAAAGTATGTCAGTTCGGCTCAAATTTAACACTCCCCGACCCTGTTTAACGTATCCTGGGAGGTATACTTAATGCTAATCCCCGACAAAGGTTGGAAAAAGCAATAATATGAGTTATGCTGGCAGTGAAATCATAGTTTTCCTTCTGGATGGAATTCACGTACCTTTATGTCCGTCTCATCCAACAGGTCCTTGGAGAGGTCGTCGACGTATCCTTCGTCGTACACGATCTCCTTTATCCCCGCGTTTATGAGGATCTTGGCGCACATGGAGCAGGGGAACGTGGTGGTGTATATCGTAGCCCCGTTGACGCTGACCCCGAAATAAGCAGCCTGGGTCACGGCGTTCTGCTCGGCATGGACGCCCCTGCACAGCTCGTGCCTCGTCCCGGAAGGGATGTTCATCTGGACACGGATGCAGCCCAGTTCCTCGCAGTGACGGGTCCCGCGAGGAGAGCCGTTGTAGCCTGTGGAGAGGACCCTCTTGTCCTTGACGATGACAGCCCCGACCTTCCTCCTCAGGCATGTGGACCTGGTGGACACGAGCCTCGCCATGTCCATGAAGTACTCGTCGGAACTGGGCCTGTTCATGTCTTCTGTTACCATGGTCTCACTATATCAATGATTATACGGCTGAAGGACGCCCGTGCTCATCTGCGGACGAGGAACTCCGCTATGCCGAAGCCCTTCTTCCCGTTCCATGCGTATTCCGATATCGTCTCGATCAGCAGCATCTCGTTCTGGTTGCCCATGGGGAGCGCTGCGAACCTGATGACCTTCCCCTCGACATCGTAGGATGTCCCGGAGACGTCCTTCATCTTCATCGTGAACGAGGAAGGCAGGCCGTTCTCGGAGCGGAGGTCTATCGATACCTGGTTCAAAGGCTGGTTGTCTCCGTCCGTGAAGAAGTACCCCGCGTCGACGTCGCCGGCATCGGTGGAGAGCTTAGTGATGTTGAAGGCCTCCTCCTCCATGAACACGGAGTTAATCCATGCCCACATCTTGGGGGACCCCCAGTCCCTCACGCCTGCGCTGAAGTCCCTCTCGCCGGTCCCGTGGATGGAATATCTCATATCGCCTACTGCGAGCGCCCCGTCTGCGATCCCGAACTGCTCCAGGTGCTCCGATGCCACCTTGGCGGACATCGCGGCCTGGGCCTCGTTGACGCACCTCTTGTAGTCCATCTCGGGGTTCTGGGGCTTCCACTCGATGTCCATCATCGCCGGGATGGGGACGGGCTCGGCCGCTTTCATATCGACGACTATGCCCTGGTACTTCAGGGACCAGGCGCCCGAGGGGAGCTTGGAGAACGTCAGCCCTCCGATGGAGTTCGGATCGTCCCCGCAGGGCGTGGCGTGCCTGAATCCGTAGACCTTCTCAGGCGTCATCACGACGAAGAACAGGCTCTTCTCGTCCTTGTTGGGCTTGTTCCCTATCCTCATGAACGCCGTCAGGTCGTTCTTCTCGTCATGCCAGTTGAAGTAAAGGCTCTCGTTGTACTCGATGTGGTCCTTGGTGCTCATTCCTTGTCCTCCAGATAGATTATGCCGTCATTGCCGTCCAATGTGACGGTCTGACCGGTCTTGAACAGTTTTGTCGCTCCCATGACAGCCGTCACGGCGGGGATCCTGTACTCCCTCGAGATGACAGCTCCGTGGGACAGTATGCCTCCGGTCTCGGTGATCAGGCCGCCCAGCCTGGAGAAGGCCGCGGTCCATCCCGGATCGGTGTTGCTTGTGACGAGGATGTCCCCGTCCTCGATCTCCGAGAGCCCTTCGATGCTCTCGACCACCCTGATCTTCCCTGTGGCCACGCCCGGGCTGGACGCGGTGCCGTACACGGAATTGGATGACTCGATGGCGATGGTGTCATCGAAATCCACTCCGTTCCTGACGAACTTCGGAGGCAGGACATGGGTGTACTTGAAGAACTCCGCCTTGCGGGGGTCGACTTCCTTGAAATACTCGGTGGAGCCGGAGAGGAATATCTCCAGAGCCTCGTCCTCGAAGAGGAAGAACACGTCCTCCTTCTCGTGGATCACTCCGCGCTCCGCCAAACGCCTTCCCATCTCCAGGATGGCCAGGCGCTCTCTGAAGAGGATATGGTCAAGGTAGAACCTCTGGTTCTCCCTGAACGTGAGGTACTTCTGAGCGAGCTTCAGGACCCTTCCGTACAGGGCGCACTTGAACACGCCGGTGACGCTGCTCCTCCTGATCTTCTTCCTGACCTCCTTCTCCAGCACCAGGCGCTCCTCGCGCCTCTTCTGCTCGAGAGCCTTGAGATCGGAATCGGACTGGGAGAGCATGCGCACGACGCCGATTATGTACGGCTTGTTCTCGCGCCATCTCGGATAGTACATCTCCCTTGTGTTGGAGCGGTGCCCGTAGGTGTCGATGAAGGCATCGAACTGCTCCCTGAGCGGGATGTCCTGCTGCTCCAGCCACTCGGCGAACTCCTCGGAGGACATGGAATCTATCCTCTTCTTGAGCTCGGGATCGTTCCTGACGGTCTTGGCCATCTCCGAGAAGCCTATGTTGGTCTCCACGGTCTTGTTGTTCTCCAATCCGGATATCAGCCCGGCATAGTACGAGCCGTCGCTGTCGTCGATCCATTTGATCAGCCAGTTCTTGACCATCAGGTTGGTGGCTATCGAATGGGACACCATCCCGTAGCGGATGAGCTGGTAATGCTTGATCGAGGCCTTCTCGACCTTCTTGTACAGGTCGAACAGCTCCTGATCGGAGAGCTTGGTGAGGTCCGTGGCATCGAATTCCCTGCAGACCTCCATGAACGACGCCGCCCATTTCTTGTAGGCGCGGTCGGTGCTCAGCATGGTGCCGTCATGGTCCAGGAACATGACCCTGACCTGGGACCATGCGGCTTTCCCCATATGGGTCGGATACTGCGAGATGCGCTCCTGGTCCTTCAGCGGGAAGTAGTTCAGCAGCTCTTTGGAGCGGACGAACTTGGGATAGTATGAGAACACGCGCTCCAACGTGTGAGCGTTGAAGTAAGCCCTGGACTTGTGGAGCTTGATGAGCTCTCCGGATGTCAGGTCCTTGTAGCCCATCATCTTGGCGCCTTCGTGGTTGACGTATTCCGTGAGCATCTTCCCCATGACCTGGAAGAACATCGGAGTGGTGGCATCGGCCCAGTACTCGTCGCCGTATCCCCTGGTCCAGAGCACATCGTCATGCTCCTCGTCGCTGGCGATCGTGGTGATGTTCCTCGACTGGAGAACATAGAGGACGCCTTTCTCGACGGCCCATTCCACGTCCTGCGGCGCTTTGAAATGCTCTTCGAGCCTGAGCCCCAGTTCCAGGACGTCCTTCAGGATCCTGTCGTCGGAAGACGGGATGTCCGTCTTGGACGGATCGATGTCCACGAGCTGGTTGGACCCGTCCACCAGGAAGTACCCTTTGTCCTTGTGCCTGATGTTGCTTCCCTTGACCGTTCCGTCGCGTCCGAGGACGAACCTGTCCGGAGTGATGGTTCCGGAGGCGATCGATTCTCCCAATCCCCAGGAGGACTCGATGACCACGTCGTCGCTGCCGTCCACAGGGTTCATGGTGAACATGACGCCGCTGGTGTCGGAGGACACCATCTTCTGGACGACGACCGCCATCCCTGTCGAGAGATGGTCTATGCCCGCATCATGCCTGTACTTGACGGCGCGCTCGTTCCAATAGGATGCCCAGCAGGATATCGCCATCTTGGGGACGTCTTCGGGCTTGATGAAGAGGAAGGTGTCCTGCTGTCCGGCGAAGCTCGCCTCGGGAAGGTCCTCTGCGACAGCAGAGGAACGGACCGCGTAGTAAGAATCCCCGTATTCCTTCAGGAAGCCGTCGATCTCATCCACCAATGATTCCGGCATCTCCTCCGCGGATATCATCGCGCGGATGTCGTCCGTGCCTTTGGACAGCGACTTCTCATCATCGAAATCGATATTTGACAAGACAGCGCCGATCCTCTCCCTGAGCCCGGTGCCGGTGATGAATGAATCATAAGCGTTTACTGTGACGGCGAATGCGGGAGGGACCCTGAATCCATCCTTCGTCATCTGTGCGAGGTTGATGGCCTTTCCGCCTACCGTCTCGATCGTGATGTCCGGGTCAGTCAGACTGCTGACGTTCTTCCCGCCTGAATAGGGCATACCATCACGTTGGTTTCAAAGATAAAAGGATTAGCTCGCGAGAACATGGCTGCCTACGGGAATTCCATATGCTGGACTGTGCTAGGACCATGGTCTGACAAGGTTTATGCACACATTGACATGCTTCAACAAGTAATATAACAAAGCAAGAGTTAACCTCTCACCGTGAGCAGATCTGATCGTGGATTCTATATCGCCATAGCTGCGATAGCAATCATCATCGTGGGAGGATATGCTGGACTGGCCGCATACACAGGTTTCGCAACACCGTTCAGCGTCGTCACCTCCCAGAGCATGCAGCACGATCAGACACAATCCCAGCTCGGCGTCATAGACACCGGAGACATGGTCATAGTCCGCGATTCATCGAAAGCCGATATCCACAGCTATGTCCAAGGGACCATCGACGGCTACTCCTCCTTCGGAGACTACGGATCCGTGATAATCTACGACCGCGGCAACGACCAGAACCCGGTCATCCACCGTGCCATCCTATGGCTGGACTACGATTCATCCACTGGGACCTGGAGCGCTCCTCAGTTGGAGAACTACAAAGGCGAGTGGAAATCGAGCAACGGGACCGATTGGAAGAACATCACCGGGACCCTCGAGTTCAAGGACATCACGGTTTCCAAGAAGTCCGTCTCGATCAACGTGGATAGCCTTCCGGGAAAGAGCGGATACCTCACGATGGGCGACAACAGCGTGACGAACAACTACTTCGATCAGAGCGTAGGGATCGTGAACCATCTTGTCGGTCTGGATGATATAAGATCCATAGCCATCTTCGAGATCCCATGGGTCGGATGCATCAAGCTCGCGATAAACGGAAGCTCCAATCTGCAATATGTGGAGAACAGCATCCCTTCGCTTGTGATGACGTTCGTCTCCATATTCATGCTCCTCCTTCTTTTGGATGTATATACAATATACAAGAACCAGAAGAAAACGGCAGAGAAGCTGGACAGGTTCGAGGACTGCAGCCGCTGACACCCCCACCCCCCCATTTCCACTGCGAACCTGAAAGGATATAGGACTGCTTTCAGACCGATCGGAAAAAGAGGATTCATCGTGTTGTTTCCATGTGGAATCACACTATCTGATGGAATGAACATGCAGAATGATATGCTGTCACGATCTCATGGAATGACTGGATCGAAGTGACTGAAAGAGATCAGAATACTGCTGTCCAATGGACATAGCCA
>CAVHQB010000057.1:0-10880 GCA_963637895.1 Lachnospiraceae bacterium
GCGGGGACGGAAACGGGATATCGTATCATCCCAAACGTGCGGTAAACCGTCTTTCGTATCATCCCAAACGTGCGGTAAACCGTCTTTCGTATCATCCCAAACGTGCGGTAAACCCATGTCTGGCTTCGATTGGCTTTAATATATCTCACGTCATAACGAAAAACATGTTCAGACGCAAGGTCCGGGACGAGCTCAAGGAGTGGAAGGACAAATGGTCCAGAAGATATGCCGTCCTGATCGAAGGCCCTCGCCGTGTAGGAAAGACCACTCTGGTGAAGGAGTTCGTCGCGTCGGAATACAAGACATCCATATTCATCGACTTCTCCGAGAACAATCCGGATCTGATCTCCATATTCGAGGTCTGCAGCTCGTTGGACACGTTCTTCAAGCTGTTGCAGGATTGGACCGGTATAACATTGTACGAGCATGAGAGCGCGATAGTGTTCGATGAGGTGCAGCTGTATCCGAAGGCCAGGCAGATGATCAAGCATCTGGTCAAAGATGGCAGGTACGACTACATAGAAACCGGTTCTCTCATATCCATTAGGCAGAACGTCAGGGACATACTGATCCCATCTGAAGAAATGTCCATCCAGATGCGTCCGATGGATTTCGAGGAGTTCATGTGGGCTGTAGGGGCTCCGTTTCCGACTGATTATCTGAGGGAGTGCTTTGACAACGGAACTCCTGTGGCCCGTGCCATCCATGAGAATATCATGCGCAGTTTCGCTACATACATGATTGTCGGAGGTATGCCTCAGAGCGTGGAGGAGTTCATCAGCTCTGGCAGTTTTTCCCAAGTCGATGTGGTCAAAAGAGAGATACTCAAGATTTACGCGTCTGACCTCTCCAAGGTGCGTGAGCCGACCGGAACCAAGGCCCGTGCGATATTCAAGAAGATACCTGCCATGCTGTCCAGTCATGAGAAGACATTCTCGCCGTCGGAGATTAAAACTAATTCGAAGAGCAGAGATTATCTGAATGCCATAGACTGGCTGTCCGAGTCCAAGATCGTGAACCTCTGCTATCGTTGCACCGATCCGGATCCGGCCTTGGATTTCTATCTGGATGTCAATTCGTTCAAGATCTACATGGCCGACACGGGGCTCCTGATGGCAGCCGCGTTCACGTCCAATACGGCCAAGGAAGAAGCATACAGCATGGTCCTGGACAATAAGCTCTCCAGCAACCGTGGGCTGATGTTCGAGAATGCCGTGGCCCAGGAGCTGACGGCCCATGGGCATACGCTTGCTTTCAGCAAGCGCAGGTCGGAGTCCAACACATATGGCCTGGAGGTCGATTTCATATTGGCCGATGGGAAGCATCTGATCCCCGTGGAAGTGAAGTCGGGGGACAAGTCCTCCAGCCACAAGTCTTTGGACGTCTTCATGGAGACATACGGGCGCAAGATCGAGAGGGCTTACGTCATACATCCCAAGAACCTGCGGGCGGACGGCAAGGTCGTCTACATCCCGATCTACATGACGATGTTCCTATGAGGTCTTCACCAGGCTCTTCAACAAGCGGGGCGATAGAGGACCCAGGATAACGGCCCCTGGGGCCGGAAGCGTGAGGTGCATCAGCCCTTGGCATCCCTTATGGGATTCGATGACGATCGTGCCCATAGGGGTCACGATGGTCAGACGGAGACCGTGGTTGCGATGCTCAGCGAGGATCGCGATGATCCTTCTCACCTTCTACCGGGACGGTTCCCGTCCAGCCGCGAGTGGGAGTCGCGACCAGTATGGGACTTCCCGCCTTCGGCAATGTTTCTACGATCGTTCTGTATTCCGAGAAGCCGGTCGCACCAGCCGATGAAGCAGGTCCGAGGCTCCCGGCGCATCCGCCGAGAGCCCCGGACGGTGAAAAGAAGATCAGTCCTTGGGACTGTACAGCCCGATGGCCGTGCCGTGCGCCAGGATGTGCCCCATCATGGCGAAGTGGAGCTCGTTCAGGAGGAACCCCCTCTTCAGGCCGAGCTCGGTGTCGAGCGCGTACACGGTGATCGTGTACCTGTGCTCCTTGTCCGGCGGAGCGGGCCCGCCGTATCCGGTGGCCTCCTCGACGGTGTTGCGGGATGCTATGCTGTGCCAGCTGTTGCAGCCCTCGGTGAAGTCCCCGGACTTGTGGGACTCGCCCTCCTTCAGCTCGGTGCGCTTCAGGTCGCAGAGCGTCCAGTGGACCCAGTTGAACCCGCTGACCGCCACCGCGTCGTAGTCGTCCATGATGACGGCGAAGCTCTTCGTGCCCTCGGGGGCGCCTTCTATCCTCAGCGGGACCGAGAGGCCCGGCATGCCGTGGACGAACACATCCCCTTTGGCTCCGAACCTGTCCTCTATCCAGCCGTCCTTTATCGCGTCGCAGATGACCTTCATGCGCTTCACCTCAGCAGATCCTCGGGACGGGGTCCCCGGCCGGCGCCTCAAGGATCCTCCTGCCTCCGACCTCGGTCCTCATGACGACCCTCTCGGGGCCGTCCACAGCATGGCCGATGATGGCCGCGTCCTTCCCTTCGGGCGTCCTCCTGATGGCCTTGAGGACCTCCTCCGCCATCTCGGGCACGACGCCGATGACAGCCTTCCCTTCGTTCCCGATGCTCAGCGCATCGATCCCGAGCAGGTCGCAGGCGTTGACCACGCCGTCCCTCAGGGGGATGGCGCTGTAGTCGATCTCCATCCCGACATGGGACTTGGAGCACCACTCGTTGAGCGTGTTGGCCAGGCCTCCGCGGGTGGGGTCCTTCATGGCCACGATCCCTCCGGCCTTCAGGCCCTCGGCGATCATCTTGTTGAGGGGCGCCACATCGCTCTGGACCTCGCTCTCGAACCCGTATCCTTCGCGGAACGAGAGGAGCGCGATCCCGTGGTCGCCCATGTAGCCGGAGACTATGATGGCGTCCCCCGGCCTCACGCTGGAGTCGGTGCACCATCTGTTCTCCACCTTCCTGTACTCCGCGGCCTTGGCAAGGTCCGCGTCCAGGTAGGGGGACCTCTTGCCTATCGCAGAGGTGGCCATGACCATCTGGTCGACGGCTCCCGCCTCGACGACCTTGGTGTCGCCTGTGGCGATGGGGACCCCGCATCCTGCGGCGGTCTTCCCCATGGAGTCCATGACCCTGTCGACGACGTCGATGTCCAGCCCCTCCTCCATGATGACGGAGCATCCGAGGGCGATGGGAGACGCGCCCATGACCGATATGTCGTTGACCGTTCCCGCCACCGAGATCTTCCCGATGTCCCCGCCGGGGAAGAAGAGCGGCTTGACGGTGTGGCCGTCGATGGTGAACACCACATCATCCACCACGGCGGAATCGTCCATGGAATCGAGCGGGACGTCCGCGTTCATCTTAGGGAAATGATTGGTGATATGCTTGGACAGGAACTCCTGCATGAGCTCTCCGCCCGCCCCGTGGTTCAGGACTACCTTCGACATGCGGGGTGAATCAGGGAACGGGGATATCATTGTTGGGTCGGGCCGTTCGTCTGGCGGTGCGGGATATGGAAGCGGGGTCGATCGATGAATCCTCAACTCACCCAATAGACATAACCTGGGATAGTTCTCTCCCGAGCATGGCAGAGTACCGCCCGTGCATGCCGCGGACGAGGCGGCGAAGAGCCTCAAGAAGCTGGCCGGCAAGGTCGACGGGGACATCACCAGGCCCCCTTCGTTCCTGGCGGTCATGACGGCGTCGGGATACGCCTGTACCCGCGAGGACGGCGTGCACGTCATCCCGCTCGGATGCCTGCGGGACTGACAGGGCCCACTCCAAATTTTAATATCCATGAGGACATGAGCGGCTCAGAGGAATCTGCGATGGTATCCAAGAGGCTTCAGGAGATCCCGGCATCGGGCACGATAGCAATCTCGAATCTGGTAAGCCAGATGAAAGCAGACGGTGTCGACATCGTCTCGTTCTCCATGGGAGAGCCCGATTTCACGACGCCCCAGAACATCATAGGCGCATGCTGCGACTCTCTGGACAGAGGGTTCACGCACTACACCCCGTCACTCGGGATCCCCGCGCTCAGGAAAGCCGTTGCAGACGTGACCCGCGAGACGGACAACGTCCCGTGCCAGGCATCCAACGTCCTCATCACGCCGACGAAGCAGGCCATCTTCATGATCGCCCTCGCCTACATCGATCCCGGGGACGAGGTCATACTCCCGGACCCCTCATGGGTCTCCTACGAGGCATGCATCCGCCTGGCCGGCGGAGTGCCCGTGTACATCCCCACCAAGTACGAGGAGGAGTTCGTCATCGACCCCGCTCTGGTCGAGGCCGCCATCACGCCGAAGACGAAGATGATCATCCTCAACACCCCGTCCAACCCGACGGGAGGGGTGATCCCGGGCGAGGTCCTGAAGCAGATCGCCGACATCGCCATGGCCCATGACATCATCGTCCTGTCCGACGAGATCTACGAGAGCATCATCTACGAGGGGAAGCACACATCCATCGCATCCTTCCCCGGGATGTTCGACAACACGATCATCGTCTCCGGCCTCTCCAAGACCTACGCCATGACCGGGTGGAGGCTCGGATGGGCCATCGCCCCCGAGCAGATGATCAAGGACATCAACAAGCTGCAGTCCCACTCCATCTCGTGCTGCGTCTCCTTCGTGCAGGAGGCCGCGGTCGAGGCGCTCACAGGCCCCCAGGACTCCAAGATCGCCATGGTCCGCGAGTTCAAGAAGCGCCGCGATCTGGCACTGGACCTCATCGACGAGATCCCGGGCCTAGAGTGCAACGTCCCCAAGGGGGCGTTCTACGTCTTCCCGAAGTACGACGTCGACATGCCCTCCGCGAAGCTCGCCGAGGTCCTCCTGAAGGAGGGGCACGTGGCCGTCACGCCCGGGACCGCCTTCGGCCCCGGAGGCGAAGGGTTCTTCAGGGTGTCCTATGCGACGTCCGAGGACCAGATCCGCGAAGGCTTCGACAGGATCAAGAAGACCCTGTCCCAGCTCTGAGATTCTCAAACCTTCAACAGGGGCCTTCCCGGCCCCTTTCCCCCGTCATCCATCCAGCATACCGTTCTTTTCCTGCACGCTTATAAGACCGTGTGTGCGCGAGCGCGCGCAAACGTTAATAAGAGCCGAGGGATAACGAAGTCCGCCCATCGGGCAAAGAGGTATCATCTTGAGCAGAATGCTTTACACGGTCGGACCAGTCAACGTGGCTCCCGACACCCTTCAGTCCATGACCAAGCCGATGATCACGCACCGCTCTCCCGAGTACAAAGAGCTGCACGCGTCCATCGTCGAGAAGGTCAGGAAGGCCCTGGACACCGACATGGAGGTGTTCCTGGTGGCCGGATCGGCCTCGGCTTTCCTGGAGGGCGCCATAAGGAACGGAGCCTCCGAGAAGACCTTCGGGATCACCAACGGGTCCTTCGGGAACAGGTCCATCGAGATTGCGGAGCTCAACGGGAAGACCGTCGACAAGGTCGAGGTCCCCTGGGGCAAGGCGATGAAGCCCGAGCACATCGACGGGAAGATCGGGAAGGACGTGGAGCTCGTCCACTGGGTGAGCAACGAGTCCTCCACCGGAGTGTTCAGCGACTCAGTCGCGCTGGCCAAGTCCGTCAGGGAGCAGAGCCCCGACGCGCTCGTCATGGTCGACGCGGTCACCTCGGCCTTCGCAATGGACCTGAAGCTCAAGGAGATGGACGCGGACGCGGTCATCTTCGGGTCCCAGAAAGCCCTGGCGCTGCCGCCCGGAATCGCAGTTATGCTGTGCTCCGAGAGGATGCTCGAGAAGGCCAAGACGGTGAAGAACCGCGGGTTCTACACCGATCTGCTCAAGATCAAGAAGCAGAGCGACACGAACTACGCCCTGACGACGCCGCCCGTATCCCTCATGTACGGTCTGGACTACCAGCTGGACAAGCTCCTGAAGGAGGGCATGTCCAACGTGTACGCCCGCCACGCCGAGATGTCCCGCCTCGTGGAGGACTGGGCCGACAGGAAGCTGGCCGGCGTGTTCCCCGAGGAGGGCTACAGGTCCAAGGGGATCTCGGTCCTCAACCGCGGGGAGCTCGACTTCGACGCTTTCCACAAGAAGCTCAAGGCCAAGGGATACGAGATCTCCAACGGCTACGGCGATGTCAAGGAGAAGACGTTCAGGATCGGCCACATGGGTGACGTCACGCCGGAGGGCGTGAAGGAGCTCCTGGCCGCGATGGATTCGATAATGGAGGAATGAAGATGGTTGCCAAGGTATTGATTTCGGACCCTCTGTCCGAAGACGGGGTCAGGATCCTGAAGGATGCCGGATTCCAGGTCGACGAGAAGCCCGGCATGTCCGAGGACGAGCTCTGCTCCGTCATCGGCGATTACGACTGCCTGATCATCAGGTCCGGGACGAAGGCCACCAGGAAGGTCATCGACGCCGGGAAGAACCTGAAGGTCATCGGACGCGCCGGCGTCGGGGTCGACAACATCGACGTCCCCTACGCGACGGACAAGGGCATCCTCGTGATGAACACCCCCTCCGCCAACATCCTGTCCGCGGCCGAGCACTCCTGCGCCATGCTGCTCGCCCTCGCCAGGAACATCCCCTTCGCCCACGAGTCCATGCACAAGGGCGAGTGGAAGAGGTCCAAGTACACCGGGGTCGAGCTCAACGGCAAGGTCCTCGGAATCATCGG
Organism: Lachnospiraceae bacterium; assembly: GCA_963637895.1. Lineage (GTDB taxonomy): Archaea > Thermoplasmatota > Thermoplasmata > Methanomassiliicoccales > Methanomethylophilaceae > Methanoprimaticola. Next base: position 6,648 of record CAVHQB010000057.1, read on the forward strand.
CGTCGGGCGCGTCGGCGGAGAGGTCGCCAAGCGCATGAAGGCCTTCAACATGACCATGATCGGATACGACCCCTTCCTCCCGAAGGAGGTCGCCGACAGCCTCGGCGTCAGGCTGACCACCCTGGAAGAGGTGATCACCACCGCCGACTTCATGACGATCCACACCCCGCTCCTGCCCGAGACCAGGAACATGATCTCCCTGGAGCAGTTCAAGATGATGAAGCCCAACGCGAGGCTGGCCAACGTGGCCCGCGGAGGCATCGTCAACGAGGACGACCTGTACACCGCCCTCAAGGAGAAGATCATCGCCGGAGCCGCCTTCGACGTATGGTGCAACGAGCCCCTGGACGAGGCCGAGTCCAAGCTCCTGGAGCTGGACAACCTGGTCACCACCCCCCACCTCGGAGCATCCACCGTGGAGGCCCAGGAGAGGGTCGCCATCGAGATCGCCGAGCACGCCGTCATGTACCTCAGGGACGGGGTCATCTCCAACGCCATCAACGCGCCCCGCGGCAAGCTGGACGCCGAGACCGAGCCCTACATGCCCCTGGCAGAGAGGATGGGGATCATCATCCAGCAGGTCATCGGGAACCACCCGCTCCAGAAGCTGGAGGTCTCCTTCTGCGGCGGCATCGCCGGCAAGCAGACCAAGCTCGTGACCATCTCCGCTGTTATCGGGTACCTCAAGAGGATCATCGGCTCCGCCAACATGATCAACGCCCTCCCGGTCGCCAAGGCCAAGGGCATCGAGATCGCCGAGACCAGCAACGACACCGCCAAGGACTACTCCTCCGTGCTGGAGATGAAGTTCACCTCCGAGGGCAAGACCCGCAGCATCAGGGGAACCGTCATCGGCGGCCAGCCCAGGATCGTCGGAATCGACGGGTTCTCCTTCGACGTTCCCGCATGCGGCGACATGATGTTCCTCACCTACGAGGACGCGCCCGGAGTCATCGGGGCCGTCGGCAATGCGCTCGGCGATGCAGGGATCAACGTGGCCCAGATGGCCGTCGGAAGGGACAGCGGCCGCGCCGTCATGTTCCTGACCGTGGACCAGAGCGTCCCCGAGGACGTGGTCTCCAAGATCGCCTCCGCGGTGGGCACCGACGACATCAAGTTCCTCGACCTGGTGGAGTGAAGATGGACGTAGTCACCGTCGACGAGCTCTCCCTCGCCATCCAGAACAGCATCGACAGCTCCTACGGCATGGAGGACGAGCAGGCCTACGACCTGGCCCACCACGTGCTGAACTTCTTCGGCTACGCCGACAGGATCATCGACAACGTGCTGGAGCCCGAGGACAGGGACGCCTTCTACATGCTGGAGGACGCCGGCATCCTGACCACGGAGAGGGAGGAGACGACCCTCTACGACGGAAGGGAGTGGAGGATCCACTACTGGCTGTTCCGCAGGGAGAAGATCGCCACGATGATGGTCAAGGAGCCCAAGGCTGTGGCAGAGACGTCCGAGGAGGAGTCGGTCTACAGCGAGCTGCCGGACGACATCTGGGCCAGCCGTTCATCCAACAAAGAGTAAACCTATCATGGACGGGTTCCCCTACAGCTACCGCCCCGGTCAGAGGGAGCTCGTCCGTTTCATATCGGACACGGTCTCCGATGCCATGTGCCCCGTCGTGGAGGCGGGCACCGGCACCGGCAAGACCGTGTCGTCATTGGCCGGGGCATTGTCCTTCGCCTCATCCAACGGGATGAAGGTGATCTATCTCACGCGCACCAAGTCGCAGCAGGCGCAGGTCGTGCGCGAATGCGCTGCACTGGGGGTGCTGTGCGCCCCGCTGAGGGGGAAGACAGCATCAGGGTGCCCCATGATGAGGGACGACCCCGACCTCCGTCCGGGGACCTCCGAGGAGATCTCCCGCCTGTGCTCCCGCCAGAAGAGGAGGGACGGGGGCTCCTGCCGGTGCAGGTACTTCTCCAACCTGGAGGAAGAGGACATAGGCGCCTGGGCTGAGATCCTCAGGTCGTCCCATCCCGGTCCGGAGGAGTTCGCGGAGCTGTGCGAGAACGCGGAGGTCTGCCCCTTCGAGCTGACCAAGATGATCCTGCCCCAGGCGGACGTGGTGGCCGCATCCTATCCTTTCATGTTCGTTCCGGCGATCCTGGAGAAGCTCATCGAGTGGACCGGGACTCCTCTGCACAGGATGGTCGTCATAGTGGACGAGGCCCACAACCTCCCGGACTACCTGAGGGAGACTCAGACCTACGAGTACTCCCTGGGGGCGATGTCCCTGGCTGAGAAGGAGGCCAAGGACCTGGGGGATCCGGAGATCCACGAGGGGCTGCGCGTCACGGACATCGTCGATGTTCTGAGAGCGTCTCTGGCTTCTGCCGTGACGGAGTACCTGATCGACGACGACGGCCTTCTGCCCCCTTACTTCCTGGAGGACGAGCTAATGAGCCGCCTTGGGACCACGTCCGTGAGCATCAGGCGCATCTGCGCCGGCCTGGAGGACCTGGGCGAGACGGTGTCGGACCGCAAGGCGGAGGCCAACAAGCTCCCCCGCTCCTACATAGGCTCCATGGGCAGGTTCATCCGTGCCTGGCTGGACGATTCCGAGGAGAGCCGGATCCACCTGGTGGTCGACGACGGCAACCCCTGCTTCCAGTCGTACTGCATGGACCCTTCCGGCGCGGCAGGGCCGCTGAACGAGTGCCATTCCTCCATCCACATGTCCGGGACCCTGTCCCCGTTGGACGCTTATGTGAAGGAGATGGGCCTGGACAGGGCCGTTCCCAGGACGTTCCCGTGCTGCTTCCCGCCCGAGAACCTCCTCACGCTGTACTCCGACGAGGTGTCCATGCGCTATGAGGACAGGAACCTGGAGTCCAACTACGCCCGCATAAGGCAGATCCTGGTGGACACCGTCCGCTCGGTGAAGGTGAACACGGCCGTGTTCTTCCCTTCGTACTCCTTCATGGACAGGATGGCCGCCGACGGCGTGCCCGAGGATCTGGGCAGGCCGGTGCACTACGAGCGCAGGGGGATGCCCCAAGGGGAGCTCATGGAGGAGTTCGAGAGGTTCAGGTCGTCCGACGGGGACATACTGTTCTGCGTCACCGGAGGGCGTATAAGCGAGGGCCTGGACTTCCCCGACAAGAGCCTCGAGCTGGCCATAGTCATAGGCATCCCGTATCCCAAGCCCACGGCCAAGATGAGGGCCATGACCCGGTACTACGACCACATGTTCGGGGACGGCAGGCTGTACGTGTCGATCATCCCCGCGACGAGGAAGATCAGGCAGTCGATAGGCCGCCTGATCAGGTCGGAGACCGACAGGGGGGTGGCGGCGGTGCTGGACCGCAGGGCGGCCTCGATCAGGGACCTGGACGCCATGCAGTGCTCGGACATCCCGGCAGCGGCCAGGGCGTTCCTCGGAGAGCGCCGACCGCAGGGGTAATAAACAACCTGGCAATCCGAGTAGCATGGAAATCCAGGTGGACGAGGAAGTCAAACAGCACATCGCATCGATGGGATGCGACTTCCGTGTCTGCACAGCATGCATGGGGCCGGCCCTGGTCCCGACCAAGGTGAAGGCTCCCAAGGACACCGACATCAAGATCCCCGTGGGAGAGCACACCCTGTACATCTCCCGTGTCCAGATGATGTACATCGACAGGGTCTCCATCGACATGCTCTACGACAGGGACGACATCGAGTCCTGTCCAGCGTTCTACACCAGAAGGTCTTACTGAGGCCCTTCCAGGTCTTCCAGCGATATCTCCCCGTTCAGGACCTTGCAGCTCTGCTCCAGGGAGATCAGGAGGGCCCTGCCCTTGTCTGTTATGGACCAGTAGCTGGCCCTGTGGTCGTTGTTGACCGACGTCCCTCCTCTAGTCGTGACCAGGCCGTGGCTCTCGAGCATCTTCAGCTTCTTGTAGGCCCTCTTGTCGTTCTCCTTGGTCTTCTTCGTTATGCAGCTCTGCATGCATTCGCCGTTGTCTCTGAGGATCTCGAGCATCTCGCAGGTATGCGCAGTGCCCACGATCGTCCATAGAGCCTGTCCGCTCATGGGGCTGTGTGGGCATTATGGACTGTTTTCTTTTACGGAGCATATTGTAAGACGTAGGTCATTGTGTAATGTGTTTCTACGGGTTCCGAGCATCGAGGCTAGGATCCGGGCCGAATGTCAGGAGTGAGGACTGCGAAGACCCTATCAGCTGGCTGGACGACTCATACATATGCAACATATGCTGGAGGTCGACTGCACCGGAC
>CAVHQB010000058.1:0-10855 GCA_963637895.1 Lachnospiraceae bacterium
TCCGTCTAACGGAACATTCGTAGCATCGAACGTCAGAATTCATGAGTGCACGCCCCGTGGGCGGAGATCATGATTCTCCATCTTCGCAAGCCGCCTTCGCGTCTCGCGCATTCCCGTGTATATCGGAGAGGTATATAAGCTTTTTGTTTCAGCTCATCCTCGGCGATAAACACCTTGCGACTTGTCCGGATTCGACCCCGCTTGTGGGTCGCTCCGACGCATCGCACAAGACCCTGCACATACCGCCAATATAAATAATTTTTGGTTACCGATTTTTTCAAACCCTGTTCCGACACAAAGATCGATGCGTTTTCCAGGGATCGGCCAGCATATGCGCCCGAACAGCGACCGCATGAACCCGCACATGATGCGGATCTCACACGAATGCCGTCCGGCATCGCTCGTGCGGTGACGCCACCGGGTGCGAGCCGCGCCGGATCCTGTTGTATCGGAATTGGGATAGGAGCGAATCGCTAAATCGAGCCTGTGCCCGCTGCAAGAGCAATTACAATCAAAGGCGGCCTGTATCGGAACATCCGAGAAACATAGGGCCCGCATGAAGAGCGTAAGACAAGCGTAATAACATGATGGCGCACTAACAACATCTATGCCCATGTATATCGCCCGTGGCCTCGTGAATATGACGGGGCCGGCCCTGGCCCTTCAGGAGCTGATGTACGGCTTCATCATGGAGCTGATCTTCGTCACCGCGGCGAGGATCGGCATACTGGACTACGGCTCCGCCACCGGCCTGGTGATCATGATAGTCGGCATGAACGCTACATGGGGAGCGATCGACGCAGTCATCTTCTACATGATAGATTCGTTCAGCGAGAAGAACCATGCAAGGGTGATCGAGGCCGCTCGCAAAAGCGAAAACCGCGAAGAGGCGATAAAGTACCTGGAGGACGCCTTCAGCGGGACCCCGCTCGACGCCCTGCTGCCTGAGGACGAGCGCATGATATGCGAGAAGATCCTCGAGTGCAGGACAGAGAACGCCAAGGGGATGCGCAAGGACCGCAGGTCGATGGCCATCAGCTCTCTCGGGTGCTTCATCATCACCCTTCTCACAGTCGTTCCCGTCATCGTGCCCATCCTGCTGATACAAGACACTGCATTGGCCCTAGGCATCGCTTCTGCGCTCTCGTCCGTGATCCTCTTCTTCGTCGGATACAGCATGAAATACCACTATGCGACCAACGGATGGGTCTCGGGGCTGTTCCTCGCGGGGGTTTCCTGGGCGATCACCATAATCGCCACGTTCACCGGCGGATGACCTTTCAGAAGCCCCGATCATGAGCATACGCAAGCGCCCTGTGCATAGGGCCGTGCAGATAGCTTAAAATCGCCGTGAAGACAGGCTGAAGAGAACGTAGAACGCCTGAATGATGGATGTCTTAGAAGTTGAATGGCGTGGAGAGGGGGATTCGAACCCCCGGGTCCTTTTGGGACATAGGATTAGCAGTCCTACGCCTTACCAGGCTGGGCCATCTCCACTTGCTTGGACTTCGTGAAGTTCACATCACCTTTAAAGGTTTTGTCGGTCCGAATGAATCAGCTGGCATGCCCCGCAGAAGGTCCCTCACATAATACAATATTATAGACGATATAGACGGAGGCCCTCGCACGGACCGATGGCAGTATTATGTACTCGTATCCCGGATTCACGTCCATGAAGTTCCTGGTCATCACGGACCTGCATCAGAACCTTGCATCCATAGACAAGATCAACAAGGCCATCAAGGACAGCAAAGCCGAGTTCGTCCTCTTCCTGGGAGACGTCACCGATTTCGGCACGGGAGAGGAGGCTGCGGACATCATCTCCTCCATCGACGCCAAGACCTATGTCATACCCGGCAACTGCGACCCCCGCGACCTCCCCGAGAAGGTCGCATCCGTCGCCGTCGATATGCACGGCAAGGCCGCAGACGTCGGAGGTTACCGCCTCGTCGGCCTCGGCGGCTCCAACATCACGATATTCAACACGGTGTTCGAGCTCACCGAGGAAGAGCTCTACGACGGGCTCGCCGAGAACGCGTCCGAAGGCATGATCCTCATGACGCATGCCCCCTCATACGGCATCCTGGACCAGATCCCCTCCGGGCTCAGCGTCGGGAGCCCTGCCGTGAAGAGGATCGTTGACGAGTTCCACCCCATTCTCGCGCTCTCCGGCCACATCCACGAAGCCATCGGAGTCGAGGTGCACGACGGCACGACGTTCGTCAACCCCGGCCCGGCCAAGGAAGGCCACTATGCCGTCGTCGAGATCGTCGGGAAGGACGTCCGCGTGGAGCTCGACGGCCCCGGCGCCTGACTCTGAGCCCCTTTATGCTGCATGCCCCGGACCGATCCGCACGTGATCTGGACCTCGGCCCGGGGCCCATTCCCGCATTTCGGTTAATTTTAAATATGGAACCATGATTAGCCTGCTTGATTACAATGGCACTTTGGCAGGGTAAATCCAACAGGAAGCCCACTGGTGGCAGGCTTGTCGCCAACAAGGGTAAGAGAAAGTTCGAGATCGGCAGAGAGAAGCAGTTCACCAAGATCGGTGAGCAGTCGCTCAAGCAGTATCGCGGAGCCGGAGGAAGTGTCAAGGTTGGAATGCTCAGCGCTCAGTACGCCAATGTGGTCGATAAGAAGACCAACACCGTCAAGAAAGTCAAGATCCTGACTGTGAAGTCCAACCCGGCTGACCCCAACTACGTTCAGCGTAACATCATGAACAAAGGGGCAACCATCACTACCGAGATCGGCGACGCCATCGTCACGTCCAGGCCTGGACAGGATGGCGCCATTAACGCTGTACTGCTTGAGTAATCACGATCCATAAACCCTTTAGCCCTTCGGGGCACTTTCCTTTCTTTTCTCATGTTTCTGTGACCCCCATAGAATCACATAAATATCGAACCGAGGATTGACAGCGCATGGCATACGACCCCGATGTAGCGATAACGCTTTGGCCCGAGTACTTCGACGTCAATCGCACCAGGTCCGAAGGAAGAAGGCTCCCCAAGGAGCTGTGCGTCCCCAACCCGGACCTCGACATCATCGCCAAGGGAGTCATGATCCTCGACCTCGAATACGAGGTCAGGGAGGACATGTCGTATCCGAAAGCCCCTCGCGACCGCCACGGCTGCGTCAAGGTCGAGAAAGGGGTCATGAGCAAGACCGAGATGCTCCCGAAGGTCGCCGAGATACTGGTGAAGAACCAGAAGCGGTGATACCATGATCAGTCCCCTGGACTCCAGGGTACTGGACGTCAACTCCGAGTCCCTCGGCGTTCCGGTGGCGGACCTCATGCGCAATGCGGGCAGGGCCGTGGCCGATCACATTCTAGAGAACCACCCTTCAGAGAGCGTCGTGTTCGTCTGCGGACCCGGCAACAACGGCGGAGACGGGTTCGCCGCCGCATCCATGCTCCCTTCCGAGCGCACTTGCGTGGCGCTGCTGAAAGGAGCTGACTGCATCCACAGCGCCGAAGCGCGCATGTTCTTCGATTCGCTGAAGTGCGAGGTCGTCGACTACAGATCGGTCGACCTGAACCGCTTCGGACTGATCGTGGACTGCGCATTGGGAACGGGGATCAAGGGAACGGTGAAAGAGCCGTACAGAGGATTCATCGAGGATGCCAACAGGAGCGGCCGCACCATCCTGTCCGTGGACATGCCCTCCGGGCTCGGCACGGACATCTGCATCAAGCCCTCGACAACGATAGCTTTCCATGACATCAAGGAAGGCATGACCGAGGAGACATGCGGGAAGATCGTCGTGGCCGATATCGGCATCCCTGCGGAAGCCGCAGACGTGGTCGGCCCCGGAGACATGCTCAGATACCCTGTGCCCTCCGGCTCCAGCCACAAGGGCCAGAACGGCAGGCTGATGGTCATAGCCGGAGGCCCGTACTACGGCGCCCCTGCGATGGCATGCTGCTCCGCGCTCAGGACCGGGGCGGACATCGTCAGGCTGTTCACTCCTGAATCTGTCTATCCGATAATCGCACAGGCCACGCCCGTGCTCATGATCACGCCCCTTCCCGGCGACAAGCTGACTGCAGATTCGGTCTGCATGCTCCTGACACAGTCAGAAGGCTACGACGCCGTCCTCATCGGCCCTGGCCTGGGAACCGATTCCGAGACCTCTGCAGCTGTCAGGATGTTCGTTGAAGGCTGCAAGGTCCCGATGGTCATCGATGCCGACGGGATAACCGCCGTGTCCGGAATGAGGTTCGATTCCCCTGTGGTCCTCACCCCTCACAAGATGGAGTTCAAGTCCCTGGGCGGGTGCTGCGATGTCAGGGAGCTCGCTGAGCATCTGAACGCTACCATCGTCCTCAAAGGCCATACCGACGAGATATCGGACGGCAGGCGCACCAGGCTCAACAGGACCGGCACGCCGGCCATGACAGGCGCAGGGACGGGCGATGTCCTCGCCGGCTGCATATCCGCCCTGCTTTCCAAGGGCATGTCGGCTTTCGATTCCGCCTGCCTCGGAGCATTCATCTGCGGCAAGGCCGGAGAATATGCCGAAGAGGAGAAGTCCTACGGCCTTATCGCCACCGATGTCATCGACAACATCCCCAAGGTCCTCAGGAACCTGATTCCGTGACATACATACAGCCTGTCTACGGGATCCCCGCCCTGAAAGTGGAGAACTGCCTCGTCATAGGAGACCTCCACATAGGCGTCGAGTCTCATCTGATGTCCAAGGGGTTCCATATCGTGTCCCGCACTCAGGACATGCACGACGAGATCATGGCCGCCTGCGATGACGACATCACCAGGCTCATCGTCATAGGCGACGTCAAGGACTCCGTGCCCGGATCCAACAAGCAGGAGTACCGCGAGATCCCCGATTTCTTCGAATCCCTGTTCGAGAGGTTCGACATCATAGACCTGGTCCGCGGGAACCATGACACGAACATAGAGGAGTTCCTTCCCGGAAGGGTCAAGGTCAGGCCCGCCACAGGGCTGCTGCTGGGAGACGTGGGGTTCATCCACGGGCACACCTGGCCCTCGTCCGACGTCATGTCCTGTCGCACCCTGGTCATGGCCCACAACCACCCCACGGTGATGTTCAGGGACGGCGTCGGCAAGCAGATGACCGAGCCCTGCTGGATGCGCGGCAGCTTCCGCGAGGGGGCCGTCGACGAGAGGTATCCTGTCCTGCCGGAGTCGTTCATCGTCGTCCCGGCGTTCAACAGGATGCTCGGCGGATCCCCGGTGAACGCGATCGGCGAGGACCTTCTCGGGCCTGTGATGAACAGCGACCTGCTCGATGTGGACAATGCACGCATCTACCTTCTCGACGGGCTGGACATCGGCAAGAGGTCCGACCTCATGGTCACCGGGAAGGACAGGTCGAAGTGGAAGGACAACGGCCGCAAGCGCAGCCGTCGACCTTCCTGAGAATTTTAATGGAAAGAGGGGCCGAAGCCCCGTTTCATCCATCAGTTGCGGCTGATGGTGTCGTAGATCGATCCGTCTGCGTTCCTGATCTCGGCAGTGATCGGCATCTGGCCGGGCAGAGCATGGGTAGCGCAGGAGTTGCAGGGGTCGTAAGCCCTGAACGCCATCTCGACCATGTTCAGCAGACCGGGAGAGACCTCGAAGTTGTGGATCAGGGCCTTCGCGACCTTGGCGACATCCATGCAGATGGGACCGTTGTTGTTGGTTGTTCCGACGACCAGGTTGCAAGCGGTGACGATTCCGTCCTCGTCGCAAGTGTAGTCGTGGGTGAGGGTTCCTCTGGGGGCCTCGACGCAACCGACACCGCGTCCGCCGGGGACGAGGTCCGTCTGCTTGATGTCTCCGTTGCAGAGGTCGGGGTTCTGGGCGTCCTCGAGGCACTTCTCTGCGCAGCAGAGCATCTCGATGATCCTTGCCCAGTGGGTGGCCAGGGTGAACTGGCAGGGTCCCTCGACTCCTGCGTCCTTCAGGATTCCGCGGTACTCGTTGAGCGCGTCGTTGGCCAGAGGCGTGGGCATCTCCTTGCACACGTTCAGCCTGGACAGGGGCGAGGCCCTGTACAGTCCGCTCTCGGGCCCGTCGACGAGTCCCTTGTATCCGGGGTTCTTGAGGTACGGGAACTTCTCGTAGGACCAGGGCTCGACTGCCTCTCCGATGTTGTCGAGGTAGTCGTAGGGGTCGTACAGGTGGGTCTGCTCGCCCTTCTGGTTGACGACCTTGACCTTACCGTCGTGGATCTCGAACTGGCCCTTGTCGTTGACAAGTCCCATGTGGGAGGTCTCGTGGTAGTACAGGTCCTTGCTCAGGACGATGTCCATGTACTCCTTGTTCTCGAGAACGACGCTCTTGAAGACACCGAGGGAGGTCTTGGCGAACTCCAGCATGTCCTCCGCGAAGCCGATGATCTGCTTCTGCTCGTCCTTGGAGACGGCCTTGGACACTCCGCCGGGTACTCCCAGCAGGGGGTGGGTGGGCTTTCCGGCCAGGATGGCCTGGACGTTCTGAGCCTCACGGCGGGCCTTGACGACGGCGGATCCGAGCTCGAGTCCGACGTGTCCGATGACTCCGAGGACGTTCCTCTCCGCTGCGGGGGCAGCGGGGCCGCACACGAAGTCGGGGGCAGCCAGCGCATAGAAGTGCGCGATGTGGCTGTGGACGAAGTGCGCGTTGTAGAACGTGTCCCTGATCAGGTACGCGGTCTCGGTGGGCTTGGCGCTGTAGCAGCCGTCGATGGCCTTGGTGGCGGCAAGGTGGTGCGCGCCGGGGCACACACCGCAGAGCCTGGCGGTGATCTGGTTCAGCTCTGTGACCCTCCTTCCGACGCAGAACCTCTCGAAGCCTCTCAGCTCGGGGATCTGCCAGTAGGCGTTGGTCACATCTCCTTTGTCGTCCAGGAAGATCTCGATCTTCCCGTGTCCCTCGAGACGTGTGATCGGATCGACCGTCACGCGGTTCCCGGAGACTTTCTGCTTGTCATCCCATATTACAGGTCCGGACATTTACTGACCTCCTTCCTTGACGGCCCTCTTGATGAGCGACTTGCCCAGGGTGTAGGCATAGAAGTATCCGAGAGGGTCCTTGATCGTGCTCATGATCTTGATGATCTCGTCCTCGCCGCAGATCGGGTCCTCATCGAGGATGGGGAACAGCGAAGCGACGGCGGTGAACATGCTTGCACCCTGCTCCTGGACATCAGGCGAGGGTCCGTAGCATCCGCGGCAGGGCTGACCGGCCCTGGTGCATCTTGCTCCGCAACCGCCGATGGTCGCAGGTCCGAGGCAGAGGATTCCCTGGTCCATGAGGCACAGGCCCTCTTCGACGTTCACCTGGTAGGGCTCCTTCAGCTCGGTGAGCCTCCTGGACTCCTTCTTCCTGGGGCACTCCTCGCACAGGGTCTTGGTGGTGACTCCGACCATGGTTCCCTTGGGGGGCAGCGGGACTCCGGCGTAGACGAAGTCCGCGACGGCCTTCAGCAGCTGGCTGATGGACTCGGGGAGAGGCGGGCATCCGGGGACGCTGTAGTCGACGTCGATGACCTGATCGAGGGTCTTGACGGTGTCGTACAGGACGGGGAGCGTGAGCTCTCCCTCAGGAGCCTGGAACGAGCTCTGGGGGATCACGGGGGCGTCTTTGCTGTAGGTCTCCTGGAAGGCTGCGGAGCTGGGCGTCTTGGTGTAGACGTAGTCCAGGATCTCCTCGGCTCCGTTGGGGACCAGGTTGGCCAGAGCGGGGCTTCCGCCGAAGCAGGCGCAGGATCCGTAGGAGACGACGATCTTGGACTTCTGCCTGAGCAGCTTGACCATGTGCTCGTTCTCGGTGTTCCTGATGGCTCCGTTGATGATGGAGACGGTGATCTCTCCGTCCTCCATAGCCTCGATGTCCTTCTCTTTTCCGTCGGCTGCGATGGGCCACATGACGATCTCGGCCATGTCGCCGATGGTCAGCAGCCTCTCGTGGGTGTCCAGCAGGGACACGTCGCATCCACCGCAGGCAGCGGCCCAGTAGACGGCGAGCTTGATCTTTCCGCCGGCGGGCGCTCCGGGGAGGAGGGGTCCGAGGTCTGCGGCCTTGAGGATCGCCTCTTCGGGGATGGACGCGTCGTTGCAGTTGGCGACCGGGGGAACGATGAAGTCGTAGGGTCCGGGGTTGCCTGCAGCGGGTGCCGGGGCGGCCTGAGGGGCTGCCTTGGGGGCTGCGGGGGCGGGCTCTGCTTTCACAGAGGCCTTGGTGGGCTTGGGCTCGGCCTTGGCTTCAGCCTTGGGCGCGGCCTCTTCCTTCTTCTTGAACAGCTTGTCAAAGAATCCCATTTACTGCACCTCCTTCTGGAGAGGGGTCGGTCCGAGCTCCTTGATCGTGTTGACGAAGCCGACGACCGTTGTCTGGAATTTCTCTCCCTCAGACGCGGAGACCCACTGGAGGAGGAGCCTCTTGGGGTCGAATCCGTACTGCTCCAGGACCATCCTCAGGAGGGCGATCCTCCTTCTGGCCCTGTAGTTCCCACCGATGTAGTGGCAGTCTGCGGGGTGGCATCCGAGCACCATGACTCCGTCTGCGCCCTTGGCGAAGGCCCTGAGGATGAACTCGGGGTCCACACGCGCGGAGCACATGGTCCTGATGATACGGAAGTTCGCGGGCATCTGCAGCCTGGCGACACCGGCTCCGTCGGCTCCGGCGTAAGAGCACCAGTTGCAGCAGAACGTGACGATTCTAGGTTCGAAATCTGCCATTGTAATCACTCTCCTCCCACGGGGTAGTCGAGGCATGCATCGATCTCGGCGATGATCTGCTTGCTCCTGAATCCTCTCTGCTCCATGGCTCCTGCGGGGCAGGCGGCCACACAGCATCCGCATCCCTTGCACAGACCGGCGTTGACGTTGCTCTTGAGGACTCCTCCGCCGATGTCCACGAGGGTGATGGCGTTGTAGTCGCAGCATCCGACGCACACACCGCATCCGTCGCACCTGTCGGGGTTGGACACAGAGGTGATACCTTCGGAGATGAGCTTGTCCTTGGAGATGACGGTCAGCATCCTGGAAGCGGCTCCGGAAGCCTGGGCGATGCACTCGTCCATGAACTTGGGCCAGTGAGCGGTTCCGGCGACGTAGACTCCCTCGGTTGCGAAGTCGACGGGCCTGAGCTTCTGGTGGGCCTCGAAGTAGAATCCGTCCTTGGAGATCGGGACCTTGACCATCTTGGCCAGGTTCTCCTTGTTCTCTCTGTCGGGGGCGATTCCGGCGGCGAGGATGACTGCATCGACGGGGACCTCGACCTCGGCTCCGAGAGTGGAGTCGAACGCTTTGACGACGTTTCCGTCGTAGGCGGGCAGGTCGTTGTCGACGGGGTACCTGAGGAACCTAACACCCAGCTGGCAGGCCTTCAGGTAGAGCTCCTCGCGGAAGGAGTAGGTCCTGATGTCCTTGTGGATGATGGTGACGTTGGCCATCGGGTTCTTCATCTTGATCTGGATGGCCATCCTGAGGGACGCGGCGCAGCAGACACGGCTGCAGTAGTTGACGGTCTTGCTCCTGGATCCGACGCACTGGATGAAGGCGACGTTCTCAGCGTTGAAGCTGCCGTCCTCGATCTTCTTCTCGGCGACGGTCTGGGTCATGACCTTCGGGTCTTTGCCGTTGTTGTACTCGGTGGGCTCGTAGGGAGCGGCACCGACTGCGAACAGGACGACTCCGACGGGGGTCTCGGAACCATCAGAGAGCTGGAGCTTGAAGTTGCCGACGTATCCGGGGATGTCCTTGACGGTGACTCCCTTGTGGACGGTGATGAGCTTGTTGTCCTCGACCTTCTTGATGGTCTCGGCGAGGAAGTCTGCGACTGCGACTCCGTCCTCCTTGTGGCGGAAGTTGCGGGCGAATCCTCCCAGCTCGTTCTCCCTCTCGACGAGGTGCACAGGGTATCCCTGGGCGGCGATGTCGAGGGCGGCGGTCATTCCGGTGATTCCTCCGCCGATGACTGCGGCGGCGTTGGTCACGGGGATCTCGGCTCCGACGAGAGGCTCGAGCAGGCAAGCCTTGGCGATAGCCATCCTGAGCAGGTCCTTGGCCTTCTTGGTGGCGGCCTCGTGCTCGTGCATGTGGATCCAAGAGCACTGGTCACGGATGTTGGCCATGTTGCACAGGTATTTGTTCAGTCCTCCGTTCCTGCAGGCCTCTCTGAAGAGGGGCTCGTGGGTCCTGGGCGTGCACGAGGCGACGACGACCCTGTTCAGGTCGTGCTCCTTGATAGCGGTGGAGATGGCCTCGAGGCAGTCCTGGGCGCAGGCGTACTGGGACTCGGTGGACATGACGACTCCGGGCAGGGTCTTCGCGTAAGCGGCGACAGCGGGGACGTCGACCACGGATCCGATGTTGATACCGCAGTGGCAGACCCATACTCCGACGCGGGGCTCTTTGCCGATGACGTCCTTCTCCTCGGGGTACACCTTGGGGGCGCAGGGCTGGAAGTTCTCGTCGACGATGTAGGCTCCGGCCTTGGCGGAGGATCCGCAGGCCTCGGCGACGGATGTCGGGATGTCCTTCGGCGCAGCGAAGGCTCCGGTGACGAACACTCCCTTCCTGGTGGTCTCCAGGGGGTGGTAGATGGAGGTCTTGCAGAAGCCGTACTCGTTGAGCTCGATTCCGAGCATGTCGGCGAACTCCTGGGCTCCCTCGGGGGGCGCGAGTCCGACGGACAGGACGACGATGTCGAACTCCTCGGAGACTCCGTTGTTCTCATCATCGGTGTAGTTGATGGTGAGCTTCTTGGTCTCGGGGTCCTCCTCGATGTTGGACACACGGGCTCCCCTGTGCATCTTGATTCCGTACTCGTTCTCACCGCGGTGGATGTAGGCCTCGAACTCCTTTCCGTAGGACCTGATGTCCATGAAGAAGATG
>CAVHQB010000059.1:0-10773 GCA_963637895.1 Lachnospiraceae bacterium
ATGGGCTTCTCGTAGTGGATCTCGATCTGCCTTCCGATCTCGGCGATCTCCTGGATGCGTGCGTCGGGGATCTTCTGGGCCTTGATCATGTCGCCGGGGATGTCCTGCTTCTCGCAGCCGCCTTTCGCTCCGCGGACGTACTTCCAGGTCTGGCTGGAGATCCTCTTCTTGATGACCTCCATCTTCTGCTTGTCGACCACGTAGGTGTCGGGCGTGACCTCTCCTCCCACGATGGCCTCTCCGAGGCCGTATCCGGCCTCGATGACGATCTGCTTGGCCCCGCTGTTGGGGTCCACGGTGAACATGATTCCGGAGAACTCGGAGTTGACCATCCTCTGGACGACGACGGCCAGCTTGACGTCCTCGTGGGCGAAGCCCTGCTTCTCGCGGTACGCGATGGCACGGGCGGTGAACAGAGAGGACCAGCATTTCCTGATCTTGTCGAACAGGTCGTCCTCGTCCACGACGTTCAGGTAGGTCTCCTGCTGCCCAGCGAAGCTCGCGTCGGGCAGGTCCTCGGCGGTGGCGCTGGACCTGACCGCGACGAACCCTTTCTTCCCTTTGGGGAAGAGCAGCTTGTAGCGGGACACGATGTCCTTCTTCAGGTCCTCGGGTATCTCGCACTCCTCGAACATGCCCCTGATCGCGGCGGAAGCCTCGGTCAGGCTGTCGTCGGAGCTCCTGTCGATGCCGGACAGGGCCTCGTTGATCCTGTCCATCAGCTTAGCGCTCTTGATGAAGTAGTCATAAGAAGCCGTTGTGAGGACGAAAGCCTCGGGAACGGGGAATCCCGCGTTGGTGAGTTCTCCCAGGTTGGCGCCTTTGCCACCCACGATGGGTATGTCTTCCACGTGCAGCTCGTTTACGTCGACGATCTTCTTGTCCATATAAATCACAGCGAATCGAACTCGTTTGAGATGGGCTCTCGGGCCACCATTGATGTTGGGTATTCTTTAGCTCATTTAATTCTTTGGTACTCGTACAGGCATGCCCCGAAGGAGCATGCCAGCATGCCCGAGGGAGGTCCATGGGCATCCTATCCATGCCCTGCAGGATTTAAGCAGATATCGTGCGCTATCCTGCGGATATCACATCCATTCTACGAATATCGTAGGGATTTCTACGAATAACCTCGATAAAACGAATTAGTTATTCCGAAAAACAATGCCCGACCCCTTGAGAACTACAAAGGGTTTAAATCATCGGCACCATACGGACTCCTTAGTGGTACTAATGCACATGGAAATATGTTGGCATGGCAGAGGTGGACAGGGAGTGGTCACGGCTAACGAGATCCTGGCCGAGACCGCTATCGCCGCCGGTATGTACGTCAAGGCATTCCCTGAGTTCGGGCCCGAGAGGATGGGAGCCCCCATCAGAGGGTTCACGAGGATATCCGACACGCCCATCAGGGTCCACAGCCAGGTCTACGAGCCCGACGTGGTCATCATCATGGACGGGACCCTCGTCGGGAAAGTCGACGTGACCAGGGGGATCAAGAAGGACACGGTCATCCTGGCCAACTACACGGGCACATCCAAGGAGCTCCAGGAGGCCCTGGGCACCGAAGCGAAGTGCTACACCCTGGACGCCATCAAGATCGCCATCGAGGAGATCGGCAAGCCCATGGTCAACACGGTCATGCTCGGAGCGCTCATCAAGTGCGTCGACATCGTCGCCTACGAGAAGCTCGAGGACCAGATCACCAACAAGTTCACGGGGAAGCTCCCCGAGAAGGTCATAGTGAAGAACCTGAGCGCCCTCAAGAGGGGATACCAGGAGGTGCAGTGAAATGGCAATGGCTAACATCAAGGACCTCGTCGTCGGAGGCCGCATCATCAAGGCAGGGAACTCCGAGAACTTCTGCACGGGAGACTGGAGGAGCTTCGTCCCGGTCATCGACCAGGACAAGTGCATCGACTGCTACACATGCTGGATATACTGCCCGGACAACAGCATCGTCTTCAGGGACGACAAGATGTCCGGGATCAAGATGAGCCACTGCAAGGGCTGCGGGATCTGCGCCAAGGTCTGCCCCAAGAAGGCCATCACAATGAAGGAGGAGTGAGAATGTCGCACGATATCGCAATCAACGGAGACAACGCGGTCGCACTGGCCTGGAGGCAGATCGACCCCGACGTGTGCGCCGCATACCCGATCACGCCCCAGACCATCATCGTCGAGAAGTTCGCCGATTACGTCGCCAACGGCGAGGTCACCACCGAGTTCGTGTGCGTCGAGTCCGAGCACTCCGCGCTCACCCTCTGCACGGCTTCCGCTTCCGCCGGAGCCAGGACGTTCACCGCCACGGCATCCCAGGGACTGGCCTACATGTGGGAGATGCTCCCCATCACCGCCGCCATGAGGACCCCGCTCATCATGGCCGTGGCCAACAGGGCCGTGTCCGGGCCCATCAACATCAACAACGACCACGGAGACGCCATGTCCGCCCGCGACTGCGGATGGATCCAGCTGTTCTCCGAGAACGTCCAGCAGGCTTACGACAACTCCATCATCGCGCCGAGGATCGCCGAGCACATCGACGTCCAGCTGCCCTGCATGGTGAACCTGGACGGTTTCATCCTCACCCATGCGATCGAGAGGATGACCATGCTCGACACCGCCGAGGTCAAGGACTTCGTCGGAGAGTACAAGCCCCTGTACCCCCTGCTCGACGTGAAGCACCCCGTGTCCCACGGGAACATGGACGGTCCCGACTTCTACTACCCCCACAAGTACCAGAGCGTCCTCGCCATGAACAAGGCGCTCGAGGTCGCCGAGGATGTGTTCAAGGAGTTCGCCGACCTGACCGGAAGGGAGTACCACCTGGTCGACGAGTACATGTGCGACGATGCGGACTATGTCGCCATAGTCCTCGGTTCCTCCTACGGGACCATGAAGGAGACCGTCGACGAGCTGCGCGCGGAAGGCATCAAGGTCGGATGCGCCATGCCCCACGTCTACAGGCCCTGGCCCGAGGCCGCTCTGGCCAAGGTCATGGCTGGCAAGAAGGGAGTCGCCGTGTTCGACAAGCACCTGAGCATCGGAGCCTACGGCCCCATGTTCCCCGAAGTGGTCACCGCGGCCGCCGACCTGGACAAGATGCCCAAGATGTACAATGTGATATACGGCCTGGGAGGCGCCGACGCCACCGTGGCCGGATTCAAGAAGATGATGGAGGAGATCTCTGCGGGGACCGCTTCCAAGATCACCTATCTGGGGGTGAAGGCATGACATCTCTGTCTCTCAAGGAACTGAACAAGCTGCCCGTCAGGCTCGCCAGCGGGCACAGGCTCTGCGCCGGATGCGCGGAATCGATCATCGCCAAGCAGATCCTCATGGGAACTTCGGATCCCATCGCGGTCTCGGCGTCCACGGGATGCTTCGAGGTGTCCACCACCATCTTCCCGTTCACCGCCTGGAACACGCCCTACATCCACACCGCCTTCGGGAACGGTGCGGCGACCTGCGCCGGTCTGGAGACCGCCTATGTCGCTCTGAAGAAGAAGGGCAAGATCGAGGAGGACATCAAGTTCGTCAACTTCGCCGGTGACGGCGCCACCTACGATATCGGGCTGCAGGCGCTCTCCGGAGCCATGGAGAGGGGCCACAGGATGATGTACGTCTGCCTGAACAACGAGGCGTACATGAACACCGGTATCCAGAGGTCTTCGGCAACGACGATGGGAGCTTCCACCACCACGTCCTGGGCGGGATCCGTCCAGCCCGGGAAGAAGGAGTTCTCCAAGGACATGACCGAGATCATGGTCGCCCACAACATCCCCTACGTCGCTCAGGTGTCGCCCCACAACTGGAGGGACACAGTGACCAAGGCGTCCAAGGGATTCGCCGCTGAAGGGCCGAGCTTCATCAACGCGATCTCCCCCTGCCCCAGGGGATGGAGGTTCCCGTCCGACGAGACGATCAACATCGCCCGCCTCGCGGTCGAGACCTGCATGTGGCCTCTGTTCGAGGTCGTCGACGGGAAGTACTCTCTGACAGCGGAGAGCGCCAGGATCGCCGACGGCAAGGCCGAGAAGAAGCCGATCACCGACTGGATCGCCTCCCAGGGAAGGTTCAAGCACCTCCAGCAGGAGAGGTGGGAGCCCATCGTCGAGGACATCCAGGCCGAGGTCGACAGGCGCTGGAACAGGCTCATAAAGCTGACCGAGCTCTGAAAAACTCATTCCGGCCCTCCGGGGCCGGTTTTCTGATAATCCCGTTCTCATACGATGCCGGAATCGGCACTATTTTATTGTCGAGGGGTGCTCTCAACAGTCAGCCCCGGGTTCCAACGTCTGTTTGTCATCAACCTCTTAGCTCGGGGCGACTCCTGATCCGTCCGAAGACGGTAATTTTCGACGGCAAGTATGCCGACGAGAGATAATGGAAGGAGTGGCTGACAGCGTGTCTGAGTTCCCGTATGCTTGCGCAATACAGTACAGACAGATACGCGGGCGGACTTTACTGCCGGGTTCGGAATGGGACCGGGTGTGACCCCGCCGCTATGGCCGTCATACCAAAACATGGCAGTCATTCATTATATTTAAAATTTATTGCTACAAAATAGAAGCGCTGCTATTTTGTAGAACACATGCTAGGTGGGGTTCTGTTCACCAGTCTCGGAGCCGTATGATTCGGAGGGATTGGACCTGCGCATGGTCGATGGAAAATCCGTGACGGAGCTGCCGCTGAGCCGATGTAAAAATCAAGGGGACTCTGTTCCCCAACCGCCCGAACCGCTGAATCGCAAGCTCATCTGAGCATGTCTATCTTCGACAGCCTCTCCAAGGCCGCTTCGAGGGTGGAATCGTTCTTCGCATAATGCAGGCGGATCAGGTTGTTCACATCGTCTTTGAAGAAGCTCGATCCCGGGACCGCCCCTACACCGACTTTCCTGGCAAGGTCCTCGCAGAAGTCCAGGTCGCTGGAGTATCCGAACTCCGAGATGTCCACCATCACGTAGTACGCCCCCTGGGGGACGTTGTGCGGGATCCCGATCCCGTCCAGGCCCTTCAGGAACAGGTCCCTCTTGTGGGTGTACTCCTCTTGCAATCCCTTGTAGTAATCGTCTCCGAACCTCAGCCCGGTGACCAGGGCCTCCTGCAGGGGAGCTGCCGCTCCCACGGTCAGGAAGTCATGGACCTTCCTGGCGACGTCGATGATCTCGGGCGTGGATATGATGTACCCCACGCGCCAGCCGGTCACGGAATAGGTCTTTGACAGGGATGAGCACGAGATGGTCCTCTCCCTCATGCCGGGCAGCGATGCGAAGTACGTGTGGACGTTGGGCCTGTAGACGATGTGCTCGTAGACCTCGTCGGTGATCACGTAGGTGTCGTGCTCCTCCGCCAGCTTCGCTATGAACATGAGCTCTTCGCGGGTGAACACCTTCCCGCAGGGGTTGGACGGGTTGCAGAGGATCAGGGCCTTCGGGTCCCTGTCGAAGGCCGCTTCCAGCTCCTCGCGGTCGAACGTGTAGTCGGGCTGCCTGAGCTCCACGTAAACGGGCCTCGCGCCGGTCAGGATGGTGTCCGCCCCGTAGTTCTCGTAGAACGGCGAGAAGATGATCACCTCGTCTCCGGGGTCCACCACGCTCATCATCGCGACCATCATGGCCTCGGTGCTCCCGCAGGTGACCAGCACTTCCGTATCAGGGTCGATGTCCATGCCCATGAAGCAGGACTGCTTCTCGGCCAGCGCCTCCCTGAAGTTCTGAGCGCCCCAGGTGACGGCGTACTGGTGCGGGCCCTCGCGGGACACTTCGGCCAGCCTGTCGGTCAGCGCCTTCGGCGGGTCGAAGTCGGGGAATCCCTGGGACAGGTTGATGGCCCCGCATTCGTTGGATATGCGGGTCATCCTCCTTATGACAGAATCTGTGAATCCGTTGGTCCTGGCCGAAAGCGCGCGCATCTGATCCCTCTCTTGCCGCACGACGCGGCGAATGCCACGCCATCGGCGGGAGGGATTTATCGGTTGTGCCGTCACAGGGCCATGTAGATCAGCAGCCCGACGAACGCCCCTATGATCGCGGTGGAGCAGTTGTTGGTGTACTTCGAGATGTATCCCGGATTCTCCAGCACAGCGCCGAACACGCTGTCCAGCAGGTTCCCCAGGACGCCCATGGCGAAGGGGATGAGCAGGAGCCAGTCCAGGGACTCGGTCATCACGAACCATCCGAGGATAGCGATCAGGAGCGAAGCGATGGTGGAGACGACGGTCCCCAAACGGGACACTCCTCCGTTGACCCCGGGCTCCACCCTCTCGAACGTGGTGATCATGTAGACGACCTTGTCCTTCACCCCGATCTCGCTGGCGATGGTGTCGGCTCCGGCCACGGTTATGGTGGAGATGAACATGATGTCGAACGCGGTCGGCTCCAGAAGGCCCAGTGCGTTCAGGGCCACGATGAAGCACGGGGGGATCCCAACGCCTACGACGTTCTTCCAGGTCCTCTCCCCTCTCTTCCCCTCTTGCAGGCCCTCCTCCATCTTCTTGCTGAGGCCCCTCATGGTCGCGAAGAACCCCGCGATGGTGAACACGGTCAGCAGGAAGAACGCGTTCATGGACGCGAACACGCCCACGAACGAACCGACGAAGAACGAGGCTACCGCTCCGTCCTTCGTGAGGCATTGGAGCTTGTAGCTCTCGATGGACAGGACGAGCGAAAGCACGACCGCCACTGCTACGAGGGAAGCGGACTCCATGGAAGTCGATTATCCGTATGGATGAAAACTGTTGCGGTGCAGCGAACACCATCGCGGCAGAGTTCAGAGGGACTCGAGGATCTCGGTGGCGTACTTGATGCAGAGGTGCTTGTCCTCCAGCGGGAAGAACATGATCTTCCCCTGGGAGTACAGCGTGGTCTCCATATCGTTCCACTTGAAGACCATCATCATCTCGTCCTGCTGGACGATCTCGCATCCCTCGGCTTTGAGCTTCTCGGCCGCAGCGGGGATGTCTATCTCCATCTCGTCGGCGGAGATGGCCATGAGGGCCTTGCCGCCGCAGAGGCGGGCCGTGGTGAACCTCAGAGCAGTCCCCCCAGCGCCTCTGCGGCCTTTATCTTGAATGACGGAAGGTCGGCGTCGTTGGGCACGATGACGTCCGCCAGAGCGAGCACTTCCGCCAGCCCCCATCCGATCTCCCTGGAGTCCCTGGCCTCGAACTCCTCCATGCTCTTGGGAGCGTCGTCCCTTCCGCGGGCGACCAGGCGGCGGTAGCGGTCCTTCGGCGGCGCGTATATGCCGACGATGACGACATCATCGGACAGCCTCCTGTAGGAGCGGACCTCGTCCATGCTCCTGCAGCCGTCCACGAGGAAGACGTCCCCGCTCATGCGCTCCAGGGCGCGCTTGGCCCAGATGTCCTTGCCGTGCTCCTCCCTCTGCGCATTGGCGAACGCCCCCACTGCCAGGGATGTCCCCGACCCGGCATGGAGCTCCCTGACGATGTCGCCCATCCTGAGGAAGGGGAGCCCCATGGACCTGGCCACGGTGAGCAGCTCCTCCTTCCCCGCGCCGGGCATGCCGGCGACCAGCAGGACCTTCATGGGATCACAGCAGGTTGTCCGAGATGTTGGTCAGGATCCTGTCGCAGTAGCTGCACCTGAGCTGCGGAGGGTGCCTTCCCTCGACGTTGAACTCGGGGCTGACGGGCTCTCCGCGGTTGGTGATGCAGTTGGGGTTGCTGCACTTGGCAAGGCCCACAACATGGTCGTCCAGCTTGACGGAGAACTTCTCGGCGACGTAGAAGTCGCGGATGATCGAGATGGTCGCATCAGGAGCGATCAGCGCGATCTTGTCCACCGTCTTGGAGTCGAGCTCCCTGTCCTCGATCTTGATGATGTCCTTCCACTCGGACCCTTTCGCGGACACGACGTGCATCCCGATGCTTATGGAAGAATCGATGTTGCTCTCGTTCACTCCGAGGATCTTCATGACGTTCAGGGCCTGTCCGCAGGCGATGTGGTCGATGACCGTGCCGTTGCGGATCGGCGGCAGCTTTATCTCTTTGATCTCAGGCATCGATATCGCCTCCCAGTATGGAGCAGAGGAGGGCCATCCTCACGGGCACTCCGTTGAACGCCTGCCTGAAGTAGCGGGCGTGCGGGGTGCTGTCGACCTCCTGCGCGATCTCGTCCACCCTCGGCAGGGGGTGCATGACGATGAGGTCGCTCTTGGCCTCTCTCAGGATCGCGTTGTCTATCCTGTAGGTCCCGGCGACCTTGCTGTACTCGTTGGGGTCGGGGAACCTCTCCTTCTGGATCCTGGTGACGTAGAGCACGTCCGCCTGCGATATGGCATCGTTCAGGTCGTCGGTCTTCGTCGGGTGGCATCCTTTCTCGTCCAGGTGCCTGACGATGTCCGCGGGCATCTGGAGGCTCTCGGGTGCTACAAGGGTCAGCTTGGCGCCGAACATGGTGAGCGCGTCTGCGAGGGAGTGGACGGTCCTTCCGTACTTCAGGTCGCCGACGAGGGCGATGTTCAGCCCCTCGAGGGTGCCTTTGGCCTCGCGCATGGTGAAGAGGTCGAGGAGGGTCTGGGTCGGGTGGGACCCGGCGCCGTCCCCGGCGTTGATGACAGGGTTTATGGAGCAGTTGGCTGCGAGCCTCGCGGCGCCCTCGTAGGGGTGCCTGAGCACGATGACGTCGCAGTAGGCGTCGACCATCCTGATGGTGTCAGCGAGGGTCTCGCCTTTGGAGATGGATGTCATGGACATCTCCGAGACATCGATGACGTCGCATCCAAGCCTGTATGCCGCGCTCTCGAAGGAGAGCTTGGTGCGGGTGGACGGCTCGAAGAAAAGGTTCCCGAGGATCTTCCCGTCCAGGGCGCGTTTGGTCTTCTCGCCCATGGCATAGGGAACCATCTTCTCGGCCAGGTCCAGGATCTCCTCGATCTGGCCCTTCGTCAGGTCTCTGATGGAGACAACGTCCTTGTCGTATAGGTCCATGACCAAGAGTAGAACGTCCACCTATTTCTAAAGAGCGAGCCGATGCTTTCGGCGAGCGCATCGAGAAGGTGAAAGGGGGTTCTCCCGCCCCGTCGGGGCGGGAAGGCAGAGGTCATTCCGACCTTCTGCGCAGGATCAGGAACGTCACGATTGCTATGACGACGATCGCGGCGATCAGGATGTACAGCCATGGCAGGGACGCCTTGGCGATGACCACCACGTTCCCCGAATCGGCGGGGATCTTCACCGTGTCCCCGCTCAACCATTCGGACGTCACGTCGCGGCCGTCCTTGAGCACCTTGATGCTCAGGCCGGACCATCCGAAGGACGTCGATATCTTGGCGGATATGCTGCCGTCGGATGCCGTGGTCTCCGACACGGTGCAGTTGGACATGTCGTAGGACACCGTTCCCAGCATCTGCGCCGTGATCCTCACGATGACGTTGCTCTTGATGCCCGATAGGGTGTAGCTGTCATCGTCCTTGGCTATGGACCCGGAGCTGGGGATCGCCTGGAGGGTGCCCTCCTTGTAGCGGTGCCCATCCTTCGCGCCGACGGTGAACTTCACGCTGTCCTTGCCGACGGACAGGACCTCGTACCTCAGGCCGTCCGTGACGTCGAATGTGACGATGTAGCCGTCATCGACCACGATCTGCTCTCCGGACGCCGTCCACTTGGCGTAGACGAACATGTCCCCTCTCACGGGCTGGTACGGGTCGAACTTCTGGGTGCAGGCCTGGTCGGTGTACCATCCGCCGAAGGCGTATCCGCTCCTCGTGGGATCGGAGGGTACCAGGACGAATGGACTGCCGTAGACGACCGTCGTGCTCCCGTCCAGGTAGTATCTGTAGTAGGGGTCTACATCGTTCATGAATGTGACCGTGTACTTCTCGCCCGGACCGAGGCCCATCGGATAGATCACTATCTCTTGTGTATCGGTGGTTGGATCGGTGAGGCTGCGGACAGTCTGCGTGACATTCACATGAGAGCATCCGACCACGTTCACCGTTACCTTGGGGCCTGTATCGGTCTCGGTCCTGACCGTGCCGTCGTTGAAGTGCTTCTCCAGCGTCCATTCCACTGTCACTCTGGACTCGTCGTAGAGGTACGTGAGCTCCAAGGTGTTCCCGTAGCAGTAGTACACCATGGAAGGGGCTGCCTCGGATTCCTCCGAGGCGATGGCCGTGACGGTCAGCGCCAGCACCGCTGCTGCCAGCAGGGCGGACGCGGGCCGCAGGCTCATCAGTTGCTCCCTCCGTTGTTGGCGTTGGAGGAGCTGCTCACTCCGATACCGGCCACGACCACGTCGAGCTGGGGCAGGACGTAGAGCGTGGAGTTGGTGATGTTAATATTGGACTCCATTATGATCCCGTATGCTCCAGTGAGGTCGGTTGGGAGCTTGTAGAATTTGTAATTCGCATCTTCGGATGTGACGGACAGCTCCTGCTTGTATCCGGTGGTATCATCGCCTCCTACGACTGTCACTTTGAATTCGTTGGGTAGCCCTAGTTTGACTACAACGAGGTACGCTTCATCATCTTTCTGGACGGCGGACACCTTCGGCCTCGCGTGCTCTGTGGTGGAGTCGAATGTATTCGTGGTCCCTCTGTGCACGTAGTATGAAACTATGTCTTCCGCACGTGGACCCACGCCTATGCCGATAGTGTACTTTCCGATGTTCCCGAAAGAGTCCTCTGCGTAGATCTCATATGTGCCGCCAGTGGCGGTCTTCGGTATTCCGGACAGGTATCCGTCGGCGCTGAGGGATATTCCTGCAGGCAGAGTGTAGGCGAACCATCTGTACTTGCTGCTATCGAG
>CAVHQB010000060.1:0-10731 GCA_963637895.1 Lachnospiraceae bacterium
GATGACGGCGTCCGGATGAAAAGATGGAGCGAGGGGATCTCTCCCCTTCACTCCGATTCCTTCTCCAGGATCAGCTTGTACCCTACGGGCATGACCTTGATGAACCTGGGCAGGTAAGCGTCCCAGTCCTCCAGGATCTCGGCGGCCTTCCTGCTGCCGGTCTCCTTCAGATGGGTCTCCAGGATGCCCTTGAGCTCGGACACGTCGGCCTCGCTCTCGACGAGGGTCAGCTCCACCATGTCCATGTTGCAGTGCCTGTCGAAGTCGCCCTCCTCGTCGAGGACATAGGCGATACCGGCGGACATCCCTGCGGCGAAGTTCCTTCCGCACTTGCCGATGACCACCACGCGGCCTCCGGTCATGTACTCGCAGCAGTGGTCTCCCACTCCCTCCGCGACGGCGACGGCTCCGCTGTTGCGCACGCAGAACCTCTCTCCGACGGAGCCCGCGACGTACAGCTCTCCGGATGTGGCGCCGTACATGGCGGTGTTGCCTGCGATTGCGGCTCCGCAATCCATGGAATCGCTGGGAACGACGGTGATCCTCCCTCCGGAGAGGCCCTTGCCGACGTAGTCGTTGGCCAGGCCCTTCATCCTGAAGGTTATTCCCTTGCTGAGGAACGCTCCGAAGCTCTGCCCCGCGGCGCCGTTGAACGTCACGTCGATGGTGTCGTCCTTCAGGTGGAGCCCGCGGCGGGCCACCTCTCCGGACAGCATCACTCCGACCGAGCGGTCGATGTTGGTGATCCTGTAGACCTGCTCCGTCTTCGCACCGGTCTCGAGGGACTGCATGCAGTCCTCGATTATGCGGCGGTCGAACACCCTGGCGAGGATGTCCGGCTGTCCGGAGGTGCGGACCTTGTCCCCGTGCATCTCTGCAAGCATGCGGGAGAAGTCCATGTGGGACGGCTTCCCCTGCACGGGCTTCTTGACCAGGAGCTCGGTGTGCCCGATGACCTCGTCCAGCGACCTGAATCCCATCTCGGAGAGCATCCTGCGGACGTCCTCGGCGATGAACCTCCAGTAGCGGACCACCTGCTCGGGGCTGGAATCGAACCTGGCCCTCCTCTCGGGGTCCTGGGTGGCGATCCCCACGGGGCAGGTGTTGGTCTGGCATTTCCTGCACATGATGCAGCCCATTGCGACCATGGGGGCAGTGGCCAGCCCGAACTCCTCGGCTCCGAGGAGAGCGGCGACGACTATGTCCCTGGCGGTCTTGAGCTGGCCGTCCACCTGCACGCGGACCCTTCCGCGGAGGTTGTTGATCATCAGGGTCTGCTGGACCTCGGACAGCCCGACCTCCCAGGGGGCTCCGGCGTAGCGTATGGAGGACAGCGGGCTAGCCCCGGTGCCTCCGTCGCTTCCGGAGATGAGGATCATGTCCGCTCCGGCCTTGGCGACGCCTGCGGCGACGGTCCCGACCCCTGCCTCGGCCACGAGCTTGACGCTCACCCTGGCCTTGGGGTTGATGCACTTGAGGTCGAAGATCAGCTGCTTCAGGTCCTCGATAGAGTAGATGTCGTGGTGCGGAGGCGGCGAGATGAGCGTTATCCCGGGGATCGTGTGCCTGGTGGCGGCGATGACGCTGTCCACCTTGAACCCCATGAGCTGCCCGCCCTCTCCGGGCTTGGCGCCCTGGGCGACCTTGATCTGCAGCTCGTCCGCGTTGACCAGGTACTCGGCGGTGACTCCGAACCTTCCGGAAGCCACCTGCTTGACGGCGGACCTGAGGTTGCGGCCGTCGGGGCCGGGAGCGAACCTTGCGGGGTCCTCTCCGCCTTCACCGGTGTTGCTCTTGGACCCGATGGAGTTCATGGCCTCGGCCAGGGTCTCGTGGGCCTCCTTGCTGATGGCCCCGAATGAGATCGCTCCGACCTCCATCCTCTTCATGATGGACTCCGCAGGCTCCACCTCGTCCAACGGGACGGGCGTGCCGCGCTTGACGTCCAGCAGGTCGCGGAGGAAGAACCTCCCGCTGTCCTCCATCTCGGCGAAGCGCCTGTACTCGCCCTCGTCGCCGGTCTTGACGGCGGACCTGAGGGCCTTGACGGAATCGGGGCACCAGCTGTGCCTCTCCCCGCCCTTCTTGTAGCCGTACTCCCCGCGGTCGCTGAGCCCGGTCTCTCCGGAGCAGGCGGCGCGGTGGACTCCGAGGTACTCCTCGGCGATGTCGTCCAATCCTATCCCGCAGACGCTGGAGGCCGTGTCTCCGAAGTACTTGGCGGCGACTCCGCGGTCGATTCCTATGGCCTCGAACAGCCTGGACCCGCGGTAGGACCTGATGGTGGCTATGCCCATCTTGGACATGATCTTGAGCAGCCCCTTGTCCACTGCCTTCAGGTAGTTGGACTCCGCGGTGTCGGCATCCATCTTGATCTTCCCGGAGTCGACCATGTCCTGGACGACGGCGAAGGCCAGGTAGGGGTTCACGGCGTTGGCGCCGTATCCGACCAGCAGCGCGAAGTGCTCCACCTCGCGGGGCTCCCCCGATTCCACGACCAGGGCGGTCTGGAGCCTCTTCTTGCACCTGACGAGGTGCTGATGCACGGCGGACAGCGCCAGGAGCGAGGGCATGGCGGCCCTCTCCTTCGACGCTCCGCGGTCTGAGAGTATTATGTATCCTGCGCCGTCGTCCACGGCCTTCTCGGCCTCGGAGCAGAGCCTGTCCAGCTCCCTCTCCAGCGCTCCGGATGCCCCGTCCGCGGGGAATGTGGTGTCCAGCGTGACGGAGTCGAAGCCCCTGTACCTGAGGTTCCTCAGGAGGTCCAGCTCCCTGTTGGTGATGACGGGGTGCCTGGCCTTGACGACCTTGCAGTGCCTGGGCGCGGGGTCCAGGATGTTCTGCTCCACGGCCCCGATGTACCCCATGGTGGACATGACCAGCTCCTCCCTGATCGGGTCGATCGGAGGGTTGGTGACCTGGGCGAACTGCTGGCGGAAGTAGCTGAAGAGCCTCTGGGGCTTCTCGGACATGATCGCCAGGGGGGCGTCGTATCCGGTGGACCCGATGGCCTCCTTTCCGGTCTCGACCATGGGCTGCATGACCTTGTCCACGTCCTCGGAAGAGTACCCGAACTCGGCCAGCTTGACCTGGAAGCCCTCCACGGAGCGTCCGACCTGCCTTCCCGAGGACAGCTTGTCCAGGTCCAGGCGGTTCTTCTCCAGCCAGTCGCGGTAGGGATATGCGTTGGCGAGCCTGCTCTTGATGTCCGTGTCCCTGATGATGCGCCCTGCGGAGGTGTCCACCATGAACATCTTGCCGGGCTTCAGGCGGCCGGTCTCCACGATCCTCACCTGGTCCAGGGGGATCACCCCGGCCTCGGAGGCGAGGATGACCATGCCGTCGTCGGTTATGCAGTACCTCGCCGGGCGGAGCCCGTTCCTGTCCAGCATCCCGCCCGCGCATGTGCCGTCGGTGAACAGCACGGCGGCGGGGCCGTCCCAGGGCTCCATGAGTATGGAATGGTATTCGTAATAGGCCTTCAGGCTGTCCGGGATCGGGTTCCTGTCGTTCCAGGACTCCGGGATCATTATGGACAGGGCGTTGGGCATGTCCTTGCCGGACATGGTGAGGAACTCGAACACGTTGTCCAGGGTGGCGCTGTCGCTCATCCCCTGCTGCATCACCGGGAAGATGTCCTCCACGTCCGGGATGAACTGGGACTGCATCATGCTCTCGCGGGCCTGCATCCAGGACCTGTTGGCCCTGATCGTGTTGATCTCCCCGTTGTGGCAGAGCATCCTGAAGGGCTGGGCCAGCTTCCATGCGGGAAGGGTGTTGGTGCTGAAACGGGAATGCACCATGGCGACGGCCGACGTGAAGTCGGGGTCGGACAGGTCGGGATAGTACTCCCTGAGCTGCCTGGGGGTGAGCATGCCCTTGTAGACCATGCACCTGGTGGACAGGCTGCAGATGTAGAACTCCCCGCAGCCCGGCTCCCCGGACTCCGCGACGGAGTTGCTGACGATCTTCCTGACCCTGTAGAGCTTGTGCTCCAGGACCTCGGGGCTGTCGTAGGACGTGACGAAGACCTGGACGATCCTCGGCTCGCACTCCAGGGCCATGGGCCCGGGGGCGGAGCTGTCCACGGGGACCTCCCTCTCCGCGATGACGTAGAGGGAGTGCTTGGCGCACACGGCCCTGAAGAGCCCCATGAACCTGTCTGCCGAGGGGGAACCCCTCGGAAGGAAGACGATCCCCGTCCCGTACCTCCCGGCCTCGGGAACGGGGATGCCCAGTTTCGTGATGAATGCGTGCGGTATCTGGACCAGTATGCCGGCTCCGTCTCCGGTCTTGCCGTCGCCGTTCTCGGCGCCCCTGTGGGCCATGTTCTCCAGCAGCTCGAGCCCGTACTCCACGATGCGGTGGTCCTTGCGGCCGTCTATGTTGACGGCCATGCCGACACCGCACGCGTCGTGCTCGTAGCTCGGGTTGTAAAGTCCTGTGTCCATGTTATGCACGCACCTTGTCCTTCCGGATCAGCGGATGAAGAGGAGCTCGCGGTACTTGGGCAGAGGCCACATCTCGTCGTCCACGATCATCTCGAGGGCGTCGACATGGGTCCTGATCTGCTCGAGGTAGGGGGCGATGATGTCGTGGTACTTCACGGCCTTCTCCCTGGCGTCCTCGAGCTCGTTGAACTTGTCGCACTCCGCTTCCATCCTGACGGCCAGAGCCCTGGCCTCGCTGGTGTGGAGGGCGATGTCCTTTATGATCTTGATCTCTCCAGCGGCCACCTGCTCGAACTCCTTCTTGTCGGAGAAGATGTCCTTCATCTTCGAGACGTTGTCCAGGAGGATGTTCTGGTACCTGGTGGACACGGGGAGGATGTGGTTGGCGGTGAGGTCGGCGAGGACCCTTGCCTCGATCTCGATCTTCTTGCTGTAGATCTCCCAGTTGATCTCGGCCCTGGCCTTCAGCTCCACGTCGGTGAGGACGCCGGTCTCCTGGTAGAGGGCGATGGTCCTGTCGCTGACGAAGGCGTCGTAGCACACGGGGGCGGAGGTCTCGCAGTCCAGGCCGCGCTTCTTGGCCTCGGCCTTCCACTCGTCGGAGTACCCGTTGCCGTCGAAGCAGACCTTCTGGCAGGCCCTGTAGGTCTCCCTGGTCTCGTCCAGGACGGCCTGCATGGCGGGGGTGCCGGCGGCGATCCTCTTGTCGACCGCCTCCTTGAACAGCACGAGCTGGCGGGCGGTGATGGTGTTCAGGACGGTGATGGCGGACGCGCAGTTGGCGGAGGATCCGACGGCCCTGAACTCGAACCTGTTCCCGGTGAACGCGAAGGGCGAGGTCCTGTTCCTGTCGGTGTTGTCCAGCAGGAGCTCGGGGACCTGGGGGATGCCCAGGCTGTACTTGCTCTTGCCTGCGATCTTGACCATGTCCTTGCTGTTCAGGAGCTCGTTGAAGGCTCCGGAGATCTGGGTCCCCAGGAAGGAGGAGATGATCGCCGGGGGAGCCTCGTTGGCTCCGAGCCTGTGGGCGTTGGACGCGGTCATGACGCTCGCCTTCAGCAGGGCGTTGTTGTCGTAGACGGCCTTGAGCACGTTGGCCATGAACGTGAGGAACCTGAGGTTGTCCTTGTCGTTCTTGCCGGGGGACATGAGCCCGATTCCGGACTCGGTTCCCAGGGACCAGTTGCAGTGCTTCCCGGACCCGTTGATGCCCGCGAAGGGCTTCTCGTGGAGGATGACCTTGAACCCGTGCCTCTCGGCGACGGTCTTCATCAGGGCCATGAGCTCCAGGTTGTGGTCGATGGCCAGGTTGGCCTGCTCGTAGACAGGCGCGATCTCGAACTGGTTGGGCGCGACCTCGTTGTGCCTGGTCTTGATCGGGATGCCGAGCTTGTAGGCCTCGAACTCGAGGTCCTTCATGAACTCGATGACCCTTCCGGGGATGCATCCGAAGTAGTGGTCCTCCAGCTGCTGGTTCCTCGCCGAGTTGTGGCCCACCAGGGTCCTCTCGGCCATGATTATGTCGGGGCGCATGGCGTACAGCGACGCGTCCACGAGGAAGTACTCCTGCTCCCACCCGAGGTAGGAGTAGACGGGGTCCTCCTTGATCCCGAAGTACTTCAGGACCTCTGCGGCGGCCTTGGAGACGGCTGCCTCGGACTTGAGGAGAGGGGTCTTGAAGTCGAGGGCCTCTCCTGTATAGGATATGAAGACTGTGGGGATGCACAGGGTGTCCCCCATGACGAACGCGGGCGAGGAGGGGTCCCAAGCGGTGTATCCCCTGGCCTCGAAGGTGTTCCTGAGACCTCCGCTGGGGAAGGACGACGCATCGGGCTCCTGCTGGCAGAGGAGCTTCCCGGTGAAGGCCTCCAGGCTCTCCCCCTTTCCGTAGGGGTCGGCGAAGGAGTCGTGCTTCTCGGCGGTGCCGCCGGTGAGGGGCTGGAACCAGTGGGTGTAGTGGGTGGCGCCCATGTCCATCGCCCAGCGCTTCATGCCTGCGGCGACCTGCTCGGCGACGTCCCTGTTGAGTGTGACTCCCTGCTCGATCGACTCGTAGACCTTCTGCCTGGTGTCGGCGGAGAGGTACTTCCTCATGTTCTTCCTGTTGAACACGCAGCATCCGTAGTACTCGGAAGTGGCTTCCGCGGGGGGCACGGCCTTGACGGGCGGCCTGGCGAACGCCTCTTCGACAGCATCGAACCTAGTGTAGGACATGATTCCCCATTGTACAATTCTGACGTATAAATGTTTCGTCAGAAAATTGATGAAAACATCAGTAAACCCATCCAACATTAGACAAATATCTAATCGATATCCCTGAATGACGTTGATAATGCGCGAATGTGCAGGATTCTGCGATGAAAATGCTGAAACGTCGGTCCCCGTCCGACAGGCCTTGTCCGGTTCCGCCGTCTGGACGGACGCTTCTGCATGCCCGTGGAGCGTCACAACAGGGTTAATAAGCTAAGAACAGCCATGGCGTGAGCAAGGGATGAACCATGGCTTTCAAGCTGTTCAAGAGCGGAGACGACCTCTACGAGGATGGCAACGAGCTCATCAAGAGAGGCGAGTACGCCAAAGCACGCGACTACCTGCAGAAATCCATCACCAAGGACGGCGGCAAGGATGATTCGGCCGCGGTCAAGGTGGCGCTGATCGACCTGAGGGAGAAGCTGACCAACATCGGAGCCTACAGGAACCTGCAGGACAAGCTCTCCAAGCTGGGCGCCGCGGAGTTCGAGTTCGGGCTCCTGACCATCAACAGGGACGACCTGATGGCCGAGTGCGACCTCACCGCGAGGAAGATCGAGCTTCTCTCCGTCGGAGGGGACTCGGAAGCGCTCAAGAAGAAGAGCGCGGCCCTCCAGGAGCTGGCCCAGGAGTTCCAGGCCAAGATCGGCGAGAGGAACCTGATCGTGCTGGAGCTGTTCAAGAACGACACCTCCGTCACAGGGAACACCGAGTTCTACAACCTGATGGCCGTGTCCTACGAGACCCTGGCAGACTCCGCGGTGTGGAACGACCCGTCCCAGGCCGCAGAGTACGAGCAGATCGCCATGGGGTACCGCCAGCAGAACGGCCAGAGCGGGGACTCCAACAAGCAGAAGATGGAGGCCTATTCCAGGACCTGCACCTGCTGGCTGTGCGGGAGGATCGCCACAGGGGAGGGGATACACTTCTACTCCGCCCCGGCAGACGTCTCGCCCGCCCTGGGCAAGGACGACAAGCCCGCCGCCAGGTCGAAGCCCGGAGACTTCAAGCACATCTACATCTGCCGCGCATGCTACTCGGCTGTATCGAACCGTTCGGACGAGATATCGAAAGGTTATTATGAGCAGGCGATGGGAGAGATGCGCGCGATGGAGGCCAGGCTCCAAGCGGAGATCGCGGCCCTCCAGACTCAGATATCGTTCGCGAGGATGAACAGGTAACATGGACCAGATGGTAGAGCTGCGCTGCAAGTACTGCGGCGCACCGTTGGACAGGAAGGACATAGAGTCCGAGTCGGCCTACGTGACGTGCCCCTGCTGCGGGACCAGCCAGCAGCGCGTGGACGCCAAGGCCTACATGGACCAGATGATGTCCGAGATCAAATCGTGGATCGGCAAGGCCATACCCGGAGGGTTCTCCCTCGCGCAGACCGAGAACGTGGACCCCATCGCGAGGCACAACATCTACGTCAACAACGTCAAGCCGCTGCTGGACGTGGAGCTCAGGGAGTACAGGTTCGCGCTGAACTCGGTCATATCCTCGCCGCTGATCGTCCTCCCCTTCGCCAAAGGGGAGCCGGCCACGTCCAAGCACACCTCTTCGCAGGCGTTCGAGTTCAACGCCAAGCTGAAGAGCATCGAGCCGCTGGCCGTGGACGGGGATAACAGGACCGACGTGATGGACGGGGAGAACCTCTCCACCGCCTACGCCATGATCATCAGCAACTCCATGCTCCTGAAGGACACCACGCCGGGCAGGTTCGCCCTGATGTCCAAGAACTTCAAGGAGTCGGCGGACTGCGTCAGGAGATGCAAGGGCTACGGCCCCCTGGCCTCCCGCCTGGACGCCCTCTCGGAGGTGTGCACCGCATCGGACCTGGTCCTCAACGGCGACGCCCTGGGATGCACCATGAAGGCAGAGACGGCCGTCGGGATGCTGGAATCCGCCAAGAAGGAGGTCCTCGCCGACCCCAAGATGGCGGTGATGCTCAGAGCCGTGGACCTGGAGATCGCGCAGTGCAGGACCCTCAAGAACACGGTGGACCTGGTCAACAACGGCGCCACCAAGGACCCGCTCAAGATGCTGGAGCTCATAAACCAGCTCGGCAGCATCAAGTACCCCGACAACCCGACATGGAACAGGCTCCTGGACAAGAAGGAGAGGGACTTCGAGCTGTTCAAGAACGTGGAGGACATAGTCAGCGCCCGCAACGGCGGAGCGCTCCCCATCTGCCCGGGATCCGGGAAGGTGCTGTTCCCGTTCTGGGACGTGGACCTGAAGTACAGCTTCACCACCGGCTCGCTCTTCTCCAAGAAGGCGGTCGAGGTCAGGGAGGACCTGATGGTCCCCGCCACGTTCACAGTCTCGAGGAGAGCGCTGGAAGACCCCCGCTACGGACTGACGGACATATTCTCCAACGCACCGGAGAGCACGATGATGTCCAGGTTCAAAGGCCAGGAGGACAGCATCAGCGGCGGAGCCGGGATAGGGAAGCTGGCAGACGCCGCCGCCATGAACTCCCCGGGCACGAGGGAGATAGTCATACCCCTGAGCACCAAGACCGAGGCCGCCAGGCTGGTCGAGTGCTACCTCGCGCAGTGCGCGAAAACTCATTCTAAGCTCAAACTGAGCAGCCCGACGGTGAAGAGGCTGATCTACGTGCCCTGCGACACGGGCGTGAACGGGATCGCCCTTCCCAGCGAGTTCTCCAGGCTAGTCCCGGGGATCATGTCCGACACGGACCTCTCGGCTGTTCTGAAGATATAAGAGGGATGGAAATGGAAAACGGATCTAACGGATTGAAACCGAGGACGTGGAGCGCGATCTCCCTGGGAGCGCTCCTCATCGCGGTGGCGCTGGGCCTCATCCTCTACTGGTGCACCGGAGACGCCCTGAACACGCTCGGAGCCATACTCCTGGTGTTCGGGATCTACGTGGCTGTGGCCAGCTCCGCCAGGAAAGGAGGCGAGGACAACTTCGGGCCCTCGAACGCGGACGCCTCCCTGGCCGCAGGAGCGGTCGTGGCAGGCATCGGAGTCGCGTGCTTCGTGTACAGCCTCACCAGCGCGGTGATCGTCACAGTGGCGGTCATCATCATAGTGCTGGCAGTGGTCGGCATAATAATGGCGGTCAAGAACAAGGATGCGTGATTCGAATGGGAATGGAAGATACTGTCAAAGAGAAGATGAAGAGCGACATGTCCCTCACCGAGAGGATCGCGCTCTACATCCCCTTGTACAGGGGATACAGGGAGAAGAACCTCCGCAGGGAGGAGGACAGGGCCGTCAGGAACGAGCTGTCCCGCGCCCTGCAGGGGACGAAAGCGGACCTGGCGTCCATCCAGAGGAGCCTGGTGTCCCAGCCCGAGCTCATGATGGACGTGGAGAGGCTCAGGACCAAGGTCGACAGGTACGACATCGATGTGAAGAAGGCCGTCAACGGGTACTCCTCGTTCCACACCGCCGTCAAGATCCTGGAGAAGGACCTGGACGCCCTGGTGGCATGGGACGCTCAGCTGATAGACGACATACAGGCGCTCAGAGCCCAGACGTCCGACCTGCTGGACGCTGTGGACGGCGGAGAGGAGGCCAAGAAAGGGATCAGGAGCCTGGAGCGCACCGTCGACGACATGATGGAAGCCTACCTCAAGAGGGAGGCCGTGATGAAGGGCTTCAAGGGAGAAGGAGAGTGATTTGAATGGGA
This sequence comes from Lachnospiraceae bacterium, assembly GCA_963637895.1. Classification (GTDB taxonomy): domain Archaea; phylum Thermoplasmatota; class Thermoplasmata; order Methanomassiliicoccales; family Methanomethylophilaceae; genus Methanoprimaticola. The sequence continues at coordinate 10,365 of CAVHQB010000060.1, forward strand.
AAGACCAACGTAGTCACATGGGACGCCCAGGGCCCGGACGACATCATATACGCATACGAGCACGACGACCTGAGGACGCTGACATCCGTCACCGTCCCCGAGCACGCCGTGGCCGTGTTCGTCAGGGACGGACAGCTCACCGGGGTCCTGGAGCCCGGAAGGCACATGATCACCAGCAACAACATCCCCTGGCTGACCAAGCTGTACAACCTGGCCCTCGGGTACAAGGAGACCCCCTTCAAGGTGCAGATCATCTACATCTCGCTGAAGATGTTCAACGGGAAGTGGGGCATCCGCGCCATGATCAAGGCCGCGCAGGGATACGACGTGCCGATCACCCTGATGTCCAACGGGGACTACCAGTTCC
>CAVHQB010000061.1:0-10727 GCA_963637895.1 Lachnospiraceae bacterium
CCGTGGTGACCAGCGTCCCCATGACCTATCTGGAATGGTCGTCCTCCACCGACAGCGACTGCACCTTCCTGCCTGTGAGCCTCTCCGTGCCTATCTCCACGAAGTCGATGTTCCATTGCTGGTTCGGAACGGGCTTGCACACCCTCATCTGATGCGCCTTATGGTTCTTCGCCACAGGCTCGAACTCCGCCTTCCGGAGGGCCTTGGCCACTGTCTTCGCGGAAGCCTCCACCCCGCTCATGACCTTGATCTTCAACGCCCCGATGTTCTGGCGGAAGGGCTTCTCCTTCTCCTCCTTCACGCGCTCGAGGATCTCGTCCACCTTCGGGCAGTTCCCCGGAGCCGGTCCGGGCTTCCTGGACTTCACCAGCTCGTCGAGACCGTCCTTGAGCTTGTACCTCGGACTGCCGCCATCATCGTCATCAGGCGGGTGCTTGTCCAGGAGCCTCCCTGCCCAGATATGGACGAACTGATGGCTCACATCCCCGATCTTCTCGGCCGCCGCACGCAGGGACATCCCTGCCTGAACGTACATCGCTGCCGAACGGCGCTTCTCCTGCCGATCTTCTTCGATCCTGGCTCTCGGATCCTGCTCCGGAGAACATGATGCATTGGTCATAATGGATAAGAAATCAATCTATGCTCTTAATAGATTAATGCTTAAAGAATGGTCTGGAAACCCCTATGTTATCGATTGTCAAAGCCTCGAAGCTCCCCGTTCCATGACCTGCGGACTGTCAAGGGATCTACTATTCAGGTCGACAGCATGAGACCTATGGACGCGGGGGCCGGGGATCCTGAATCAGACATAAGCTGCCATTTCGTAATGTGCAGTCATCCCCGCAGAAGACCATTATCCCGGCTCGGTGCCTGTTGTCTTGCATCCTATGACACATGTCATACGCTGCATGACAGACCCTTAGACCTTTCCAACAGATCGATGCCCGTTCAGGCCCATCATAATGGTTGCATCCGGCCGAGAGCCCCTGATGCGATCGCGAAGATCCGGACGCCGTCGCATCATCCGAACCGGAATCGTCGGACGTGCTTGTCATACGAACGAGGACGACGTCGGACAGAATGAAGAGCGATCGAGAACGGGGGCGCACACGTGCGCATCAAAGGGATAAAGCCCCGGGATCGTCCCCGGGGAATGGAGTTTAACAAGATCAGCTGTCGATGGACAGGATCTCGATCTCGAAGTACAGGACCTGGTTCCTGGTCTCCTGGCAGGTCTTGTAGGTGAACGTCGAGCCGTTGTAGTTGGTGATGTACACCGTCTTGCCGTCGATGACGAACTCCACCATCTGGATCTCGGAGGACGAGGTGTCGACGGTTGTGTAGTCCTTCACGGCGAGGCTGCACCTGATGGTGCCGTCCTGGACGCCGCTGACAGTGATGTCCACAGTGCCGAAGGGGTGCTTCTCATCATCGTCGTTGTAGGTGTACGTCTTCCCGGACTCGGGCATGTTCGTGATGGTCACGGTGCTCGTAGCGGAGTCCAGGACAGCGGTCGCGTTCCATCCGTAGACGGTCTCGATGATGGTCGCTCCGCCTGCGGTGAGGCTGTAGTCGTACAGCTCGGCGAACCTGGTCTTGGACATGGTCTCGGTCACAGGCATGGTCAGCCCGCTGGTGGAGACAGTGACGTACTCGGATCCCGCGGGGTATCCGTCGGTGATGGCCACCTTGACCTTGTCGCCGACCTTATGGCCCACGAGGCAGTTCTCGAACTGCTCAAGGGATCCCTTGCTCCCGATGGTCACGGAGTAGGTGTCCTTGAACGAGGTCGCGCTGAACGAGTTGGATTTGATGATCGAATCGTTGTTCCCGACGCTGCTCCTGCTGGTGTCGAACACAACGGCGTTCTTCTCGCCGATGTAATCGTAGAAGGTTCCGACGTAGTTCACGGAGACCTTGTCCCCGTAGGCCACGACTCCCTTGTCATCCGACAGGTAATGCTCGTTGACGAAAACTCCGAGCACCCCGGCGGCAGCCAGAACGAATATAACGAAGCAGGTAGCGAATATCGGGTCCCTCTTCTTCTTCTCTTCGCCAGTCATTTTACCAAGTGGCGATAACCCATTTAATATAAAAAAGGGCACTAAGCGCGGTCGGACGGGCCGCCGATGCCATGGCAACGGCATCATCTGACCCTGAAAGCTACTCCCAGCCCGTCGGCGATCCTGGCGCACTCCTCCTCGGACTCTTGGCTTATGGACCCGCCCACCACGGACACCGTCACACCGGATATCCTCTGCCTGCACTCGCGGATGAAGCCCAGCACCGCCTCGTAGGAGCCTTCCCCGAACGACGGCCTGGACACCTCCAGGTACTCCTCCGCGCAGGACGCGTTCAGACTGATCGAGACAGCGTCGAACACCCCTTCCATCTCGGGCACGACGTCCCTGCCGTTGATCAGGTTCCCCAGGCCGTTGGTGTCCAGCCTCACCGGCTTCCCGGTCTCCGCCTTTATCCGCTTGGCGCATTCCAGCACGTCGTCGAACCTCTCGGTGGGCTCACCGTAGCCGCAGAACACGATCTCCCTGGACTTCGACAAATCCACAGAGCGGAGCGCCTCCATCACCTCGTCGACGGTAGGCTCCCCGCTGAGCCAGAGGGAGTCCGCATCGCCCAGCCTGGGCGTGGAATTCCTGACGCAGAAGACGCACCTGCAGGGGCACCTGTTGGTCATGTTGATGTAGTAGGTGCTCCCGTAGCGGTATAGGATGCTCATCGATCGTCCGCATCCGCATGGCGCCGATAAAGCTTCCGAAGCTCCCGACGTTCCCTCTTAAGTACCGGACGGCGATTCTCGGGACGATGTTCGATCTTTATGTCGTCACGGACTCCGGGCTCTCCAAAGGGCGCTCGGACGCGGAGGTCGCCAAGCTCGCATACCAGGGCGGAGCGGATGTCGTCCAACTCAGGATGAAGGACGCCGACGGCGGAGCCATGCTGGAGCAGGCCCTCCAGATAAGGGAGATCGCCGACGAGATGTGCAAGCTGTTCATCGTCAACGACAGGGTCGATGTGGCCATGGCATCCGGAGCGGACGGAGTCCATTTGGGACAATCGGACATCCCCGTGGCCGTCGCCAGGGATCTGATGGGCGACGACGCCATCATCGGAGCGTCCGTGGACAACGTGGAGCAGGCTATCGCTGCGGCGGAAGCCGGAGCGGACTACGTCGGAGTGGGAGCGATATTCAAGACATCCACCAAGCCGGACGCCGCCCAGGGCATCGGCCTGGGCCCGATATTCGAGATTAGGCAAGCTGTCGACATCCCGATAGTGGCTATCGGAGGCATCAACAGGGGCAACATCCAGGACGTCATCCGCGCCGGCGCGGATGCCGCAGCCGTCGTGTCCGCCGTGGTGGCGCAAGATGACATCCCCGTAGCGGCGCACGAGCTCAGGGACCTCATCCTGAAGGTCAGGCCCCACATCCCTCCGGAGTTCTGCTGAGATGATCGTCACCGTCAACGGCAATGATATCGAGATCCCCGAAGGGACCACCGCAGAGGGCATCATCTCCATCATGGGGATGGAATCCTCCCGCGTAGCAGTGGAGATCGACGGGGAGATCTGCCCCCGCGCATCCCGTGATAAAACCGTCCTGAAAGACGGTCAGAAGCTCGAGCTCGTGGGCTTCGTCGGCGGCGGATGACCGCGGAAACACGGATATACGCAGCAACGCTACCCTTGAACCATGTCAGACGACCTCGTCATAGGCGGACGCAGATTCTCGTCCAGGTTCATCCTCGGATCCGGAAAGTTCTCATTGGACATCACCCGCGCCGTGATAGAGAACGGCGGAGTGGAGATGGCCACCCTTGCCGTCCGCAGGGCCAACGCCGAAGGCGAGGGGAACATCCTCGACAGCATGCCGGAAGGCATCACGCTGCTTCCCAACACGTCCGGCGCCAGGACCGCCGAGGAGGCGGTCCGCATCGCGAAGCTCGCAAGGGAGCTGGGCTGCGGGGACTTCATCAAGATTGAGATCATCCGCGACAGCAGGTTCCTCCTCCCGGACAACAGGGAGACAATAAGAGCGGTCAAGATGCTGTCCGACGAGGGCTTCATCCCCATGCCCTACATGATGCCCGACCTCACCGCCGCCAGGGACATGGCGGATGCCGGTGCGGCGGCCATCATGCCCCTGGGAGCTCCCATCGGGAGCAACAGGGGGCTGCTGACACGCGACTTCATACAGATGATCGTCGACAGCATAGACTTGCCGGTCATCGTCGATGCCGGGATCGGCCGTCCCTCCCAGGCCTGCGAGGCCATGGAGATGGGATGCGCCGCAGTGATGGCCAACACCGCCGTCGCCACTGCAAGGGACATCCCCGGCATGGCCAGGGCGTTCAGGCTCGCCATTGAATCGGGAAGGCTCGCCTACCTATCCGGATTAGGGCGTGTGCTGAGCGACAGGGCGGAGGCGTCCAGCCCGCTCACCGGGTTCCTGAGGGAGTGACCATATGGTCAGGAAAGGCACCGACGCCATGGAGTACACCGAGCACATGGAGCTCCTGGACTCCGATGTCATGGACCGCACCCTGGAGGCCGGGGGGAAGCTCGATCTGAGCAGTTACACCGCTCGCGACGTTCAGAATGCATTGGGCCCCCGTTGCGATGCGGAAGGCTTCGCCGCTCTCCTGTCCCCTGCCGCCGAGCCCTTCCTCGAAGAGATCGCTCAGAGGGCCGAGGAAGAGACGAGGAAGCACTTCGGCAACTCCGTCTGCCTGTTCACCCCGCTCTACGTTTCCAACTACTGCCAGAACAGGTGCGTCTACTGCGGCTTCAACAGCTCCAACAGCATCAACCGCGCCTGCCTCACCCTCGACGAGGTCGCAGACGAGCTGGATTCCATAAAGGCCACCGGCCTGAAGGAGGTCCTGATCCTCACCGGAGAATCAAGAGTCAAATCGGATGTCGGTTACATCGGCGAATGCGTGCGCCTTGCATCTGAGAGGTTCAGCACCGTCGGCATCGAAGTCTACCCGATGAACGTGGACGAGTACGCGCACATCCATTCCTGCGGAGCGGACTACGTCACTGTCTTCCAGGAGACATACGACCCCGCGAGGTACGCAGAGCTCCATCTTGCAGGCCCCAAGAGGGTGTTCTCCTACCGCTTCGACGCCCAGGAGAGGGCGTTGAAGGGAGGGATGAGAGGGGTGGCCTTCGGCACCCTCCTGGGCCTGAGCGACGACCCTATGAGGGATGCTTTCTCATGCGGGCTCCATGCGGACCTGCTCCAGCGCAAGTACCCCCATGCGGAGATATCCATGTCCCTGCCCAGGCTGAGGCCGGCGGGAGGGCTGGACAACAAGATCGGCGTCACAGAAAGACAATTGCTGCAGGTGTCGCTGGCATACAGATTGTTCCTGCCGTTCGCCGGCCAGACCATATCCACCAGGGAGCGCCCTGGGTTCAGGGACGGCATCCTCGGCCTCACAGCAACTAAAGTCTCAGCAGGCGTCAGCGTGGGCATAGGCGAGCATTCCGGAGACGCCCACGGCGACGGGCAGTTCGTCATATCCGACCCCCGCGGGGTCGACGAGATGGTCGCGGCGCTCAGGTCCAAGGGCCTGCAGCCCGTGATGAACGACTACGTGAGGGTCTGAATGATCGCCATCACCTGCCGGAAGATCTGCAAAGAACCGTTCCTCGACAGGATCAGGAAGCTGGCGGAAGCCGGCCCGGAGATGATAATACTGAGGGAGAAGGACCTGTCCCATTCCGACCTGCTGGCACTCGCCCTCGAATGCAAGGGAATTTGCGATGCCGCAGGCATCCCTCTTTCTATCAACACCGATGTCGCGGCAGCCCGCGAAGCGGGCATCCGCAGGGTCCATCTCCCCCTGCCCGTGCTCCGTTCATCAAAAGACCTTTCCGACATGGACCTCGTCGGAGCATCCGTCCATTCCCCTTCCGAAGCCGCAGAAGCTGAGTCCCTCGGTGCAGACTATCTAATCGCCGGCCACATCTTCCCCACCGCATGCAAGATCGGAGAACCAAGAGGGACTCCGTTCCTCAGGAGCGTGTGCGATGCAGTAAAAATCCCCGTCTACGGGGTCGGCGGGATCACCCCCGAGAACTTCCCCCGCGTCATCTCGGCCGGCGCCGAAGGCGCCGCAGTCATGTCCTCGGCCATGCTGGAAGAGGACATCGCATCCCTCGTCAGGTCCCTCTCCTGAAGAAGAACCTACAATCTCCGACCTATCGTCCCCTCCCTTTATTAATATAAGAGGGCCTAGGGTGCTTTATGAGCGGTCAGGATGAATATCTGCGCAACTTCACGTTGCTCCTAACCGAGAAAGGCGTGGTCCCCCTCACGGACCCCCTTCAGATCGCAGTCTACAATCAGCTGTGCACAGGCAACAAGAGGCCCAGCGACCTCACCTCCAGCCTGGACCTTCCCTCTTCTTCGCTCCACTTCGCCATCGACAAGATGCTCGACACCGGGGTGATCGTCAGGCTCAAGCCCGACCCGAGCAAGAAGACCGTCTACTACTCCAACCTGGCCATGAAGATCGCCAGCTCCGCCGTCCCGGACCCCGAGGCCGCCAGGAGATGCGAGGAGACGTTCAGGAACCCCTCGGAGCACTGCTCCGGGCTCGCCGCGGTAGCGAACATGTTCGACTGCTACGCGGAGGAGATCGGGCTCAGCCTGGACCAGCTCCGCTCCAGGTACGCCACCGAGCTGGCCGATTCCATGAAGTACGACATCGGCCACGGAGACATCCAGGACTCCATCCTCAAGATCAAGGAGCGCTTCGCCGCCCTCACCGGGTTCAAGTTCAGCGTGTTCTCGCTCAATCCGCTCACCCTCGTCTTCGAGGGGAGCGAGATCATGTCCCGTGAGATCGACATGTTCTCCGCCTTCGTAGGGAGAGCAGTGGAGAACGCCACGGACAAGCCCCTGGCCATCACCTCCCTGGAGGACTACTCCTCCGAAGGGAACACAAGGTACAAGGTCGTGTACGAGAGGACCGAGAAGGTCCCCGAGCCGTACATCAACATGTCCCTGTCCCACGGCGAGGCCGCCGACAGGTTCCTCATGGTCGAGCTCGACGGCTCCGTCGGCATAATCACCAGCCCTGTCCAGATAGACATCATCGATGCCGTGTACGAGAGGCCGCTCTGCGTCACCGACATCGTCGGACAGGTGGACGCCCCCCGTTCCACGATCACCTCCAACATGCTCAGGATGGTCGAGGACGGCGTCATCTCGGTGTTCTACTCCGAGTCCGGGACCGCGTACTACGGGCTGTCCTGCTCCATCCTCATGAAGAAGAGCCGCAGGGTCAACCGCGACAGCTCCGCCGTGTCCGAGATCCTGAAGGAGACGAGGAACAAGGCCGATTCGTTCATGGAGGGGTACCTGAGGTACACCCTCGAGACCCTCAAGGGCCTGGGCCTGGACACCGACTACATGATGGTCGTCCTGGGGGCCAAGTACATGAGGATGGCCGGCAGCGAGGGCCCGAAGAACTTCGACGTGTTCTTCGGCAAGATGTCCTCCGTGGCCCAGTCCATCGGCATATCGCTGAACGTCGTCTCGGTGTACCCGCTCACCATCGGCATCGCGAGCACCTGCCCCGATTCCGAGATCTACCCGGCCATGACCTTCGTTAAGGGGATGGCCCACCAGGGCCTGGAGATGGCCAGCAACGGTATCTTCGTCAGGGTGTCCGACGACACCCCCGCCGACAGGAAGGTCTCCTTCAAGGAGATCTACCCCACGCTCAGCCTCACCCCGCTCAAGGGGATCGAGGTCAAGGGCCTGGCGGACGAGGTCCCCGACAAGAAGAAGAGGGTGTCTTCTGTGAAGGTCGCTCTCAGGAACCGCAACGCCAAGGAAGGCGGCAGGCCTGGGAGAACGGTGAGGTACATCACCGGCATCGCCATGGCCATCATGCTCGCCGGAGTCCTGGTGTTCGGACTGGCGGGCAGCACCGACGAGCTGGAAGCAGGGAACTACTCCATGACCCTCGACGAGGGCTGCGACGGCGTCACGTTCTACGACGAGAGCGGCAGCATCCTCCAGATGCCCCTCAGCGTCTCCGGCGGGACCCTCCGCTTCTCCGTCGACTACCTCGGAAGCACCACCAGCATCGGGATGACCGACCAGGGCGTCGTGTACCCCCTGGACAGCATGCTCATGTCCGACGAGAACGGCGTCTACACCATCGCCGTGAAGGAGAACATCGTGTTCAGGGCCATCGAGAAGGCCGAGCTCCCCGAGGATGCGGGACTGGTCTACTCCGTCTACGACTTCGGCTCCAACGTCTCCGACTCCAAGGCGTACAGCTTCGAGGAGTACATCCCCGTGGAAGAGTACATCGAGAAGGCGGGAGACCTGTGGACCACGTCCACCACCATGTTCGAGGTGGAATCCGCTCCGGGCAAGTACATAACCGCCGGAGAGGACCACGACTGCGTGTTCCTCTTCGAGAAGGTCGTGTGCGAGAAGGACGAGATCGGGTCCGTCTCATCAGCAAGCCTGCCCTCCAAGTACACCGAGGTCGAGCTCAACGGCAGCTACATGGCCGACGACACCTTCGTGAAGGACGTCGTGCTCAAGGTGGTCCCCGACAGCCTCGTGTCCCTCCAGTTCCTCACGTCCATCACCAACGTGACGATCGCGATGAACGGCTCGCCCCTGGCCCAGGACGTCAACCATGTGGTGACGTTCACCGTCGGAGACGAGGACATCGTCGTCACATACGAGGGAACGGACTGGTACTGACATGATCAACTGCCCGAACTGCGGGGAGTCCGTCTCCGATGACGTGCCGTTCTGCCCCGCATGCGGGCATAACCTCTCCGTCGAGAGGCCCAAACGCAAGCTCAGGTTCATCCTCATGGATGTCCAGGAGGGCAGGCGCTTCAAGCACCTGTTCTCCGCCATAATCATCGCCGTCATCGTCATAGCCGTGCTGTCCGTCGTCATGACCGCGCCGACGCAGACGGACGATCCTGTTCCGTCCCCCGGCCCCGGTCCTTCCGAGAACGCCGTCCTGGTCCCCGGGACCAGCGATTACATCGAGCTGTACGACGGGTTCCAGGAACCGGGCTTCAGCGCCTTCTTCCAGCAGAACAGCAAGGACAAGCAGGAGCTCCACATCACGCTGGACAGCAGCATATCGGGCAACTACAGCAACTTCTCGTGGATCATCCGCAATGAAGTCACAGGGAGCATCCAGGTGTCCATCAAGGACCGGGCGGAGATCGTCTGGAGCAATCCTTCTGTGGGGATCTTCAGCATCACCGTCGCCTGCTCCACCGATTCCGGCGACCAGTACACGCATGTCGGGAGGATACAGTACTTCGGGGACAGCGTCTGGTCCGGATCCTTCGATTTCAACGGCCGCATGTTCTCCATCAGGGCCGAGGCCGGGCTGAAGGAGTACCTCTCGCTGACGTCTGCCTCCGGCGACCGCGCAACCTACGACACGGCCACCGCCGCCTCGTTCGTGAGATCGACAGATTCAGTGAGCCTCCTGGCGGGCAGGCTCCAGGACGCCTTCCTGAGGATCTACCCGGACGTGGGGATAAAGGGGCCGGAGTTCGCATCCTTCGTACTGACTTATATCCAATCATGCTACAGCGAGGTCTCCGACACCGTCTCCCACTCGGTTGGGGCATATTGGGCGTACCCCGGCGAGACGATATACACCGGCCAGGGAGACTCCAAGGACCTTTCCGTCCTTGCGGCGGCCATCCTGAAGTCGTCCGGATACGAGACAGGACTGCTGCTTCACCACGGCAGGACGTTCCTCGCCCTCCGGTCGGATTACACAGCGACTGAGGTCCCGAAAGGAGCCTCGTTCGTGTCCTTCACCCAGGACAACGTCAGGTACATCCTCTGCGACCCCGCCGGCGACCAGCCCCTCGGATGCGTGGACGACGCCTACGGCTACCGCGGCGGCAGGTGCTACTACTACGGCGAGATAGTGTCCGCCCCGGGATTCGCACGCGCGTGAATATATACGGGACCTGCATCAGCACATCCATGGCATTCGGTTTCAAGGTCGTGAGCTCTTCCGAGGAGTACAAGATCGTCGTCCTCGTCAGGATGGACCTGGACATGGGAAAGGGGAAGATCGCTGCTCAGGTCGGCCACGCGTCCGTGGACCTGGCGCTGCGCGCCCAGAAGATGGACAAGAAGTCCTTCGATGCCTGGATGTCCAACGGGCAGAAGAAAGTGGTCCTCAAAGTGGCGAACAAGGACGAGATGATCAAGTACATGAACGAGGCCAGGAGCTGCGGCCTCTACACGTGCGCCATCACCGATGCCGGAAGGACGCAGATAGAACCGGGCTCGATGACCGTCGTCGGGATCGGGCCTGCGCCCGACTCCGAGATCGACAAGGTCACCGGAGCCCTCAAGATGCTGTGATCAGCAGACCCTCGTGAGCTTCCCTGTGTGGGAGTCGATCACGAATCCCCAGATCCTGACATCGTCCGGGATCAGGGGGTGGTTCTCCAATATCTCCACCGACGACCTGACGGACTCCTCCACGGACTCGAACCCGCACAGCCAATCGTCGAAGTCCACTTCGAAGTACCTGCAAACGTCTATCGCATAGTCGGATATCCCGCGGGACTTCATGGCCTCCAGCATGTCGGGGCCGCTGATGTGCTGCGCCCCGCAGTCGGTGTGGCCGACGACCATGACATCCTCCACACCGAGCTCGTAGATCCCGACCAGG
>CAVHQB010000062.1:0-10556 GCA_963637895.1 Lachnospiraceae bacterium
GTCCGAGATCGCCGGGCTCGTACCGGCCGGACGTTGCGGAAGCTCCATCGTCCCATGCGGAGGCCTTTCGAAGAGCTTCCAGAGGGTCGCGGCCTCCAACGATGCCGACCTGGACGATGCGGACCGCCTGATGTCGCTGATCTCCCTCGTCCCCGAGGACCTCCGCCCTCTCCCGTCGGACGGCACAAAGCTCTGCTTCGACGGCAAGGGGAAGGGCTGCCGTGCCGGATCTCCGGAGGAGCGCTCAAGGTACGATCCCGTCTCCAGGACTGTCCATGTCTGCCACGCCGATCCTTCGGAGACGGTCAGCGCCCTGGCCCGTTCCTTCGATTTCGCATGCGGGCTATGCTCCGCCTCGGAGCGCTTCGATGACACGTTCACGGACTTCATGACAGACGTCTACGGAAAACCCCCGGAGCTGAAGAAGGGGACCCTGAAGTGGTACAGGGCGAGGCAGGAGGTCTTCTCACGCATGTACGAGCAGTACCTGCTCAGGAACGTCCCCGGAATAGACGATATCTGCATGGGGTTCGGCTCCTTCCGCAAGGTGTCTGAGGATGCGGGCGTCATCGCCGACGGGTCTCTGATCTTCAAGGAGATCCTGCCGAACGTGCACAGATCGATCGCGGACGGAAGCGAGCAGCTGACAGTCTGCATCGTTGACAGGATCCTTGGCGAGGGGGTCCTCTTCGACGGGAAGGAGTGGACGCTCTCCACATGCCTCGACATCGAAGATGAGCCCCATGCCCTCCTCATCCCCTGCACGGGGAACATCGGAGGCCCCATCGCGGTGAAAGTGCGGGAATCGATCCTCTTCGGCTGCTATGTCGTCGAAGACCAGGACCTGGCGGCCATGGACCTCCTCCTGGAAGAGCATTCCAGGCGCATGGACGACAGGGGGTGCGACAATGGATGACTGCTCCGCTTTCGGTGACGAATACCCCGTTTCCGCGCCTCCCGGAGGCCCGGACGACGGGGCGATGCAGTCGATACTGGACGGCGTGAGGTACCTGTACCGCAAGAGCAGGCACACCAGCAATCCCCTCGCCATCCTGTGCATCTTCAGGGACATCAGCGATGACGAGATCGTCGCAATGGCCGGAACCATCGGAGCTGCTGTAAAGATCAGCCCTCTGCCGGAAGGGGGCCGCGCGATGGTCGAGATAAGGGAGCCGGACAGGCTCGTGATCGCCTTCAGAGCCGACACGGGCATCGGCGTCCCCGACGAAGATCGCAGAAGGCCCAGGGACATCGTGGCGGAGTACCTGCTCAGGGCCTGCTACGATTACGTGGTGAGGCAGCACTCGGGCACGGACCACGGCTCCGGCCATCTGAGGTTCATCCTCGGGAAGATCGGAGGCTGCTGGATCGACGGGCAGATGGTCGCAAGGATGCGGCTGAGGCACGACTCCGACATCGTCCAGACCGGACTGATGCTGAGAGCCCTGGACATCATAGACCGCGAGGTCGACGACGAGAGGGTCCTGTACGCCTACGTGGACCTCAAAGGGAAGCCTCGCAGGACCAGGGAGCTGGAGCGGAAGACCCGTTTCAACGACGTGTTCTTCGATGTGGAGTTCGATCCGATGGTCACCGAAAACGACGAGAGGGGCATGTGGCTGTGCTTCCAAGAGCTCATCTCCGAGGGGCTGCTGCCTGACATCTGGTTCCTGAAGGAGGTGTGCCTGAAGGTCAGGCGCATCCCGGACCTGGGAGGGCAGTACGCAGGCATGTCCAAGCTCCTGATCGTCAAAGATTACGGGGCCTTCGTGCACGAGTACGCCCATGCTCTGGACCACCACATGGGGCGCCTGAGCGGAAAGAAGGATTTCGCTCCGATACTGAGACTGTACCGCAGCGAGTTCGACAGGCTCGGGAAGGACAGGGATGACCGTTCGGAAGACGGATACTACAAGGGGTCCAATGAATGCTTCGCCAGATGCTTCGAGATGTACGTCATGAGGCGCCACGGCGCCTGCAAGCTCCTGAGGCATTACTATCCGGAATGGGCCTATCCCGAAGATCCGAACCTCGCCATGATGGTGGACGAGTACTTCGACAGGCTCTGCCAAGGGAAGCGATGACAGGGATCAGCGCAGGCTGTCCAGCATCCTGACGGTGTCCTTCATCGCCAGCTTGAATCCCTTAAGGGCCGCATGGACGAGCTTCTCCTGCTCCTTCCCTTCTGCGGACACGAAGGTCCTCAGGTAATCTGCATAGGCCTTGGGGGCCAGGTCGCTGGTGTCCAGAGACGCGACGAGGTCGCTTCCTTCGAGGGAGGCGATCTTGTCGAAATCGTCCATGTAATATGCGGAGGCCGCTTCGCAGTACTTGATCTCGAGCTTCAGCCACTCGGCCATGTCCAGAAGGTAGGCTGTATGGTCGGCGTCGTCGAAGGCGCGGTTGATGATGGCCTCCCTCTCCGCCGTCTTCCTCTCCGCTGCCGCCGAAAGGGTCTCCGAAAGCTCCGTCCTGCTCATCTGCTGCTTCTTCGCCATCGCTCTGCGCCTCTTGAACGGGACATGATGTTCTCCTCTATTATGGAATCGAGCTTCCCGGCCAGCTCGATGGTCAGACGGAGGGTCTCCTCTTTGGAATCGGCGATGCGGTTCCTGAAGGACCACATCTGATAGGGCATGAACTTCACGTTCCCGCGGCCGGACTGGATCTCCAATACCACGGAGTCGAACTCCTTCGACGCCTTCTTCATCTGCTCCTCGGATATCGGGCGCAGGAGGGCCCTGCCGCCGTCGACCGAATTGAAAGCGACCTTCCTGTCGTCCATGGAGATGGAGAAGCCATCGATCTCGCTGTAGGAGAGCACCGGGATGCACCTGTTGGGGCATCTGCCCTTGAAGAACAGGCGATGGCCGTCATCGAACCTCAGGTCCCCGTATGAGACGGTCTCCGTGAAGGATTCTATCCTCTCTATGAGCTCGGGGTCCTTCACGTGCAGGGCGAGGACCTCCTCCACCGTAGGCGATTCGAAGCTGCGGGTGACCGGGACGCACATGCCGCACAGGTATCCTCCGGATATCTTCACGACTCCGGGCCTGATGCCGCATGCGGCGCACATGCCCGGCCCTTCCTTCTTCCTGGAGAACAGCATGGTATCACTCCTTGAGGACGATCCTCATGCACGGCCCGTTCACGAGCTCCCCGTTGGCCCTGGACAGCTTGTAGACATGGCCGTTGAACTCGAAGCCCATGCCGTCCCATGCGGCGAACGGAGACGATATGGCTCCGCCGGCGACGGTGCACATGATGCTGAAAAGGTCGCTGTAAGTCACCGGGAGGTCCACCGCCTCCACCTCGTCCAGGCAGAAGTCCTTCATCCCCGTGGTCACCGCGCTGAGAAGGCCGTTGTCGGAGTACATGCTGGGCCAGATCAGGAGATGCCACGGGACGGCACTGTCCGACAGCATCCCGTCCGCGCCCTCGGTCCACATCGCCGGGGAGTATACGATCTCGTTCCTGTAGATGCCGGAGCAGGTCTGAGGATCGATGCAGGAATCCGTGATCCTGACCATGTCCAATGCGGACTCCAGGTTCCTGCTGCTGTGATTGACAACAGCAATGATCACGTGCCCCTTGTAGGACCCGGCGGCCGCCACCATCGCGTCGCGGTCCATGTAGTTCCTCTGAGCCGCCTCGTCGATCTCGTTGCCCGGGATCCTGGAGCCCACATTGGAGATCAGAACCATGTTGCCGTCGTGGGATCCGACTATCTGGTCGTCCTGCACCTGCAGGGAAGCGAGAACGATGCCCCACTTGTCGCGGAGCTTCGCCAGGACCGCCTGTGGGTCCCACTCCGGCTCCTTCAGCAGTATCATGGAGACGTACGGCCCTCCGGCGTTCCTAAGGACGGGCTGGAGCTCGGCATCGAAATCCACGATGCGCTCGTTGCCCTGATGGTCTGTCAGCACCAGGCGGACGCTGAGGTCCGGACGTATGGAGACGTGCTTGAGCGTTAGGATCAGGTCTCCCGAGCCTTTCGACAGGGCCTGCATCGAATCGGCGATGAGGGAGTCCAGGCTCTCCAGTATCAGCTCGACCCTCCTGGGGTCCACCTTCGAAACGAACGCTTCGTTCATCTCCAGCGTGAACGTGGCCGCGCGGTCCGGGACCATGAACGTGCAATGCGGGCTGTCGGCGGACCAGCTCTGTGCTCCGACGGCTTCCTTGAACGCTGAAAGGGCGGCCTTGTCGCAGACGATCCAATCTGCCATGGACGACATGTCGGCGGCATAGTCCACCCAGCTGCCGAAGGCGTCGGAATCGTCGAAGCGGATCCTCGTGCCGAGGACCTCCGACAGGGGACGGCCGTCCCTGTACGCATCAGCAGCCTGCATGAGCCCTTCGATCCCCTCCACGGCCTTCGCGGCGCCTTCGGAGTCACCGAGGGCGTAGCGGGCAATCGAGAGCAGATAGGACATATGGGAGTCTTGAGGGAACCTCCTGGACCCGCGCTCCAGGAACTCCAAGGCCATGGAGGCCATGCCGGAGAACATCAGGGACTCTCCGAAGCGCCTGTGCCATTCCGGCCATTCGGACGCTGTCGCTTCGAGCGGCTCCAGCCATTTCACGGCGGCCCAGAACGCCTCGTAGTTGCAGGTGGCCTTGCATGCTTTGGCCATCGACAGGGCGATGTAGACGTCTTTGGTCGCTTCGTCCTCGGTGAACCTGCCTTCCTCGACGCCGTGCTCTATCATGGACGACAGCGTCGCCGCCATGGAAGAGCCGTGGATGTACTCCTCGCCCGCGAACCCCTGCAGGGTCTCGACTTCCTCGTCCGTGAGCTTCGTGGGCATCTGTCTGCCGTCGCTGAAGGCTGCCATGAGCGACGATTCGGGGGACCGTTGATAAAAGTTCGGTCGTTCGTTCCCGTCAGGACGACTTGCCGGCGGGGGTCTGGATGCGCATGTAGTCTCCCGCCCCGTTGACTCCGAGCTCCATTGCGCGGATCAGGTGCTTCTCCGCCTCTGCGATGTTCCCCGACTTCATCAGCACCTCGGCCAGGTCCTGGTGGAGCCCCACGAGGATGTCAACGTCGGGAAGGCGGCCGCAGTCGTGCAGGTTCTCCATGACGGTCACGGAGGATTTCAGGTCGAGGATGCGGACGTCCTCCAGGCCCATGGCGCTGTCAACGTCGGCTTTGGCGGCGAAGGTCATCGCCAGGTCGGTGGGCTCCTCGAGCGCCCCTTCCTCCATCAGCGCCAGGCCGATCTCGATCGCCTGAGAATATGATTCTGATGCCTCCTGCTCCCTCTCGAGCCAGACCATGGCCTCCGCATCGAGGTTCAGCAGGTCGAAGCGCCTGTTCTCCCTCCAGTGGTCGGACTTCCTGCCGATGGACGATATGCCCTTCTCGATGTAGCAGAGGGCGTCCTCGGGGTGCTCCGAATCGAGGAGGTCGTTGGCGGCGTCGATGCACATCCTGACCACCGAGCGGTCGTCGAAGTGCCTGGACGATCCTTTGAGCTGATCGAGCCTGGAGGCCGCGACGCGGTACTCGTCGGAAGGGTCCTGGTCCATCTCGAACAGTATCCTCGCGACGGTCACATGCATCTTGACGAATGTCCCGGGATCCACGGTACCGCCCTGGTCCTCCACATCCGCGGAGATGTCGATGGCCGACATCAGGTCGTCCATGGCCGAGGTCCTGTAGCCGAGCATCTGGAGCACGCTGCCGCGGTTGGTGTAGGCTTCCATGAGCTCTTCGAGGGAGTGCCCGTCCTCGAGGGCGTTCACCCTGTCGTTGAGCTCGGCCAGTACGGATTCCAGATGTGCTTCGGATGCATCCATCGCCGGCTCCATCCATGCGGCCGGATATAACGCTGACGATTGCCGCGATAGCAAATGATTAACATCCCCGCGCGATACAGCGGAGCATGAACCACAAGAGGATACTGGCGATCCATGACATCTCATGCGTAGGCAGATGCTCGCTGACGGTTGCGCTCCCCATCGTGTCCTCGGTGGGCATAGAGTGCTCCGTCCTGCCCACTGCCGTGCTCTCCACCCACACCGGGGGGTTCACCGGCTACACCTACAGGGACCTCACGTCCGACATGGTCCCGATCGACGAGCACTGGAACACGCTCGACATAAAGTTCGATGCCTTCTACTCCGGTTTCCTCGGATCCTTCGAGCAGATCGACATCGTCGAGAAGCTGTTCGACGACCTTTCCCACGAGGGCTCCCGCATCTATGTGGACCCCGTCATGGCCGACAAAGGGAAGCTGTACCCCGTATTCGGCCCCGACTTCCCTGCAGGGATGAGGAAGCTCTGCGAGAAAGCGCATGTCATAATGCCCAACATGACCGAGCTCACGCTGATGCTCGGCGAGGAATATGTCGACGGGCCCTACACCGAGGAGTACGTCGAGGGCATGTTCGAGAAGGCCCGCGTGTTCGGCATCGAGCAGATAGTCATCACAGGAGTGAGCTTCCAGGAGGGGCTCGTGGGCGCGGTTTACAAGGATTACCGCACCGGAGAGACCGGCGAGGTCATGAGGCCCGAGATCCCCGGATACTACCACGGCACCGGCGATGTCTTCGGCTCCCTGCTCGTCGCTTCGCTTGAATCCGGATTGTCCCTTGCCGACGGGGTGAGAGCGGCAGTGGACTTCACAGTCGAGAGCATCGTCAACACCCACTCCTCCGGAGAGGATGTGAGGTACGGGGTCAACTTCGAGCCCGGGCTCGAGAGGTTCGCCCATACCGTGAGGTCGGCCGCGGCGGGCATGGAGATCGTCCCCGCCTCTTCGGACACCGACCTGAGGATCATCTCATCGCTGGCCAGGAGCATCTGGTACGAGTGCTACGAGGGCATCGTCCCCCGCGGGCAGACAGATTACATGCTGGAGCGCTACCTGAGCTTCGAGTCTCTCAAGGAGCAGATCGCCGACGGATACGTCTACCTTATGGCGGTCTGCAAGGGCGAGCCCGTGGGCTTCGTCGGGTACAAGGAAGAGGACGACCACGTGTTCCTCTCCAAGCTGTACATCCTCAAGGAGCACCGCGGCAACGGCTACTCCGGGAAGCTCATCGGAAGGGTATGCGACGTCGCCAAGGCGGCAGGCCTCGGATCCATCAGGCTCACCGTCAACCGCTCCAACGTCCGTTCCGTGGAGATCTACGAGCACTGCGGTTTCGTCAAGCTGCGCGAGGAGGACAACCCCATCGGCGGCGGCTTCGTGATGAACGACTTCATCATGGAGAAGAAGGTCTGAGATGTTCATCCCCACGACCTCCCGCGAGGTCGGACGCATGGGCTGGGACGGCCTGGACATAATCCTCGTGTCGGGCGACACCTATGCGGACACGCCGTACAACGGGACCGCCCTCATCGGGCATTGGCTGATCGACCACGGCTACCGCGTCGGGATCATAGCCCAGCCCAGGACGGATTCCCCCGAAGACATCGCCAGGCTGGGCCTTCCGGAGCTGTTCTGGTCCGTTTCAGCTGGATGCGTGGACTCCATGGTGGCCAACTACACCCCCACCAGGAAGTTCAGGAAGGAGGACGACTTCACTCCGGGAGGGGCGAACGACCGCCGCCCGGACCGTGCTACGATAGCATACACCAACCTGATCAAGAAGCACGCCAAGGGGAGGCCGGTGCTGTTGGCGGGCATCGAGGCGAGCCTCAGGCGCATCGCCCATTACGACTACTGGTCCGATTCCGTCAGGAGGTCGGTGCTGTTCGATTCCAAGGCTGACGGCATAATCTACGGCATGGCTGAGCTCGCGACATTGGAGGTCGCCGACCGCATGAGGAAGGGCGAGGACTGGAAGGACGTGCCCGGAGTCTGCTACGCATCGAAGGACCGTCCTTTGGACGCGATCGAGATGCCTTCTTTCGAGCAGGTCCGCGACGACAGGGACGCATTCATGTCGGCTTTCAGGATATTCCGCGACAACTGCGACCCCATGACGGCGAAGCCCCTCTGCCAGCTGCACGGCGACAGGTATCTTGTGCAGAACAGGCCCCAGAGGACCCTCACCTCCGCAGAGCTCGACTCCCTCTACGGCTCCGGCTTCGAGGACGCCGTCCATCCGTACTATGCGAAGGACGGCCACGTCAAGGCGATGGAAACGGTCAGGAACTCGATAACCACCCACCGCGGATGCTACGGCAACTGCTCCTTCTGCGCCATATCCGCCCATCAGGGGACGACGGTCGTCTCCCGGTCCGAGGGATCCATCCTCGAGGAAGCGGAGCGCATAGCTTCCAGGAAAGGGTTCAACGGCATCATACAGGACGTGGGAGGCCCCACTGCCAACATGTACGGCATCGAATGCAAGCTGAAGACCGCCAAGGGCCGCTGCACCGACAGGAGATGCCTCGGGAAGGCGCCGTGCCCCAGGCTGCCCATCGACCATTCCCGCCAGATCGCCCTGCTGAAGAAGATATCGGACATCCCCGGTGTGAGGAAGGTGTTCGTGAACTCCGGGATCCGCTACGACATGATAGTCCATGACAGGGCCAACGGCCAGCGGTACCTGCAGAGCATCGTGGACCATCACGTCTCGGGGCAGATGAAGGTCGCCCCGGAGCACATCTCGGACGGCGTCCTGGACCTCATGGGGAAGCCGCACCGCGACTCCCTCGATTCCTTCAGGCAGATGTTCTCGCAATGCGTCCTGAAGTCCGGGAAGGAGTTCTACCTCACATACTACTTCATGGCGGCCCACCCCGGATGCAGGGAGGAGGACATGGAGAAGCTGTCCTCGTACTGCTCGGACAGGCTGCACATCCGCCCGGAGCAGGTGCAGGTGTTCACCCCGACCCCTTCCACCTATTCCACCGCCATGTACGTCTCCGGCACGGATTCCGACGGGAGGAGCGTGTTCGTGGAGAGGTCGATCCAGAAGAGGCAGCGCCAGAAGGAAGCTGTCACCAAGGGGAAGAGGCATGGATGACCTCCAGAGGGCCGTCTCCGGCTTGTACCCGGAGCTGGAGTGGTCCTTCGTCGCGAAGAAGGAGGTCTACTACGGCTGGAGGGCCTACGGCCCGAAGATCGTCATCCAGGTCTCAGATTATCTCGAAGGGGCTCCCGATCCGGTGCTCCCCGACCTGTTCAGGATGATCGCCCTCCGTTCCAAGAAGCGGCAGTGGTCCGTCCCGGCATCATATACGGAATACCTTCGGTCCGAGGGGTTCATCCTCGGCCACAGGCCGACTTACATCGCCAGGAGCAAGAACCTTGCCAGGACTTCCGTCGGACAATCAGGCGACCTGTACGACTCCGTCCAGAGGCTGCTTGACATGGGCCTGCTGGACGATTCGGACATCGGCAACTCGTATCTCTCCTGGACCAGGAGGCAGAGCACCCGCCGCGTCGGGTTCTGCAGCACGGTGTTCAGGGTCGTGGGGATATCCTCCAGGCTCGACATGCCCGATGTGCCCGAACGGGTGAGGGACTACGTCGTGTACCACGAATGCCTGCATCTCCGCCAGGGCTACCGCCCCGGAGAGAGGGCCCACGACAGCCTCTTCAGGCAATGGGAGCGCTCCTATCCCGGATGGTCGGAAGCGGAAGCGTCCCTGCGCAAACTATCTCTATCGACGGATGCATCGACCGTCCATGAGCGAAGAGAGGAACATCGTCATCGACGCCCCCGACGGGGAGCACGAGTGCACGTTCTCCGAAGTGAAGGAGATGGCCGACAACGGCCTTCCGGCCGCCATGCTGGCCGTTGCCCTCTGCTATCTTGAAGGGCACGGGGTGGAGGAGGACCTGGACCTCGGATACGCCTATCTGGAGAAGGCTGTCGATGCCGGGGACCCGGAGGCCAAGTGCATGATGGTCGACCTGTTCCTCAAAGGCGACTACGTCGGGATAGACACGGACACCGCCGTGAGGTACGCCATCGAAGCTAGCAAGGCGGGCGTCCCCGAAGCCCACGTCTACGCCGGGCTGGCCTACATGGACGGCGTCAGCGTCCAGCAGGACTATGCCGAAGCGGCCAGGCTGTTCAGGCTCGCCGCCAACCGCGGAGACAACGAGGCGAGGGCATCTCTGGCCTACATGGTGCAGAACGGGCTGGGCATGGAGAAGGACGAGGCCAAGGCGTACAAGATGTTCCGCACGGCCGCCAACGGAGGCAACCTCAACGCGATCTTCCAGACCGGGGTTTGCTGCGAGTATGGAACTGGTACCTCTGTCGACATCGAGGCCGCCAAGGGTTGGTACTCCAAAGGGTCGGACCTTGGGGATGCGGAATGCCGCTACCGCCTCGGGCTGCTGATGATCGTCGACGACGGCACGGATGACAAGGATGGCTTCGAGAGGATCCTGTCCGCGGCGCTGGAAGGCTGCACCGAGGCCGCTTACGCCACAGGGCGCTGCTACCTCAAGGGGATCGGGACGGATGCCGATGTCTCAGAGGCGAAGAAGTGGCTGAAGCTCGCCGCGGACGCGGGGCTGAAGGATGCCCAGGACGACCTCGATTCCATAGGATCCGAGGATTGATCCGTGATGATGATGCATCGATGTCTGCCATGTATGCCATGATGTCTGCCATGTATGCCAACCTTGGTAACATCC
>CAVHQB010000063.1:0-10385 GCA_963637895.1 Lachnospiraceae bacterium
TTCCAGGGAAATCCGAAGGTCAAGGGTTCGAACCCCTTTCCCGGCACCATACCTTCTCCTACATCTCTCATCGCATCGATGCTTCTCGGCATTGTGCCGAAGGACATCTGCATAATACCATATACTCCGCCGTTCCATGGCCAGGGCATGAGGCTCATCATCTACACTGGCAAAGGCGGAGTCGGGAAGACGTCCACCTCTGCCGCCACCGCATACAGACTGTCCAAGCTCGGATACAGGACCATTCTGATGAGCACCGATTCGGCCCATTCGCTCGGCGATTCCCTGGACATGTCCTTCGGACCGGAGATCACCAACGTCGCAGAGAACCTGGACGTCCTGGAGATAGACATCATCCACGAGATGAAGACCAAATGGTCGGACATCCAGCAGTACATCTCCGCGTTCATGATATCCCAGGGCATGGGGGAGATCTCCGCCGAGGAGATGGCCATCATGCCCGGCATGGAGATGATCGCCGCCCTGTTCTACGTCAACCAGTTCAGTGAGGAGGGGAAGTACGACGTCATCGTCATGGACACCGCCCCCACGGGAGAGACGCTCCGGCTCCTGAGCTTCCCGGACGTCACCAACTGGTACCTGGACCGCGGATTCGCCATGATCAAGAAGCTCCTGAGCATCGCCCGCGTCACCGTCGGGAAGATCATGGACATGCCCCTGCCCTCCAAGGAGGTCATGGACAGCGTGTCCGACATCAAGGACAACATGGAGCGCGTGAAGCTCATCCTGGAGGACCCCCAGGTCACCACCGTCAGGCTGGTCCTCAACCCGGAGCAGATGGTCATAAAGGAGACCATGCGCGCCTACACCTACCTCTGCCTCTACAACAAGAACGTGGAGGCCCTCGTCGTCAACAGGATCCTGCCCGAGGCCGCAGGAGACGGCGGGTTCTTCAAGGACAAGCTCAAGGAGCAGGAGGCCAACCTGGATCTCATCCATCACGCCTTCGACCCCATGGTCATCAAGACGTGCGAGATGATGCCCACCGAGCTGAGGGGGCTGGAGAAGCTGGACGCCATGGCCGACATGGTCTACGGCTCGGAGGACCCCACCAAGGTGTACTCCTCCCAGAGCCCCATGTCCTTCGAGAGCGACGGCGACAGGCACAAGCTCATCCTGAGCATGCCGTTCGTCGACAGCAAGGACGTGGAGCTGTTCAGGATCGACGCTTCCACGCTGATGGTCCACGTGGGCAGCCAGAAGAGGAACATCCTGCTGCCCGACGTGCTCAGGGAGGCGGAGCTCTCCGGAGCAGATTTCAAAGACAATAAACTCATTATCAGGTTCAAGAGGGATTGAGATGGCTACAGAGCAGGAGCTGCACGAGTTCGTTTCCAAGAACAGAGAGCTGATCGAGAGCATCATGAGCCTCCAGAAGGAGGGCTTCACCGAGGCCGCGGCAGTGGCCAGGGGAACCGTGAAGACGACCGCGGAGGCCGCGCACGACTCTGCGGAGGTCGCCAAGGCCCACGCCGAGGAGTTCGTCAAATCGGCCTACGGCATGTTCACCGACCCGGAGGTCCAGAAGCATTTCATCACCATGGGCATGGAGTTCATGATGGGGATGTCGGCCATGATGAGGAAGGCTCCCATACCCGATTTCGTAAAGGACACAGCCGTGACCACCGAGAAGGAGATCAAGGCCACCGCCTGCAGGACCAACGAGGGCTGCGGAGCGAAGAGGGTCCAGAAGGTCGAGATCAACTCCGGCGACGAGGAAGACGGGGAGGAATGAACCTCTCCGAAGGGACGGAAGCGGTGCGCCTGGCCAGGGCCGCCGCGGAATCCGAGGTCGTCGGAGGCGAAGTGGCCGTTCCCGGCGGCGGAGCGTTCTCCGAGCCGTCAGGCGCGTTCGTGACCCTGAGCACCTTCCCGGGGCATGCCCTGAGGGGATGCATCGGGTACCCGATGCCGGTATTCCCGCTGGGGGAGGCGATCTGCCGTTCTGCCAGGGGCGCATGCCACGACCCCAGGTTCCCTGACTTGAGGGCGGAGGAGCTGGACAGGGTGGTCTTCGAGGTCACCGTCCTCACGCCGCCGTCCAGGATGTCCGGGCCTCCGGAGGAGATCAGGGATTCCATAGTAGTCGGAAGGGACGGGCTCATCCTCGAGCTGATGGGGCACAGGGGGCTGCTGCTCCCGCAGGTCCCCGGCGAGTTCGGATGGGACGCCGCCGAGTTCCTGGCCAATCTTTCTTACAAGGCCGGGCTGCCGCCCGACGCATGGACGCACCCTGCGGCCGTCATCTCCAGGTTCCAGGGGCGCATATTCCGCGAGACGGAGCCTCGCGGTGAGATAACAGAGGATTGACGATGTACATCGAGAAAGTGATAGCGGGCAGGGCCTTCGTCGACGGGGAGCTGAAGTACCGCGAAGTCGGGATAACCGACGGCAGGATCGTGACCGTCGGACAGCTGGTCAGGGGAGGCGACGAGCGCATCGAGCTGGGCACAAGCCAGATCATGCTGCCCGGGTTCATCGACCCCCACGTGCACTTCCGCGACCCCGGCATGACTCAGAAGGAGACCTTCGGCACCGGGACGCTGGCCGCCGTCCACGCAGGGGTCACCTGCGTCCTGGACATGCCCAACACCAAGCCCCCCGTCACCGACCTCCAGTCGCTGATGGACAAGAAAGCTTCCATCAGAGGGAGGGCCAACGTGGACTACGGGCTGTTCGCCGCCGTCACCGAGAACATCAACGCCGCCTCCCTGGCGCCGCTGGTGCCCGGCTTCAAGCTGTTCATGGGCTCCACCACGGGGAACATCCTCCTGGACGAGGACGACGAGCTCATGCCCGCGGTGTCCAACGCCCTCTCCACCGGGAAGAGGGTCAGCGTCCACGCCGAGGACGACCATCTCATACTTCACGACGTGGAGAAGTGCACCCGCGACCACCTCCGCAACCGCCCTGCGGAAGCGGAGCTCAACGCGATAAGGAGGCTGGCATCCGCTTTCAAGGGCAGGAGCATCAACATCTGCCATCTCACCACCCCGGAGGGGCTGGACATGGCCAA
The DNA here is from genome assembly GCA_963637895.1 of Lachnospiraceae bacterium. Taxonomy (GTDB): domain Archaea; phylum Thermoplasmatota; class Thermoplasmata; order Methanomassiliicoccales; family Methanomethylophilaceae; genus Methanoprimaticola. The sequence continues at coordinate 3,038 of CAVHQB010000063.1, forward strand.
GGCCGCCGGGTTCTCCACCGAGGTCACCATGCACCACCTCTATTTCGACGTGGACCGCCACACCGATGCCAGGTACAAGGTCAACCCGCCGGTCCGCGGCCCGGAGAACCGCAGGAAGCTGTACTCCAGGTTCCTGGAGGGCGCCATAGACATGTTCGGGTCCGACCATGCCCCGCACACCGCCGAGGAGAAGGACCAGGAGTTCGACGCCGCCCCGTCCGGGATCCCGGGCGTGGAGACCACCATGCCCATGGCGATGGAGCTGGTCCGCAGCGGGGACATCCCGATGCAGCTGGCGGTGTCAATGGGCGCGGAGAGTGCAGGGAGGCTGTTCTCCCTCCGCAAGGGCAGGATCGCCGAAGGATACGACGCCGACCTCCAGATATACGACATGAGGAAGGCGTCGCAGATCGACGTCAAATCGCTGCACAGCAAGTGCGGCCATTCACCGTACGGCGGATGCAGGGCAGTCTTCCCCGAAACAGTTATGGTGAGGGGCGAGGTCCAGGTGCAGGATGGGGAGTTCTGCGGAGAGCCCATCGGGAGTGATGTCTGTGGCCGATTACGAAATCGATTATTCAGAGGTTTCAGGAAGGAAGGTGGAATGCCCCAGCGAGTGCGGGATGTGCTGCCTCTGCCAGCCGGAGGTGCTCCCGGAGGAGCGCGCGTTCTTCCGCAGCAACCACCCGGAATCCATGGTCAAGACCAAGGGCCCCGACTCCCACTTCGCGCTGGCGATGAAGAAGGGCTGCGGGTCCTGCGTGTTCCTGAACAACAGGAGATGCACCGTCTACGACCACAGGACCGCCTACTGCAGGCAGTTCCCCTACCACCTCTATGCCAGCGACCGCCTCAAGGTGGAGCTGGACCTCTCGTGCAGGGGCGCATGGACCGGGCAGGGCGCGGACGCGCTCACCGAGGCAAAAGCGCTTGTCGCATCCGCAGACTCCAGGATCCGCGCCGCCATGGAGGAGTCCTCCGCGGTCTACAGGGAGTTCTACTCCAACTGCAGGGAGGCAGGCGTCATGGCAGACCCGTCGGGCCTCAGGATGTCCGTCTCCGAGAACCTCTCGATGTTCACCGACCTGGCGTACCTCAGCAGGATAATGGACCTGGCCCAGATCGAGCCCGTCATGTCCCTGGCCGGTACCCAGCCCGAGAGGGACCTGGACATGCCCTCGCTGGAGGAGGCGGGTATGGACTCCGCGCTGGACTCCATGTCCTCCCAGGATCCTATGAGCGTGCCTGTCTACTGCGACAGGGACTGGAACTGGAACATGTTCATGGCAGGGTCCGACAAGATCGTGTGGAACGTCATGGACGATGCCGGCGACCTGCACTTCAAGGGCGAGGCCGACCCGATGGACATCAGGCTGAAGGCCCCCGACCAGCAGGGCATGAAGGTCCTCTCCGATTACGTGGGGACGCTCAACGGCCGTGACAGCTTCATGGGCAGCGTCTTCGCGCTCATGGACGAGAACGGCTACGAGGACGACATGTCGAACGCCTACTACGGATGCCTGTCCGTGACCATCATGGACCTCCTGTGGAGGATGTCGATGCTGGACCACTTCATGGGCATCGGGTGCGGGGCCGATGGCGTCCGCGAGGCGATAATCTTCTACGACATGGACCGTCTGGACGCGCCCACGATCGGGGCGTTCGTCTGACCGCGGGAGGGCCTCTGGAACGTCCTGTCAGGAAGGGCGTTCTCGTAAGGTTCATATATGGAATGCCGTATCGTCCAAGGGTAGACGTGGTCACATCATATGGTCTCGGACCATCTGGGTACGGCCGCGGACCCGTAACGAAACGGGATTACATTTCACACAAGAGGAGTGATTGATCATGGGAAAGGGAACACCCGCACAGGGAAGGCACAACAAATACAAGACACACATACCCTGCCGCAGGTGCGGTAAGCGCGCCTACCACGTCAGGAAGGGCGTCTGCGCTTCCTGCGGATACGGCAAGACCGCCACCATCAGGTCTTACAACTGGGCTAAGCTCCGCGATTAAGGCGATTGCATGGCCGGACCAGAGCACAGCTGCGGAGTCGTCGGGATCAGCGGTGATTTCGACGTAGCATCTGCTCTGTACACGGCCCTCATGATCATCCAGCACCGTGGCCAGGAGAGCGCGGGCATCTCTGTTTTCAACGGGGAGACGATCGAGACCATCAAAGGCAACGGCCTCGTCAACATCGCCATCCCGAAGGATGAGCTGCAGACCCTCCTGGGCCACGTGGGCGTGGGGCACGTCAGATACTCCACTACGGGCTCCAAGAGCGTGCAGAACGCCCAGCCTCTCACCGTGATGACCAACTTCGGCACGGTGGCCGTCGCCCACAACGGCGACATAACCAATTTCGCCGAGCTCAAGGAGAAGTACATGAAGGAGGGCTGGACCTTCCTCACAGACTCCGACAGCGAGCTCGTCACCAAGCTCCTCGGGAAGTACATGACCATGTACAACGACCCCGTCAAGGCCATCAGGGCCACCATGGGGGAGCTCGACGGCGCTTATTCTCTCACCATTCTGATCAACGACCGCCTCTTCGCGATCCGCGACATGTACGGCTTCAGGCCCCTCTGCCTCGGGAAGATCGACGGCGGCTACATCGCAGTCTCGGAGAGCGCGGCCATCGACACGCTCCACGGGGAGCTCATCCGCGACATCGAGCCCGGGGAGATCTGCGAGATCACTAAGGACACGTTCAAGATCTACCCCCCGCCGGCCGAGCACCCCAAGGCGCTCTGCATGTTCGAGTGGGTGTACTTCGCCAGGCCCGACTCCGTCATCGACGGCAGGGAGGTCTACGACGTCCGCAGGAAGATCGGGGAGATCCTCGCAAGGGAGTGCCCCGTCGATGTGGATCTGGTCATGCCCGTCCCCGACTCGGGACGCGCGCACGCCATCGGGTTCTCCTGCGCTACCGGCATCCCTTACGAGGAGGGCTTCATGAAGAACAGGTTCGTCGAGAGGACCTTCATCATGCCCGACCAGAAGCAGAGGGAGTGGGCCGTGTCCATGAAGATGAACCCGATCAGGAGCACCGTCAGCGGCAAGCGCATCATGATCGTCGACGACAGCATCGTCAGGGGTACCACCCTGAAGAAGCTGGTCGCCATGCTCCGCAACGCAGGGGCCAAGGAGGTCCACGTGCGCATCGGCAGCCCTCCGATCATCGCCCCGTGCTACTACGGCGTGGACATGAAGTCCAGGGACCAGTTCATCGCGAACCACCACACCGTGGACGAGATCAGGGACATCATCGGAGCCGACAGCCTGGGATACATCAGCATCGCCGGGCTCGTGGAGGCCCTCGGGTTCAAGGAGAACGACCTCTGCCTCGCCTGCGTCAACGGGAAGTACCCCACCAACATACCGGGAGAGGTGCACAGGTTCCAGACCAACCTCCGCACCGACTTCTCCTGAAGGCTGGGTATATCCTTTTCAGGACCGTCTCAGGGCTCTTTTCCCCTGTTGTTGTTATTTATACCTTGAGACCTTTGCAAGCCCAGTACCATGACGATTACAGCGACAAATTATGCCATCAAGAGGGGACTTCCGAAGAAGACCCAATCGATCTGCCCCGAGTGCGGGAAGATCCTTGAGGCCGACATCTTCGCCAAGGACGGCAAGGTTTACATGGAGAAGACCTGCCCTGAGCACGGCAAGTTCTCGGACGTCTACTGGTCCGATGTGGACCTCTACCTCAAGGCTGAGAAGTACGCCTATGACGGAGTGGGGCTCCACAACGCGATGGACCGCACCATCGGGGACGACCCCGACGACACCGTCCACATCACGATCGACGGCCAGAGGATCGACATGCTGTCATGCACGGCCATCGCCAACCTCGACCTCACCAACAGATGCAACATGAACTGCCCCATCTGCTTCGCCAACGCGAACGATGCGGGATACGTCTACGAGCCCACCTACGACGAGGTCCACGACATGCTTGTGGCCCTCAGGTCCGAGAAGCCCATCAAATGCACGGCAGTGCAGTTCGCCGGAGGCGAGCCCACCGTGTACCCCAGGTTCGTGGACGTCGTCAGGGACGCCAAGCAGCTGGGATTCGCCCAGGTCCAGGTCGCGTCCAACGGGATCAAGTTCGCGAAGAGCTACGAGTTCCTCAAGGCATGCAAGGAAGCGGGCCTGAACACCATCTACCTCCAGTTCGACGGACTGACCGACGAGGTCTACATGAGGTCCAGGGGAAGGAAGATGATGGCGGTCAAGCTCGGAGTGCTCGAGAACTGCAGGAAGCTCAAGGAGGACGGCCTGAAGTCCCCGTCCGTGGTCCTCGTCCCCGTCGTGGGCAAGGGCATGAACGACGACATCGTCGGAGACATCGTGAAGTTCGCCTTCGACAACGCCGACATCGTCAGGGGAGTCAACTTCCAGCCCATCGCCTTCACCGGAAGGGTCACCCACGAGGAGGTCGAGTCCGGAAGGTTCACCCTCCCCGACCTGGTCAAGTGCGTGGAGGAGCAGACCGGATTCGCCAACAAGGACGACTGGTACCCTGTCCCAGTGGTCGCGCCCATCTCCAAGTTCGCGTCCATCATCCTCGGCCAGAACAAGGTCACGTTCACCACCCACCCGCACTGCGGTATCGCCACCTACCTGTTCCAGGACGACAAGGGCAACGTCGTGCCCTTCCCCAGGTTCGTGGACGTCACCAGGTTCTCCGCCGGCCTCAACGAGATCGCCGACAAGGCCGAGAACTCCAGGTTCAAGAAGCTCTACGTCGCCAAGCTGGTCAAGCTGCTGAACAGCTGCGTGGACGAGAGCAAGATGCCCGAGGGCCTCACCAAGAGCAAGTTCGTCACTCTGATCAAGGACGTCATGTCCGACAAGTCCAAGGACACCCTGGCCGCGTTCTCGTGGAAGATGATGCTGGTCGCAGGCATGCACTTCCAGGACAGCTACAACTACGACATCGAGAGGGTCAGGCGCTGCGGGGTCCACTACATCACCCCCGACCTGCGCATCTATCCCTTCTGCGCCTACAACTCCGGACCGGAGTTCAGGAAGGAGATCGAGCAGAAGTTCTCCGTCCCGCTGGAGGAGTGGAAGAAGACCCACGCCGCCGAGGCCAAGGAGCTGGCGGCCGCCCTCATCGTCCCCAAGGATGAGGAATGAACATATTTCGGAAGTGAGTGAGATGAAGGTAGACGTCAACAAATGCCTCCACTGCGGAGGATGCGTGGGATCCTGTCCCAAGAACGCCATATTCCTGAACGATTTCGTCCTCGAGTTCAACGAGGACTGCATCAAATGCGGAAGATGCGTCAAGCTCTGCCCCGTTGCAGCGCTTTCCATGGAGTGATCTCATGAAGACCTACGAGTGTGACATAGTCGTCGTCGGGGCAGGCCCCGGCGGAAGCATGGCGGCCAAGTTCTGCGCCCAGGGAGGCCTGAAGACCATCCTCATCGAGAAGAAGGCCGAGATCGGAGCGCCCCTCAGGTGCGCCGAGGGAGTCTCCAAGAAATGGCTCGAGGAGGTCGGCGTGAAGCCCGACCCGACCTGGATACGCGCCGACATGAAAGGAGCGATCATCAAGTCCCCTCAGGGGACCACCTTCCAGCTGGACGAGTCCAAGGCCGGATCCGAGGTCGGATACGTGCTGGAGAGGCACCTGTTCGACAAGGCCCTCGCAAGGGACGCCGCCGAGGCCGGAGCGCAGATCATGCTGCGCACCTCCTGCACGGGGATAATCCGCGAGGAGGGCAAGATCGTCGGTATCAAAGCGAGGAGCATGGGCGAGGAGATCGAGATCCGCGCCAAGTGCGTCGTGGCTGCCGACGGGTACGAGAGCCAGGTCGGACGCTGGGCCGGCATCGACACCAACCTCAAGCTCAACGACATCGACTCCTGCATCCAGTACAGGATGTGCAACATCGACTGCGCTCCCGACTACTGCGAGTTCGTCATAGGCTCCGTTGCTCCCGGAGGATACGTATGGATCTTCCCCAAGGGCAACGGCGTCGCCAACGTCGGTATCGGCGTCATGGGAAGGCTCTGCGAGGGCAAGGCCGATGCCAAGTACTACCTCGACAAGTTCATCGCCGAGGACCCCCGCCTGAGCAAGGGCCAGTGCCTCGAGGTCATGGGCGGGTTCGTGTCCACGTGCCCCGGCCTCGACTGCGCCGTGGACGACAACATCGTCCTGGTCGGAGACGCCGCAAGGATCATCGACCCCATCACCGGCGGAGGCATCTGCCATGCCTGCAGGACAGGGATGTACGCAGGCAAGGTCCTCTCCGAGTGCGGCAAGACAGGGGACTTCTCCAAGAAGGCCCTCATGCCCTACGAGAAGATGTGGCGCGACAGGATGGAGGACAAGCTCTTCAGGAACTGGATGGCCAAGGAGAAGCTCGCTTCCCTGGACGACGAGACCATCGACGAGCTGATCAAGCTCATCAAGGACTCGGACATCGGGGAGGTCAACGTGTACAACCTCCTGAAGGTCGTCAAAGAGAAGTTCCCCAAGGTCGTCGAAGGCTTCGAAGACCTTATCTGAACCTGAAACGGGGCCCTGCCCCTCTTCAGCCCATCTTCCGGTTTCTGGAAGGTGGGCTTGCTTCCATTCTCCCTCATCGCCCGGCATGCCTGCCGATGCATCAGGGCGGTGTGTAGTTACATAAAGGGGAACAAACGGCGATAGTTTGAAATGCGGGACGGCTCGTCGGGCCCTTTGCCGAGAGGCGGGGAGTCCAATGCTAGCCGGGCTCCACAATCCTTGGCTAGCGTGGAACCGTCCCGGTAGGAGGTGTTTAGGATCTGTTCGATCCACATCGAATACCGGCCAAACGGTATTCATGTCGTGATTGAGACCCCCGAGGTAACAATCACGATTGACATCCCGTAAGGGAAGTCAGGGGTTGATGCACCCGAAACGCATCCGGTCCCGCGAGGGGCCGTTCCTCCACGCTATTTATCGCACACCACCTTAAAGAACCTGTCTATCATCGAATTCGCGGGCCTCCGAGGTCGGTTTCATCATATCAGGCTCTTTAACATACATCTTATTGCCGATGATTGGCATGCACATCGACGCGTCCGCATGGCGTGTTGTTACATAACGGGGAACAAACGGCGATAGTTTGAAATGCGGGACGGCTCGTAGGACCTCTGCCGCGAGGCGAGAAGTCCACACTATGCGAGACTTCACAACTTTCGGCTAGTGTGGAGCCGCCCCGGTAGGAGGTGTTTAGGATCTGTTCGATCCACATCTAATACCGGTCCAACGGTATTCATGTCGTGATTGAGACCCCCACGGTCACAATCACGATTGACATCCCGTAAGGGAAGTCAGGGGCTGATGGACCCGAA
>CAVHQB010000064.1:0-10275 GCA_963637895.1 Lachnospiraceae bacterium
CTTCCCCTCCGTCTGCTCAGGAGTGAACGCCCAGATCACCTGCACCTGCCCCGCGCACCTGTCGTCGTCGACGCGCTCGTACGTGTCCGTCACGAACACCGTGAACCCCTGCGGGTTGCCGTCGCGGAGCGCGTCGCACGGGATCTGCAGGGTCTCCGGCCCGTCCTCCTCCGTGCATGCCAGCCAGCCCTCCTTCCTCAGCTCGTCGACGAATTGTCTGGCGGTCTCGTACTCGTTGCCGTCGACGACGACCTTGGCGTCCGCCGGGATGTTGATGAATCTCCTGTCGTATGTCTTCTCCTCTGTCATGTTCTCACCTGTATCTCCTGCATGTCCCCGGTCACGTCCGGGTCCGAAACGGTTTCCTTGTCGGTGTCGGTGTCGTCGGGTTCTCGGGCCTTGAGCGTCCAGTAGGCGTCTCCGTCCGGACGCACGACCTTGGTCAGTCTCTTCTTCACGTGCTTGCGCCACCTCGGGGTGTCGTGCTCGGGCACGAGCCACCCGGCCCTGATGGCCAGGGGGTCCGAGGAGTCGGAGGGGCAGACGCTCAGCACCCATGCGTCGACGTCGTACACCCTGCCGGACAGGCAGATGCCCTCCGCGAGCTCGACGTCGGTCCCGTCGAGGAGCCAATCGCTCGGCTTGTCGTCCCTCGCGTTGAGGCGGATGCATCCGAGCTCCTCGCGTGCGAACCTCTCCGGGATGGGGTCCTTCGGCCGTGCGTCCGGATCCCAGAGCGCCGTGTTCTTCAGATCTATGACGAATTCCTTCATTTTCCACCCGCTGTTTTAAGGTGTTCCTAAGATATTTGGTCTTTCACGTATGACAAAGTATGCCAAAGCCGTTCGAGTATATATGGTGTGTGGAGGATTTTATTCCTATGCGAATGGAATATTCGTATCGGAATAATTTCCTAGTTTCCTGTAGGGAAATAGGAATGATTTCCCAGTTCTCCCTAGGGAAATAGGGATACTGAAATGGTACGCGAGTACCGGAATGGTACTTGGATACCATTTTAGTATGTGATATCGATGGGTGCCGATATCGATTGTCATTATGGAGGCGTACCGGAAAAAACTGATTTCCTATAGGAAACTAGGAAATTCCATAGCCGTCTTTTTCACGTACATATTCCCCCTGAAATTCCACCGCCCCGCCTTCAATCGATTTCACTATCGCAACTATCATCCACGGATGGCTGTCTCCTCTCCGCGTACCTCACCGCCTCCTTCAGCGTCATGAGGCAGGGGCACCAGACGGCGACGATATTCCCACAGGAATAATCGCGCTTCACGACAGGCGGGTTACGCATTCCCGCCTCGAAGCTCTCGATTTCTCCGATATCCACCAGCCTTTCTACGAGATCCGTAGGAGACCATGTGACTATCGGCCCGTGTCCGTCACGCTCCGGCACGACCCACGTCCCCGTGGGACCGCCCGGGAACCGCACCCGGAGCTCCTTGCACCTCATGCAGATCATGCCGCCCTTCACCGGGATCGGCACCTGCTCGCGCGGGATCTCGTTCCCGCAATAGAAACAATCGACCATCTCGTTCAACTCCGTCGTTCCATTTTTTCAACTGCATCGTTCTAATTCTCCGATCCGGATTTTGACTGCGCCATCCTATTTCCCCGGACCGCACCGGGGAATAGATCCCGGCGCCCTCCCTATAATAATACTCTGTATAGCGCACCTCCCGGGATCGCCCCCCGTGAAAGATATTATAAACCTCGTCGCCCTACACCGGACCATCGGTACAGTCGCTCCGACCGAGGCCGACTGTCTTTGGGGACGGATCACCGCACGAGGGTTGCAGGACCGTCCTGCGGGCAGAAGCACGGGGACACAACTATACTTCAGCGGACGCTAGGTTCTTAAGAATCTGGCGGCTGAAGTGTAGTAATTTTGTAGTACAGACGTAGTAATTTGTAGTAATTTCCGCTTTCTCCCGAAAATTTCGTACTACATCCCCCCTCCCGATCCCCCTCTTTTCCTCTGTTCTTTATATCCTCCTCTTTCTTTTTTACTACATTTTACTACAAATTACTACAAAATTACTACATAGTTTTATTTATACTTTTAGTAAAAGTATATAAAGAAGTAGTAATGTAGTACAAAAAGTGGAGAAGTCAGATGATAGCGGATAGAATGGGTAGTTGGATGTACAAAAACGTACAAGGACACCAGTATGAAGATATACGGACGCCCTTTTTACTACATATATAAACCTATCGCCTCCATCATTGTCATTCCGACAGTACACATCCTAGACCGTCTCCTTAACGGCGTTGAAACGCCCGGAAACCGACGATTCCGGCCCGATCCCGCCGGGGGGAACGGACCGCCACCGCCCGCCGTACCGTGCCTGTCCTTCCGGAGATCCCACCGGATCCCCGTATTGCCGTCTTCCCGCCCTTCTGTGACACGTCGCACCCCCTCAAGGTATCCCAGACCCATCGGGCCCTCGAAGTCCCGCAGAAGGCCTCCACGCCGCCGATAACGACGTCCGTCGCTCCGGCGGGGGTCCGGACCTGTCCGGTCAGGAGGACCCCGAGCTCCCTCGCCGCTCCGGCGAGGTCGCGGACGACCTCCTCCGGGCCGAGGGTGCCGTACGTCCCCACCGCCGAGTCGCAGTCCGCGCCCCCGTCCATGGAGACGGTCGCGGGTCCGTGCTCCAGCGTGATGGACCAGTGGCCCCCGCAGAGCACCGCTCCCATCTCCTCCCTGCGGTCCTCCGGGCCGTCGATGCGGAGCGCGAAGGTCGTGCGACCCCTGCACTCCGGCGCCACCGGCGTCTTGTCCTTGCGTGCGATCATATAAGCTTCGTCTCCTCTCATGCCTCCTCTCCTCCCTCCTGCGTATGTACCTGTCCGAGCGGCAGTCCCTGCAGTACGGCCTGGACCACCATGCCCCGCAGTACGAGCAGAACCATCCGGGGTGCCCCCCGGAGGGGGACCTGCTCACTCGGCCGCCCCCAGTCTGACGATCTGCAGGGGTCCGGCTCCCTCCGGGCTGTCCGGCAGGGCCTCGATGCCCTCCCTGAGATATCTCTCCGCCAGGGCCTCCGGCGACGGGAGCGGCGCGAGGACCGCCCACTGCGCCACCGAGCGGTAGCCCAGGACCTCGGCGGTCTCCGTGAGCCAGTCCTCCATGTCGACGAGGGCCGTCGTCTTGTCGACCATCTCGGCCGCCACGTCGGCCAGGGGACGGTCCAGCCTCCAGCCGACCTTCTCCGCGTACGCCTGGCACAGCGGGACGTCGTCATAGACCAGCCACGTCTCCTCGTGCGGGGAGATCCTCTGGACCGAGAAGTTGTCCTGGCCGGGCTCGTAGGAGTCCGTCGGACGCTCCGGGCAGATGCACAGCGCGTGACAGACGGCCATGACCGCCGGGTGGCACTCCAGCCTGCGGTAGTAGTCGGCGTTGTCGCACAGGAGGTGCTGGACGAAGTCGCGGTTCATGCCGTCCGAGATGTAGTGGGCGGTGCAACGTGCCAGCGCCATCCCGGCCGGGCTCGTGCGGGGGAACAGCCCACGGTCGTCCAGGAGCTCCCCGACGATGTCCTGCGGTGTCTTGTCGACGAACTGCCAGGCCATGAACCGTCCGTCGTCGTCCGTGTGCTTGTACACGTAGCCGAGCATGATGTCCTCGGCGAAGAGGCCGTAGGTCTCCTCCGGGCCGTAGGGGCAGTCCTCCGTGCACTCCGTGCACATGGAGCAGGGCCTGATGGGGGCCCCGCACTCCGGGCAGAGGGAGATGCGGTCGTTGGGGACGAGGACCTCGGCCTCGCACCAGGGGCACACTTCGTCGCAGTTGGTCTGTTGGGTCTTTCTTGCCATTTTTATTCCTCCTAGAATATTTCCGTGGAAGGGGTTTGGGGAAGGGTGTTTTCACTGGTTGTTGAGGGTGAAGAGGTCGCCCGACTCGTAGGCGCCCTTGAGGACGCTCTTGCTCATGAGCTCGTCCCAGTGCTCCTCGAGGATGTTCTTCACCCTCTCGTAGAGGATGAACGTGTCGCTGTTCATGAGGCCGAAGGCCAGGGCGCGTTCCCAGTCCAGGTCCAGGTACGGTTCCCTGCGGACGCGGTCGAGGTAGTGGTGGACGGCGAAGTACGCCGCGCTCTTCCTGCTCGCCTCCAGCATCCTCTCGGCCAGCGCCGCCGGGGTGGCGCCCTCGACCGCCATCAGCTCCCCTCCGGCCTTGCTCCACCAGAAGATGCGCTCCTCCGGGAGCTGGAGGGTGAAGCCCTCGCACTCCTCCCCGGGGCAGTCCAGGAGGAACTCGACCGCGTCCTCGACGATGGGCGCGAAGTGGTCGACGTCCGTCCAGCTGGAGTAGAACCCGCTGACGATGTCCTCGGCGAGGTTCCGGGCGTCCCAGTTGGAGGCCAGCCTCTCGACCGCCTCCTCGCGCATGGTCGCCTGGTCCTCCTCCTTGCACCTGTAGGCGATCTCCGAGGGGGAGTCCTGCCCGAGGATGCCGACCTTCCTGCCGTGCCAGAGGACGTAGGTGGTCACTGGCAGCACCCCCCGACGAAGTACCTGAAGAAGTTGTGGTCGTGGTCGTCCTCGATCCCGGAGACCTCGATGGCGTCGATGTCCTCGCGGGTGAGGTCCTGCATCTCCCCGTCCTCGTCGACGCGGGAGATGAGGATGTTGCCGCGGATCTCCTCGACCACGGCCTCGCTCATCCTCATGCCCTCCTTGGCGTCCGGCCTGAGTCCGAGGGCCGTGACCCTCCTGCCGGACCCGAGGCCGTTCTCGTCGACCCAGAGGGTCAGCTTCCGTCCCTCGACGTTGCGGGTGACGGCCTGGACGAGGTCGCACCTGAGGAGGTCCCTCATGTAGTCGAGGTCGTCCGCCGGGATCCTCCCGATGGCGATGCTGGCCTTCTTGTGGTTGATGTACGCGGCTATCACCTGTCTCTTTCCGTTGGTTTCCATTTTCCTCTCTCCTTCGTGCCCTGATCCCGGGGCACCGCGGGTCCCCTCCTTCTCGGCGGAGGGGCCGGACCGGGCACGGTCGCTGACCGGCGGGGGCGGGGGGAACACCCCGCTCCCTGCCATCAACTGGTTTCGATCTCCGTGGGGCCGGGGACCCCGAGGACCGCCTTGAGCCACTCGCCCAGGGTCTCGTAGGGGCCGTAGCCCACGGTCGCTCCGTTGTCCTCGAGGTAGCCCACGGAGGGGCGGAGGAACATGTCCGTGGCGTCCACGGCTCCGGGGCATCCCTCCAGCTCCTCGTCCGGCTCGTCGTACTCCTGGGTGTGGATGATGCGCGTCCCGAGGTTCCAGGACGCGTCGTCCCACCTCCGGTCGGTCATCAGCTCCATGTCCCAGGCCTCCTGCGTGAGCATGTACAGGGGGCATCCGAACACCGGGCACGTGCCCGTCTGGATGAGCGTCATTCCCTGACCACCTCCTCCTCGATGTAGTCGATGCGGTCGACGGCCAGGGTGACGGTGTGGCCGTCGGTCGTGACCGCCTCCATCCACCGCCACCCCGGGATCCAGCCCGGGTCGGTGTGCCACTCGGCCGAGCAGAAGCCCTGGGAGGCTGTCGGGATCTCCCTGAACCTCAGGACCGCGAAGGTCCTGCCTCCGAGGGTCTGGATGAATATCACTCCAACCACCTCGGGATGGCCTCGAAGGCCTGGCTCTTGGGCCCGTGGTACCGGAGGAAGACGCTCCCTCTGGACTGCGCCGCCCAGTAGTCGTCGTGGCTCCCGTCGTGCCAGCCCGGGGGAACGTCCCGTCCCTCCCCGAACACCGCCGCCACCCTGTCCGACTCGTCCAGGAAGAGGTCCTGAGTGGACCCGATGCTGAAGACGAATCTGAAGTTCCCGGGGACCATCCCGAGGCTCATGGCCTCCTTGACCCATCCCACGGCCTTGGTGTATGAGTAGAAGATGATGTCCGGGTGGTCCTTGGCCACCTCCAGCCATGCCTCGAGGTACAGCTTGCTGAAGTAGTCCCCGGTGTCGTGCACCCTGATGTAGGTCCTCCGACCCGTCTTCTCGGCCTTCCTCTCGAGGGCCTCCAGCTCCTTGTCCAGGCGTCCCCAGAGGGACCCGTCCCTGACCATCTCGAGGTTCTCCTCGTAGGCGTTGGTGCAGGTCTTCAACGCCATCCTCCCGTGCTGGGTGTAGCACCGGGGTCCGTAGGTGCAGAACCTGCAGATCTCCTCCTTCGCCGGGAGGCTGAACGCCCTGAAGATGGTGCCGGGGTGCTTGTCCTCGGTCATCTGCATCTTCGTGCTGTATCCCAGAATCTTCGCCTTGCTCATTCCTCTTCCTCCTTGTCGTTCCATTCCGTTCCTGTCTCGAAGTCGTTCCAGTCGGCTCCGGGGTGGTCCCTGAGCCTCGCCTGGGCCTCGTAGACGGCCCAGGACACCCAGTCCCTGGTCGTGGCGCCCTTGTACGACTCCGTCACGAGGTCGTGGGCGAACTCGTAGGTGAACTCGCACTCGACCAGGTAGTAGGCCGCGGTGTGCATCGCCGCGTCCGAGTCCATCTCCATCATCCTCTCGGCGATGGTCTCCTCGGGGTCCTCGATGGACCCCACGTCCCTCCCTCTCCAGATGAGCCGCATCGGAGCTCACCCCTCGCCATGCGCTCGAGGACCTCCGAGGTCGTCAGGACCTCGGTCTCCTCCTCCATCCCCGCTGAGCTCCAGCGGGTGTAGTTGTGCGTCCACTCGCGGGTCATGGTGTTGTACTCCCACTCCCCGTTGTCGAGGTCGATGTGCCTGAGCTCCCTGTGGCTCTCGAGGTAGAACCCGCACGCCTGCGGCTTCCTGTCCATGGCCTCGAGGACCACGTTGCACATCATCTGCTGGGGGTCCCCGTCGTCCTTGGACTCGTCCGCGGCCTTGATGACCGCGTAGAGCGCGGCCGTCCCGATGCTGTGGCAGTAGAGGTCGGGACTCCACTTCTTCCCGTTCGTGATGCGGATGATGATGCGGTCTCCCATCTCACTCATCCTCCTGCTCGAGGTCGCGGAGGATCTCCGCTGTCGTCTTGCCGTCCGCCTTCTCGGCGAACATCCGTCCGATCGCTGCGCTGTCCAATACTATGCACTTCATGTCTTGTGCCTCCTGACATGCCCCGTACCATCCCCAGGGCGGGGGCTCTCGGCGGGGAATGACCCGCCTCGAGTGTGAGTTCCCGACGCTCCCCGTCGGGTGGGTGTTCAAGCTCCGAGGAGCTTCCTGTCGCCTGCCTTGAGCCTGTAGGCCAGGGTCGGCAGGTTGACCTCGTGGCCTCTCGGAAGGGCCACGATTCCGAGGATGGCCGATATCCTGGGCTCAGGGTCCTCGACGTCCTCGTACGGGGTGTACCAGGTCTCGGTGTACCCCTCGACCCCGCCCATCCTCATGGCCTCCCTGACGAGTCCCGAATCCCTGAGCTCCAGCTTGTTCCTGGAGATGAAGAGGCCCTTGAGGTCCTCTCTCGTCCTCCAGGTCCTGAACTCGGCCCTCATGCGGTCTGAATACTCCGCGGACGGCCCATTGTACTGCATCCTCTCGAAGATGCTCACGATGGTGTCCCTGAGGACTCCCGTGTCGGCTCCCTTGAGGAAGTCGGTCACGTTCAGGGAGATCCATGCGTTCTGCCTCATCCAGTTGACCTTGAACTCCGGGAAGGGGTAGAACTGGGCCTCGACGTCCGTGAACCCGTATCCGAGTCCGACGCTCCGGACCAGTAGCGTGAGCTCCTCGTCCGTTTGGACAGTGGGCCTGTCCACGGCCTCGACCCTGTCGAAGAACTCCCCGTGGTAACTGAGGTCGGTGACGACCCCGTTGAAGTTCTCGCGGACGCTCCATGACTGGGCGCCGGGGGAGCAGAACACCGACTCCCTGAACGCCTCGACGATTCTCACGCCTTGGACGGTCCTCGCGCGGACCCCGATGGCTCCCCACTGGGACCTGAGGCGCTTGAGGCCGTTGATGAGTCCGCGCTTGGTCTTGTAGACCTTGTCGTGGACCTTGAGGCGGTCGTCGTGGAACTCCAGGATGTAGACGTTCTGGAGCTCCTTGGCATCGTAGATGCCTTTCTTGATGCAAAGACCTGCTGTTGACATATCCATTCTTCCTGACGGCTAAGCGGATGGACCGCGGGGCATGTAGCCGTTCATCCATGCCCTTTCGCGTCCCGAATGAAGGGCCCCATTCGGTAGGCTTCACTCATCCCATTCATCGATGACCTCCGCGCTCATGGACCCGCGGACGCCCCAGGACAACTGAGCGCCCTTCATGAAGCGCCAGTCGTACCCCTCGTCGGGGTTGTAGCGTGCGGTGCTCGCTATCCTCATGAGGAATATCCTCGCGGGGCTGGCGCGTCTGTTGGGCCTGGGGTCGCTCAGTTCGGTATCGTAGTACCCCAGGGGTTCCAACCCATCCACTTCGAGGATGTCGTAGGGCTCCCCGTCGGGGGTTTCGTATTCCACGTGCTTGGCATGGGCGCCGATGTACTCGACATCGAGGTCCGACCTGCGGATGTGCTCCGCGGCGAAGGCGCTCAACTCGTCCAACAATTCACGGTCCGTGAGGACCCTGACCGTCCCATCATGCCGACGTTCGCGGATGATTGGGACCTCGATGGTCTGAGTGATTCTATACTCGTAGACGTGACTCATATCGACACACTCTCAATCTCCATCCCGTGCATGACCGCCAATCTCATGAGCGCGGGGACGGAACATAGCGCCCCCGTGTGACGGCCGGCTCCCCCGCCCTGGAACTCGACCCTGAAGACCCGGAACCCTTCGGGGTTCGGGTCCGTCAGTTCGACCGGGACGACGGCATCCGTTTCGCGGTACATGTCCATGAAGAGGCGGTCAGCCTCTTCGAGATCCCTGAGCCTGATGCTCGCGGTGAATCCATTCATTGCCTGATTCTCCTTGGGTTTGAACCCACTCCACGGGATATCGGGATGGTTGGGCCGATACCCCTTTATGGGGGTTGATTAAGGGGTTTGGGGTCGGGGTCGGTGACCCCTTGGTTTCAGTGGCGGTACAGAAGACTGCCCGCCTTGGTCCTGTGGCACGATTCGATCCGAGCCTTCTGGACGGGATCGGTGACCCCAGCCTCATTGAGCTTGGGGTTGTTCGCGAAGAGGATGGGGATGAGTTCCCTGAACTCCTGAGGGTACTGCTCGATGAATGCGAGCCAGTCGGTGTACTCCTCGACGCTCCTCTTCGCGGTCCCCTCTTCGCATTCGAAAGAGGTGACCTCCATCGCTTCGAGCGCGCCCTTCGTCGGAAGGTCGCGGACCTGCCTGTCGGCGGCGTTCACGACGGCCTTGGCTTCCGCGTACTCTTCGGAGCCACGGATGACCCCTTCGAGCCTGATGGACTCCTTGACGACGACGGCCAGGGCTTCCTTCCTGCCCGCTTCGGAGTTTCTGGCCACGGCGGCCTTGAAGGCGGTCTTGAGCTGGGCGATCTCGTTGGTATAGTTGGCGTACATAGTCCTTCTACCTACCTTGGTCATGAGCCGAACCCTTGGATGGGTTGACTCATGCCCACACTCGCGGACGTCACACGGGCTTATGACGCTTGGATGTGGATGCGCGGATGACGTGCCATAAGGCGGTCCCGCATGGCGTCCGTTTCGATGGGTTAAGGTAATCCGTGCGGTCGCTCGTCACGAACCTACACGGATGTTTCAGGATTGGCCGACGCGCGACGTGATGCGCCACGCGTCGGGGATATGGACAATAAAATCAATGGCGCATAGGGGACATGGCGCGAATGCGCCACGTGCAATTACGTGCATGGCGCATATGCGCCATGCCCAACCCATGCTAGGGTCATAGGCTTGAATGACCCATGCCCGACGGGCACGCGTCCCGACGGGCATGGGTCACCCTATGCCTATTCCCTATGAGTGCCCACTGGGTCACTGGATGTTATATCTGGCTTGAGATATATAAATGTTACAAATGTAATAAAAAACATACAAAAGTAAGACAAAATAATAATTTTCCGCGATACGGAAAAATTTTTGAAAACATGGGGGGTGTGCGTTCCCGTATCCGCCACCTTCTCCGCCTCTTCGTATATTATCATCTTCTCTCCCACAACATATACTACCACGAACTCCACCCTCCCCATATACTATCACAACCCTCTCCACCCCATATACCACCATCCCCGGGATCCGGAGACCCGCTGTTTTTATAGTAGTATACTATCTCTCCTCATGGACGGGAAGAAGCGCGAGAGCGCATCCCATCATACATCCCGTCCCCGCCCGCGGTATGCACAGAAGGGACC
>CAVHQB010000065.1:0-10068 GCA_963637895.1 Lachnospiraceae bacterium
CCATGATGTAGGATGTGATGCAGGCGATTATGCCTCCGTAGAGGAGGCCTTCTTTGTCGTTCCAGGGGAGTCTCAACTCTTCCATTGTATCCTTCCGAACCAGAACTGCGAACTGTTTCCGGAAGTCCTCAACGGATCCCTTGTGTTTTTACGAACGCTAGCTGGATTATGCTTGAAGCGATACGACGAATTCTATGTTGTATATAATACGAACCCGACAACGATAGTGCCGAAAAAGAACTATGAAGTTCGAAAAAAGACAGGATGGGATGGCCGGCGGCATGTGCCGCCGGAAGGGGATCACTCCTTCATCCTGTTGAAAGCCACAAGGACAGAGGCCAGCTTGGGGTTGTCCTGGAGGTTGTAGTGCTTCCTGATCATCAGGTCGCAGGTGGGAGCGGGGCTGCAGGATATGACGTCTTTGCATCCGTTGCTCTCGTTGAGCTCCGGGAACGACACGGGCGGCATGATGAACTCCTCTCCGCCGTTGGCAGGGATCGTGGGGAACAGAACGAACCCGTCCGATAGCCATACGACATCGTCCCTGTTCTCGTATTTCTTCGCGGTGAACGGGAACACCTCTTCTCCGATGATCTCTCCGTTACCGGACTCCAGGATGACCGTGGGTTCCGGTGGGGGCCTGAACCTGGGGTCTTTGACTATGCATATCACTGCGTCGCGCTGCAGCGCCTGGTTGAAACCTTCGTTCCTAACTTCGATATCGCCCATAGCGCGGACCTTGGCCTCCTCCTCGGAGAGCTGCTGGAGGATCTCTTTGTCGAGATAGAAGGCGTGTATAACGCCTCTGAGGCCTCTGATGATCTCCAATTGCTTGTCGCCAGGGGCATCCGGATCGGCTGTCATGAATAATTGAAGTGTTTGATATTCTATAAATATATTTCTTTTTATCCAACTATCGTGGAAATCCGTCAGGAAGGATGTCCCAGACCATCGCACAAGACTCCAGGCGCAGCCCATTCAAGTCTCTTGTGATGGATGGATGCTAATGCCCGATATGTTGCAGGAAACGTTCGCCCGGAGGCTGGAGAAGGGTAAGATCCCGGGCCCGAGGGCCCGGTGATGATGCTCAGCGGAGCTCCGCCTCGCTCTCATCGTTGATGAACTTGATGGAGCAGTCCCTCTTGAGGCCCAGGTCTCCGGCGACCTCCAGGGCCTTGACCATCCCTGCGGGCACGGGGCACGCGGTGTGGGGGACGGCATCGTTGGCCAGCTTGTAGATCTCCGACTTGGCGAACTCGGCCTCCACCTCGGAGTACGGGCTCATGGGCTCCAGCTTCCAGGACATCTTCAGGATGTTGGGGCAGTCGCTCTTGATGGTCAGCTCGATGAGCCCCATGTCGTTCTCTTTGGCGATTATGAGCGTCTTCATCTTGCAGACGCCCGCGTCAACGCATACCATGCAATCAGTCATTGTCATCACTCCGTAGTCTGATCAAATTGTTTACACCGGCCATGGAACGCACGTCCACCACCCCGATGACCGCGATGATGCGGTTGTCGAGCTCGATGGGCGTGACGATGACCCTGATGCCTTTGTAGGGCCCGGAAGTGGCTATCTTCCTTATCGTTGTTCCCTCGTTCAGGACCTCTTCCAGGACAGGGCCGGTGTACGCGTTGTCGATGACGGCACCGTTCTCTATCCTGATTCCGAGGTTGTCCCTGCTCTTGGCGCACACGGGAAGGCCTCCGACAAGGTCGTGGATCGCGAACGCCAGCGAGATCAGCTCGTTACCCGTGCTCTTCTGGGAGAGGATGTCCTTCAGCTCCCTGTTGAACTGCAGGCCTCCCATGATGGTCAGCCCTGCGACGACGGCGCCTATCTCGGCAGCTTCCCTGGTCGGGCCGGTGCCGATGATGATCACATCGTCGTTCTTCAGGTTGAAGACGCTCCTGATCTTCGCCTCGATCTCCGCGTCGACGGGGTACTCGGACCCGGGGAACATGAGCTTCCCGCCGGTGTACACGAGCGTGGTCGCTCCCGTGGCCCCTGTCTTGATGGCGGCGTCCCTCTCCTCGCATCCGTACTTCACGTTGCGGGCCATCTTCGGCACGCGGACCGCGCAGTCCCTGTCTCCGATGGTCAGATCGCTGATGGACACGTCCGCGACATCCATGTTGACGGACTTCTTGAACTCGATCCCCTTCTCGGTCAGGCATATTCCGCCTTTGCCGATGGTGATCATGTTCTGGTCCTGCATCATGGTCAGGATCGTCCTGGTGCTGCCCTCTCCGATCCCCAGTTTCTGGGATAGCTTCTTCCTTCCGATTGGGTCTGTCCCGTTGAGGCTCTCGAAAGCCTTCCACACATGGTAGTCGCTGAACTTAGGCGTGGGACCTCCCATTTTCGACTGACGGGAAATCATGTGGTTGAATCATACATCCAGCTATATATGGGTGTGGTGCCGGTCCTCCGGAGGCGCTGGGACATCCCGGCCCATGGATGCGGGCCGGGGGAATCGTTGTTAACACCTCTTATCGCCGGGCCCTGGCCAGCGAGCGGATGCGACGTCTCCGAAGGACGCCGTCGGACGGATCAAGGGGGTTCCGCAGCCCGGATCCGTCGGTTTCCGATGAAATGCGTGCGATATCTTCCCTCAACAAGCCTTAACGCCGCTTTCCAACGATCGTCATGGATTGATAGCGCACTCTTGGAGGCAGATTGGCATAGTTTATATTGGGATACCTGTTCGCAACCGCATGGCTCATGAATCGGTAGATCTCCTGGTTATCGACAACGTTTCGAAAACCTTCGACGGGCGCTGCGTCCTCAAGGATGTGAGCGACACCCTATCCACCGGAAACATACTCGGACTCATCGGGAAGAGCGCCGCAGGGAAGAGCGTCCTCATCCACATGCTCAGAGGGAACGAGGATTACCGTCCCGACAAAGGGCGCGTCATCTACAATGTCAACCACTGCAAGAAGTGCGGCAACGTGGACCTCCCGTTCAAAGGCGTCTGCTGCTCCAAGTGCGGAGCGGAGACCGAGACCATCGGCGTGGACTTCTGGTCCCTGAAGGCCGACGACCCTCTGAGGGTCGAGGTGAAGTCCAGGATCGCCATCATGTTCCAGAGGACCTTCGCCCTCTTCGGGGACATGACCGTCATCGAGAACGTCATGGAGGCCATCCCCGAAAGCATCGAGGGGGATGCGCGCATCCACAAGGCCATCGACCTCCTCAAGATGGTCAACATGACCCACAGGACCACCCACATCGCGAGGGACCTGTCCGGAGGAGAGAAGCAGAGGGTCGTCATGGCGAGGCAGCTGGCCAAGGACCCGCTGTTCTTCCTGGCAGACGAGCCCACCGGGACCCTGGACCCCGTCACCGCCGAGATCGTCCACAAGGGCCTCATCGACTACGTCCGCGACAAGGGCATCTGCATGGTGTTCGCGTCCCACTGGCCCGAGGCGATCGAGAGGATGGCCGACGAAGCCATCCTGCTGGACAACGGAGAGGTCCTGATGAAAGGGGCCCCCAAGAAGATCTGCACCGAGTTCATGAAGGACTACCACTTCGAGAAGTCCGAGAAGGCAGAGGTTGGAGACGTCCTGATCTCCGTCGAGGATGCGAAGAAGCACTACTTCTCCGTCGTCAGAGGTGTGGTCAAAGCCGTCGACGGCGTCACGTTCGACATCAAGGAGAGGGAGATCTTCGCCCTGGTCGGATATTCCGGAGCAGGGAAGACCACCATGTCCAGGATGATCGCGGGCATGACCCCCGGGACCTCCGGTTCCGTCAAGATCAAGATAGGGGACGACTGGATCGACATGTACGAGTCGGGATTCGCCGGGAAGGGGAGAGCCACCCCTTACATCGGGTTCCTGCACCAGGAGTACACCCTGTACCCGTTCGACACAATCCTCCAGAACCTCACCACCTGCATCGGCATGAAGATGCCCGCGGAGCTGGCGAAGGTCAAGGCCATCCAGGTGCTGGAGAGCGTCGGTTTCGAGAGGAAGAACATCGAGAAGATCCTGTACGCCTTCCCCGACTCCCTTTCCGTGGGAGAATGCCAGAGGATAGCCTTCGCGCAGGTGCTCATCAAGGAGCCCCGCATAATCATACTGGACGAGCCGACAGGGACCATGGACCCGATCACCAAGGTCATCGTCGCCAAGTCGGTCATACGCGCCAGGGACACCCTGGACGAGACGTTCATCATCGTGAGCCACGACATGGACTTCGTCCTCAACTGCTCCGACAGGGCCGCGTTCATGAAGGGCGGCAAGGTCCAGGCCATCGGGAATCCCGAGGACGTGCTCAGGGAGTTCTCCAAGGAGCCTGTCCCCGAAGGTGACGAGTGATGAAACAGCAGATCGGAAGGCACTTGAGCTTCGTCGAGTGCAGGGAGTCCATGGGGCTCGGCGTCGGCGGAGGCCTGGCGCAGAGAGCGACGATCTCAGAGTCCGGAAGGGACGTTGTGGCCGTCGCCATGGGCCCCGGGCGCAGGCACATCACGAAGCCCGTCTGCGAGATAACCTACGCCCTGAGGGAAGAGGGGATCGACACCAGCGTCATGGTCCTCGATGCAGGGTCGGGAGTCCCCGCGGACGCGCCGGACATGACCACCGGGTCCTACTTCGGGCTGGACCCCGTGGAGGCCGAGCGCATACAGCAGTACAAGGTGGCGCTTATCCACCTGGGCAACGTGCGCATGCACATCATCTACAAGGCGAGGCTCATCCTCAGGAACGTGGACATCCCGGCCATCGTGGTGTCCCAATGCCCCGTGGACTTCGAGGACTTCGCCGCCATCGGGGTGAAGACCAGGGCGGTCATGCCCCCGGACGACAAGATACAGACAAAGGGCGAGATCGTGGAGATAGTCACGGGCGTCGTCAGAGGGGTCACCACTCCCCAGGACAAGCTGGACGAGATCGTCTCCAAGGTGCAGTCGATGCTTCCGGAGGTCCGCAGATGAAGGTCATCGTCAACGGCGTAGAGAAGAAGCTCAGGGCCGGGGCCACGCTGAAGACCGCGCTGGCCGGCGAGCCCTATGTGAAAGGGACCAAGGTCGCGGTGCAGCTCTCCGAGGAGAAGGCCGTCTCCGAGACCAGCGATTTCGAGATCATAACCGAGAACGGGGCCATGGTGCTCCGTCTCAACGACTCCCCCGAGGCTCAGATGTGGAGGTCGCAGCTGGTCGGGAAGATGGAAGGCGTCAGCACAAGGTGGGTCACCCACGATGTCATGGCCTTCGGATCGTTCCCCACGGACCTTCCGCTGGACAGGGGGCAGTACAGGTACAGGACCTACGACTGCTTCCTCGCCCTGGGAGGGTTCGACAACCACACCACCTACATGATGGTGGCGAGGGACGACCACGTGGGTAGCTACGGTGCCGGGCACGGCATCATAGGGAGGATCACCCTCGGGAGGCACATGCTGAACGAGGTCAGGGAAGGCGACAGGATCGTCGCCGTCCGCCCCCTCATGTCCGAGACCAGCACGTCCAACATCATCGTCACCGACGACATGGCGTTCAAGCTGGAGGAAGGGTACAAGGTGGAGTCCTGCCTGAAGATCGAGCTGGACAGGACGTCCGTGGAGTCCGCGGAGCATGTGCTGATCCTCTCATCGAGCGGGTCCATGGACTTCTCCCAGGACACCGGGACCTTCATAGCATGCACCGACGACATGGACGTCCACATACCGGACGAGGACCACGGCGTCAGGGACGTCGGAACGGTCACCGTCCGCAACAACGGAGTCGGAGAGGGCAGGCTGTACGTCTACAAGGAGCGCAGGCCCGAGTCCCCGGTGCACAACACAGCCGGGACAGTTGTCTCCGGAAGGTCCATGCTGGGCCGCATCGAGGCGGGATCGAAGGTCACCGTCGTCACGGACCCGCCGAGAGCGCTGTCCGTCGGCATGACGCAGTCCGCGGGGCAGGAGTTCCTGGCCAAGGCAGGGATAAAGCAGATACGCACCGGCGACGTCTCCGACGACGCCATAATCGCGGAGCAGTCCCCCGAGCACACGGTCACGTCTCTGGAGAAGGGGGAGGTCGAGACCTTCGGCGTCCCCAGGGACAAGGTCTTCAAGGTCAAACTATCGGACAAGGACCCGATCTCGCTCCATTACTTCAAGAAGGTCACCGGCCTCAGCCACAAGCCTGTGGGGATCCTCAAGGTGCAGTTCACCTTCGAGGGCCTCCCGATGGTCACGTTCTACGGCGACGAGGTCAGGGGCAAGAACCTGTACCCGCAGGACCCGTTCAAGAAGGTCAAGCGCGGGGACATCGGGGTCACCAACCAGGCCAGGCCCCATCACGGGCTCATCGGGATAAGGCTGCAGGACAGCAAGGAGTTCGGGCCCACGGGAGAGGAGCCTTACGGCACCAACCTGGTCGGGAAGTTCGACGACGACCTGGACAGGCTGCTGAAGGACCTGAAGGAAGAGGATATCGTTTACATCACGGAGGAGGACCTATGAGCGAGGCCAGAGAGACGAGGCTGTTCATGATCTCCCCCAGGTCGATGCTGACCCCCGACCAGCTGTGCCGCATGGTGCACGCGTTCGGGGAGGCGGCCATCGTCAAGGAGACCTGCTACGGATGCCTCGTGGAGGGGCCCAGGCAGGTCGTCAGGGAGGTCAGGGACAAGGTCAGGGAGCAGTATCCCTACGAGGTTTTCACGAAGGTCAGGGCATACCCATGCAGCGACCCCCGCAGATGCAGGGCCCAGCACGGCACCAGGCCCGGTTTCGCCCAGCTCGAGGAGGAGTGGGCGCTGCTCTCCAGCATCCAGTATGCGCTGGAGAAGGTGGACCAGGGCGCGGAGCACAAGCCGAAGGAGCCCAAGAAACGCATTCCTGTAAACGATTTCAAGAAGATTTGCGAGGTGCACTGATGAAGGTCTTCATTGATCCGCCGAACAGCCTGGTGCTGTTCGATCTTGTCGAGAGGTTCGGCCACGAGCCCCTCAGCGCCATGGCGGCCATCCAGGAGAGGGTTGACAACCTGGAGGTCGACATGCCCCCCATGAACGTGACCCTGGACGATGTCGTCAGGGGACTGAAGTACGCCGGAGTGGAAGTGCCCTCCGGGGTCAGGGGGAGGCTGGCGGTCTGGGGCCCGCTCATCGAGCAGGCCGATGCCGCGATCATCATGGACGACTGCCCCTACGCCTTCGGATGCGTCGGGTGCGACAGGACCAACCTCATGGTGCGCTACCTCATCAAAAGGCGCGGGATCCCCGTGCTCCACGCCTCCTACCCGGAGGACGACGAGCAGGCGGTGGACTTCGTCGCTCAGACAAAGGAGTTCCTGGAGGGATTGAAATGACCATCAAGATAGCGCAGCTCTCCTGCGGTACCGAGTACAGCAGCGTGCAGTACGAGATAGAGAAGGCCGCCAGGTCCGTGGGGGCCAGGGTCGTGTACCCTGACGTCTCCGCGGCGGACATCGACGAGGCCGTCCGCAGGTTCGGGTTCTCTCCCAGGTCCCCGCAGCTGAAGCTGATGATCGCCAGGGCCGTTCAGCTCGCAGACGAGAAGTACGACGCCGACGCGGTGTTCATCACCACCTGCTTCAGGTGCGCCGAGGCCGCCCTCGTGAGGAACGAGCTCAGGAGGTTCATCCAGGAGCACACCAGGCTGCCCGTCGTCACCTATTCGTTCACGGAGAGGCTCAAGGCGTCCCAGCTGCTCACCAGGATGGAGGCGCTGGTGACCATCGTCACCAGGAAGGAGCTCCTGGCCAGGGAGAGGCAGACCGGCATCACCGCCGGGCTGGACTCCGGCTCCTCGACCACGAAAGCGGTCATCATGGAGAACAACAAGATCATCGGGAAGGACTGGACCCCTTCGGGAGACGTCGTCGCGTCCGCCACCCAGGTGCTGGAGAACGCCATGAAGATGGCCGGCGTGGAGCTGAAGGACATCGAGGCCATGGGGACCACCGGTTACGGCAGGTTCACCCTGGGAGACCACTTCAAGGCCAAGCTGGTCCAGGAGGAGCTCACCGTCAACTCCAAGGGAGCCGTGTGGCTCGCCGACAGGCAGAGAGGGGAGGCAACCATCATCGACATCGGAGGTATGGACAACAAGGCCATCACCGTCCGCGACGGGGTCCCCGACAACTTCACAATGGGAGGCATCTGCGCAGGAGCCTCCGGAAGGTTCCTGGAGATGACCTCCAAGAGACTGAAGATAGACGTCACCCAGCTCGGCGCCCTCGCCGACAAGGGGAACTGGCGCAACGCCAAGATGAACTCCTACTGCTCCGTGTTCGGGATCCAGGACCTGGTCACCACCCTCGGAGAGGGGAAGAGCTTCGAGGACGTTGCCGCGGCCGCATGCCATTCCGTGGCGGAGCAGGTATACGAGCAGCAGCTCCAGGAGATCGACGTCAGGCACCCGATCATCCAGGTCGGAGGCACATCGCTCATATCCGGCCTGGTCACGCAGGTGGGAGAGGTGCTGGGCGAGAAGCCCATCGTGCCTCCGGACTCCCAGTACATCGGGGCCGTCGGCGGCGCGCTGCTGAGCTCGGGGCTCCTGTGAGGCGTTCCCATGGAAGTCGAAGTAGTGGGGACCGACGCCTTCGGGGACCAGGCATACACGCAGCTGTTCAGCGACATCATGAACGACCTGGACAAAGCGGTCCTGATCGACAGGGCCAAGCTCCTGCTGGACCCGTCCACGCCGCTGTTCGTGTTCTCCCTGGTCCTGAAGGCCGAGCCGGCCCCCAAGAGCGTGGCCGACGTCTCGACCGTGAGGGTCGAGGGCAGCGGAGTGCACATAACGATCACGCAGGAGCGCTACGCCCCGGAGATACTGAGGGTGCTCTGGGCGCGCTACGGCAGGAAGGCCGTGGTCCAGCAGACCAGGTTCGACCTGGATGTGGAGGGCGCTTCCGAGCCCGACATGTCGGACCTCATCGTGAGCAACGGGGAGGACGACAGGAGGGAGATCATGGCGGCCATCTGGCGCACCATGCCCGAGGGCATCAAGAACAGGAAGACCCTGATCTCCGGCAGCGTCATCACGGTGGTCGCGACGGAGGAGGTGCTCCTTCCGGAGATGATCGCCAGAGGCAGGGAGATCCACGTCTCCATGGGAGGTTCCGCAGATGTATGAGGTCCTGATGTACGACGGAGGGGTGTACCGCTCCGACGAGCTGTTCGAGATCATAGAGGATGTGGGAGGCGTCGTCCTCCAGAAGAACCGCAGCGCGCAGATGCTGACGGTCACAATGTCCGTTCCCGAGGAGGACCATGCCGCCATAGAGGCGGTGAGCCTCGACATCGGCGGCCAGATCAGGGAGGTCCCGCTGGCCGGGATGGAGATCGCCGTCGTCGGCCCCACGCTGGGGCGCCACCACATGCCGCATCCCATATGCGACATCGCCGAGGAGCTCAGGCGCTACGGGGCCATCACAGTGGTGATGGGCCTGGCAAGGGGCCGTGGGAAGGCCACGGCTCAGATATCCATGACCGAGAGGATGATCCTCGACGAGTACGATGCGGTCGTGTTCATGCTGGGCAACTTCAAGCCCTGCGTGGAGAAGAAGGCCGAGCTCATGCAGGACATCCATGTCCCCACGGTGCTGGTCACCGGCCCGATGCCCGAGGGCATCGACGGGACATGCGATGCGATCGTCGCCGGCATCGGCAGGAAGATGTCCAGGATGAGGACGCCTCCGGAGAGGGAGAAGCTCGAGGAGGTCGCCGACACCCTGGAGAAGGTGCTCAAGGAGAAGAAGCGCTCCCTGGAGGAGGACCCTCTCTACGTCCATCCGGCGGAAGTGAAGACGGTGCTGGAGGAGTACGAGCCGATCAACATGTGCCTCAGGCCCGCGCCGATGGTGCTCCATCTGGACGGGCTCAGGGTGAAGATCCCCTACCACGAGCATGTGGAGCACCTGTCCAACGTGAGGATCTACGGAAGGCCCCTCGGCGAGATCGCCGACATACAGCCGTCCAAGATCGACGACAGCAGCACCATAATCAGGATCAAGACCCGCTCCCAGGTCGAGAGCGAGGATGCCCGCAAGGGGCAGTGATCCCGGGCCCGCGGGCCTGTGAAACCTTTCAGGGATG
>CAVHQB010000066.1:0-7276 GCA_963637895.1 Lachnospiraceae bacterium
TAAGAATACTCGATATGCAGCCCCAGGTCGCTCCCGTCTCCCAGGACCTCCATCATGCCGGGCTTGTACCCGCAGGCCAAGATGACCTCCTTGATGCCTGCTCTTGCCATGGACCTCAGGAGATACCATATGCAGGGCCTGTCGGCCACAGGCAGCACCGGCTTCGGACGGGTCTCCGTAAGAGGCAGGAGCCTCGTGCCCTTTCCACCGACCATTATCACTGCCTGCTTGACTGCCATCATATCCCTCCGGGCATCCTGATTTTAAGAACATTGAGGTCCGTCCCGACTCCGAGCGCCCTGGCCACCGGGACGCACTTCGTCCTCAGGATGTGCGCCATAGGCACCGGCGGATCGATATCGGAAGACGCCTCCAGGTTGGCCATCCCCTTTGCGATGATCAGACCGCATCCGGAGATCTCCTCAGCCAGGTCCTCCGGGATATCTGACCAGTCGATCCCGATGTAGAACTTCCCCGTGGTCAGGAGCCTGTCCAGCTCCTTGTCCAATCCGATCCTCTCGGCGTCCTCCACGGTCACATCGTTGAGGATCGGCGCTCCGCGGGCCACGCCCACCACGCGCTTCCCCATCCTGCGGAGCTGCCTGATCAGGACCCTGTCCAGTTGGGACTCCCCGCAGTTGTCGAACATGTAGACCACGGTGGACGTCCCCTGCAGGATATCCCTCATGAGGTCCGTGTCGTCATAGCCCAGGCCCTGGGCCATCATGCCGTCGAACACCGCCAGGAACTCGTCCGGGTCGCTTATGGCCGACCCGGCGCCGAAGTCCATGATGTTCCCGACCACAGCGGCCATGACGGCCGCCCTCAGAGGATCGTCAGACCTCTGCACGACCTCTTCCAGCCTCTCCACGAAAGGCTCGGCCACCTCGTCGGCCCTGACCTTGATCTCCTTGTAAGGATCGTCAGACCTTATGGCCGCATAGGCCCTCCTGTGGACCTCCGTGGCGATCTCCACCGACCTGAGCCCGGGATCCATCATCTCGGAGAGCACCGTCGCCGCTTCCTTCACAGCCAGGAACTCGAGGCCGTTGCCCTCGAGACGGGACTGGAAGAGGACCCTCCTCATGAGACACGGGGCGCAATCAGCATCGAACCTCATAGGAGCACCATGAACAGAAGATTAAATGGAAAGCGGGGTCGCCCCCGCTGTTTTCCCTCAGACGACGGTGTTCGAGACGCACTCGACGTTCTCGATACCGGCGATGGAGTGGAGAGCCTGCTCGAGCTTGGACCCGACTTCCTCGTCGGTGTCGTCGATCAGGAACCCTGCGTTGACCTTCATGAGTCCGAAGGCGACGGGGAGGATCTTGGTCTCCAGGAGCTTGACTCCCTCAGGGAGCACTCCGGAGAGCTGGTTGATGACGTTGTCCAGGTCGACCTCGGTGCTCTCGGGCATCAGGTCGTAAGCTGCTGCAATCTGTCCCATCTGGATTCCTCACGGTCCGATGAATCCGCATTTCTTGCACTCGTAGGATACACCCTGGTCGCGGCAGTTGGAGCACCTTCCGATCTCGTACTCGCCGCAGCGGGGGCACGCGAAGAAGGTGTTTGCCTTGCCAACCAGCCTCTTTCCACAGGAAGAGCATATTTTATCGGCTGCCATGAGCAACCGATTATTATTCTCATATATAACCTAGGTTGCTCGCCTGTCCCCTGATACAGATTCTGAAGGGCGGGGAGCCTTCGCAGGCGTCCGTCGACGGCCCGGTCACTTCTTCTCGGCAGGGTACATCTCGTAGTAGTCCACGTGGTACATCTTCGCGATGACCTTCGCAGTGAACTTCCCGAAGCCCCAGAGCTGATGGAACGTCATGATCGGCACCTTGGGGTTGAGATGCGACTCCCCCTCGGCCCTGACTCCGAAGTCGTACCTGTAGTAACGGATGTCCAGCTTCCTGTCGCAGTACTTCAGGAGATCCATCAGGACCTTCCATCCGCGGAGCTCCAGGCTGTCCCAGTTGTCCAGGATCTCCTGCCTGAAGACGTCGCAGCGTATGGCGAACAGCCCGCTCATCATGTCCTTGGTGGTCTGCTTGCCGTGGACCTTGAAGAACACCTTGCAGTACAGCTCCACGAGCTCCGAGCCTGCGGCCCTCTTGAACCCCATGGACATCCTGCTGTTCCTCTGCCCCACGCAGAGGTCGGCTCCGGCGTCCATCTGGGCGACGATGCCCCCGAGGGCGGAGACGGGATGCTGGAAGTCGCAGTCCATGCACATGGCGTAATCGGTCTCGGCGAGGGTGAACCCCTCGAGGACGGACGCTCCGAGGCCCCTCTTGGCGGGGTCGCGGACGTAGAAGGTCAGGAGGGGGTCGTTCAGCGCTTCCGCCTCCTCCCTGGTCCTGTCGGTGGAGTTGTCGTCCATGAACAGGATGCGGTAGTCGGGATACGCCGCCCTTATCGCCTTCGCAATGTTGGCGATGTTCTTCTCTTCGTTGTAGGTGGGTATAACGATGGTGCAGGTTCCTGTCATTTCCGTTCCTCCGGTCCCGCTGTTCCCGCGGCGCTCAGTGTGATTGCCGATGCTTAGGGAT
This sequence comes from Lachnospiraceae bacterium, assembly GCA_963637895.1. Lineage (GTDB taxonomy): Archaea > Thermoplasmatota > Thermoplasmata > Methanomassiliicoccales > Methanomethylophilaceae > Methanoprimaticola. The sequence goes on from CAVHQB010000066.1 coordinate 2,556, forward strand.
GCCCATTATAAAAACATGCCATGAAAGCGTTAAAAACAACGGATTCGTGGAGGCCCACCATGAGCATGTTCGGCACCAACGGAGTGCGTGGAATCGCGAACGGATACCTCAGCTGCGAGCTGGCGGTGGGGATGGGGCGCGCGACAGCGTCGGTCCTCGGCCGGAGGATCGCCGTCGCATCGGACACGCGCGTCACGTCGCCGATGCTCAAGGACGCGCTGTGCGCAGGGCTCATGTCCGCGGGAGCGGACGTGCTGGACCTCGGCATGGTCCCGACGCCTGCGCTGCAGCTCTACATCAAGACGCATGACGACGTCTCCGGAGGGGTGATGATCACCGCCTCCCACAACCCGCCCGAGTTCAACGGGATCAAATGCATCTCCGGGGACGGGACCGAATGCTCCAAATCCGAAGAGGATGCCATCGAGAGGGCGTACAACGAGGGCGTCGCTCCGGTGGAGTGGAGGGATGTGGGCTCCGTGACGCACGTGTCGGACGCCGCCGAGCAGTATGTGTCTTCGATAATCTCCAAGGTGGATGCGGACGCCATCCGCTCCTCTCATCTCACCGCCTGCATCGACTGCGCCAACGGCGCATCGGTTGAGACCACGCCCCTGCTGCTCAAGAGGCTAGGGGTCAGGGCCATAACGATAAACGGCAACCCCCAGGGGGAGTTCCCGGGACACCCCAGCGAGCCCACCGAGGACCATCTCTCGGACCTGAAGAGGCTTGTGGCCGAGACCGGCGCCGATCTCGGCGCCACCCATGACGGCGACGCGGACAGGTGCGTGTTCATCACCGATGAGGGGAAGTATGTCAGCGGCGACGTGTCCCTGGCCCTCCTCGCAGGGCATATGCTCAGGCGCAACAACGGAGGGAAGGTCATGATCACCGTGGCCACCTCGTCCCTTGTCAAGGAAGTGGCGGAATCCAACAACGGCGAAGCCGTGTACACCGCAGTGGGCTCCCCCATAGTCGCCCGCGCCATGATCTCGGAAGGAGGCGTCTTCGGAGGGGAGGAGAACGGCGGGCTGATCTTCGCCGACCACCAGTACTGCCGCGACGGGGCCATGGGCCTGGCCAGGATGCTGGAGCTTCTGGCCCTGGAGAAGAGGAAGCTGTCCGAGCTGGTCGCGGAGCTCCCCAAGTACACCACGATCAAGAGGGGCATGCCCTGTCCGGACGACAAGAAGCAGGCAGTCACCGAAGCGATAGCGGAGATGCACGCCGGAGAGGAGATCGACAGGACAGACGGCCTGAGGATCGACTACGACGACGGATGGGTCATCCTGCGCCCGTCCGGGACCGAGCCCAAGTACAGGGTGTATTCCGAGTCCAAGGATGCGGCCGTAGCAGAGAAGCGCGCGGACGATTTCGTGAAGGAGTTCGACGAGGCTCTCGGAAAGCTCTGATCAGTACCCGAGCTCGCGGAGCTTGGCCTTCATCTGCATCACGGGCTTCACTTCCGCCGCATCTATGCCGCGGATGTCCGCCATGCATACGGAGACGTAGTCTCCAAGGATTATCGCGCGGAACATGTTCTCCAGCGGAGTGGCTCCGTCGATGTGGACGACCATGGCCTTCTGGCCCTCGTGCATCGATGCCACGTCATCGTCCAGGGCGGCCGGGTCCGGGATGTCGCCGCGGAGCACGATGACCGTGCATTCCCTGCGGGGATCCTGCGACCAGGCGCCGATGTGGCCGCGGAGCTCGGGCTCGGACTCGCAGAAGGCCACGAACTTGGAGTTCTCGTTGACCTGCGTCTTCCACCTGAAGGCCACCGAGCGCATGTAGCTGTCCGAGCATATCACGGGGACCGTGCCCATGATGGCCTCGGCGATGGCCCTGGCCTGGCCTTTCTCGGAGGACACGGAATCGCGGTAGTCTCTCAGCGCGGGGATGAAGCCCTTTATCCTTTCGGACAGGTCGGGGCCTCCGGCGCATCTGATGATCGCGAGCGTGTAGCCGATCATGTACCCGATGGCGTGCCTCGGGTGCATCCCGACCGGAAGGGGCATCATGTCGTCCCCGGCGGCCCTGGCAGCGTCCATGAGGGCGCCTCCGGATGTGATCACGACGATCCTGCATCCGCGGGCCTTGGCCTGGCAGTACATCTCGAGGGTCTCGGCGGTGTTCCCGGAATAGCTGGAGACCACTGCGAGCGTGCGGGAATCCACCCACTCGGGCAGGTCCGGGTACTTTATCAGGCGGATCGGGACCCTGCTCTCCTCGTAGCAGCAGTCCGCGGCGAAGTCGCCGCTGACGGCGGACCCTCCGACTCCGCAGAGGATGATCTCGTCGCAGTCGATGTCCAGGTCCACCTTCTCGGACAGGGACCTCTCCAGATCGTCCACGAAATGGTACAGCTGGAGGTCCGTCGGTATGGAGTCTGTCATGCATGCCTCCCGGCCAGAGCCATTCCCAGGAGCAGGGCGCAGCAGTCCTTCGCGGCCGCGTCGTCTCCGGGGATGCCGTATGCCTTCACATCGCATCCGTTCTCGGACAGCACCTCGAGCATCGAGTCCACTATGTCGGTGACGATGCCCTTCCCGTTGGAGCCGCGGACCACGACCATGGACAGGGCGGGCGCATGCTCGTTGGGATCGGACCATCCGACCAGCTCGTTGTGGTCGAACTCCGGGAGCTCTCCGCAGAAGGCGACCTTTCCGTCGCATGCGGTGAACGCGGCCCTGCACGCCTCGGCGGCGGCATGGATGTCCGACGTGCTGTAGAAGGCGTTGAGCCTCTCGGGGCCCAGGGGGGCGATGCTCCTGCATTCCTCCGAGAACCTGTCTATGAGCGGCAGGTCGTCTGTCAGGATGCCTGCGGCGTCGAAGATGCCTGCGGACGTTACCAGAGAAGCGGCCGCGCCCAGGGCGAAGCCGATGGATCCGGCGAATCCGAGCCCGTCCGGGATCTGGATGATGTCCGTGCCGTCGAGGCCCTCGACGGACCGGACGATGGCGACCGTCCTGCATCCGCGGGCTGCGAGCTCTTCGGACATCGCCTTCGCGCAGGTGTCTCCGATGACTATCGCGATGACGCCCTCGTCCACCCATCCGGGTACGCGGAGGTCGGAGATGCATGGAACTGGAGAAGGGGAGCGGCAGTCGGCCAGGTCGCTCAAGACCTCGCCTGCCAGGGAGACCGGGTCGCAGCCGAATATGCAGGCCCTGTCGGTACGGGGGCAGGACATCACGCATGAAAGCCCGGCACGGATGGCATCGGACAAGCTGCTACCGAGAACCGTTCCGTTTGATGCAGCGTCCGCTCCAGAGTCCATCCCTAACCCCTCGAATGATATCGGGTGATTGCCTCCGACTAATAAAGACTATTACGACTCTCGACCTTCAGACAACAAGAATCCGGCGCGGTTCATGGCCCCAGCAACGTAATCGGGATCACATGGACACCGTCCGGCCGAGTGTAGGAGTACTTGGTCGCTGTGATGACTGCGAGGAACGCAGGCTCCCCCATGGCATCAGTGTTCACCTTGTCTTTGAGCTTAAGGAGATTTGCCGCCGCGTCATCGATCCAGCTGTCTCCGAGCTTCACCTCTATCGCGGCCCATTTGCCATTATGCAGGTGAATTACGGCATCTGCCTCCAGACCGTTCTTGTCGCGATAATGGAAGAGGTCTCCGTCCAAGAACTGAATGTATGCACGCAAGTCACGGACAACCAGAGACTCAAAAAGAAGTCCTAATGTGTGTACGTCCCTCAGCAAATCCGCAGGAGAGGCAGACAAAAAATGAGCTGCTATCGCTGGATCGCAGAAATGGACTGTGTCGGCCACCCGGATAGCCGTCTTCGAACGAAGGTTCGGACTCCACGCTTCCAGCGTTTCTAAGACATATAATTCCCTTAGAGCATTGAGATATGAATCCAGGGTATTCTCGGATACGCTTATCGATGCCCCACTCATATCCTGAATTATACTGGTTTTAGATAATGGGGCTGACGTGAATCTAGACAGCGATTTCATCATAGCACGAACTTTTTTTCTGTCACGTTGCTTCTCCGACCCTACAGATATCTCTGTATTCACAATTGAATCGCAATAACCTTTCACAAGCTTCATCGCGATAGAATCACTCTTCCCGACTGTGGCAGGCCAGCCTCCGCGAACAATCATGCGAGCAATATCTTCTGCATTTTTCCCCGATGCGGCATCGGGAGTAGGATTTCCCTCGAATAGACTTCTTAGAGAAACTTCGCCGGTAGAGTCTCCTGATTCGAACAAAGTCATGGTGCCCATTTTGAGTCTATAGATGCGCCCTGCTCCAGAATGCTTAATTCTGCTACGATCGACCGCGACGGATCCTGTTAAGATGAACTGCCCAGGCTCCTGGCGTTTATCGACCGCTACACGAACCGCGTCCCACAACTCAGGAACCTCTTGCCATTCATCGATTGTTAAGGGAACAGGCCCTGTTAAAAGCAATGAGGGCCTGTACTTCGCCAGATCAACATTCTTTTCTCCATCATCAGGATCTTTTAAACTAACTATGCTCTTAGAAACCCTCGATGCGGTTGTAGTCTTTCCGACCCATTTCGGACCCTCTATAACGATGGCTCCGAAGACCTCCAAATCCTCCTCCAATTCGGAATCAATCAACCGCGCTAGATAGTCCATATTTTGGACTATGAGCTTTCCCTATATTAGACTGTTTCATTGAGGTTTTTGGCTGTGTTTCATTGAGGTTTTTGGCTGTGTTTCAT
>CAVHQB010000066.1:7507-10067 GCA_963637895.1 Lachnospiraceae bacterium
TTTTTGGCTGTGTTTCATTGAGGTTTTTGGCTGTGTTTCATTGAGGTTTTTGGCGCACAGACCACCCCCAACAATCAGCGCAGAACAGCCGCCTTGTATACTTTCCCCCAGGCCTCCAGCGGCTCCAGCACGGGCTTCAGCGACATCCCAAGCTCGGTCAACGTGTACTCGACCCTCGGAGGCACCTCGGCGTAGCTTGGTCCCCAGCAGGATCTCCCTGATGATGGGCACCTTCCATTTGTCACCGATCATCATCAGAATGGTTTCTCGTCGACCGCACCGTCCTTCCGCCCATAAGTATCAAGTAGAGACCATCAGGGAACGGAGCGACCGGGCGGTAAGATAGGCGCCTGGAGGCAAGCATCGATAGGACGGGGCCGTGGAAGAATGGATGAAGATCGGGTCCGGATCCCGACGGGACCCGAACGGGCCCCGCCGGTTGAGGTTTGGAATCAGTTCTTGAACGCAGGCTCTGCGTCGGGGATGAAGCCGTCGGCCATCATCTTCGCCGTGAGGCTCCTGGACCTGTTGATCATGAACTCGGCCCTGTCGTGGAGCTCCTGCCTGCTGAGCTTGAGGCCGGCGACTCCCTGCTCCTGGGCCTTCATGGCGACAGCCACGGCCTCTCTGGGGAAGACCTCGGTCTCGGCCATGGTCGGGATGATGTAGTCCTCGGACAGCCCCTTCTCCTCTGCGCACTTGGCCAGCTCGGTGGCGGCCGCGATGCACATCTCGTCGGTGATGGTGTGGGCCCTCACGTCGAGCACACCGCGGAAGATGGCGGGGAATCCCATGGAGTTGTTGACCTGGTTGGGGAAGTCGGACCTTCCGGTGGCGAACACCTTGCATCCGTGCTCCTTGGCCTCCCAGGGCCAGATCTCCGGCACGGGGTTGGCGGTGGCGAAGATCACAGGATCGTCGGCCATCAGGTCGACGTACTCGGGCGGGATGGTTCCGGGCCCGGGCTTGGACGCGGCGATGACGATGTCCGCTCCCTCGAAGGCCTCCTTCATTCCACCGGACTTGCCGGCTCCGTTGGTCTTCTCGCAGATCTCCCACTTCTGCTTGAAGTCCTTCTTGACGTCCTCCCTGGAGAGGTTCAGGATCCCCTTGGAGTCGCACATGCACATGTTCTGGGGCTTGAAGCCGGTGGCCAGGAGCAGCCTCGCGATGGCGATGGACGCGGCTCCGGCTCCGATGACGGTGATCTGGGCCTCTTCCAGCTTCTTCCCGACGAGCTTCATGGCGTTGATGGCGCCCGCGACCTCGACGGTGGCGGTACCCTGCTGGTCGTCGTGCCACACGGGGATCTTGCAGTCCTTCCTCAGCTCGTCGAGGATGTCGAAGCACTTGGGGTTGGAGATGTCCTCGAGGTTGATCCCTCCGAAGGACGGGGCCAGGAGCCTGACGGTCTCGATGATCTTGTCGGGATCCTTGGTGTCCAGGCAGATGGGGACGCAGTCCACTCCGCCCAGGTACTTGAACAGCATGGCCTTCCCTTCCATGACGGGCATGGCCGCCTCGGGCCCGATGTCCCCGAGACCCAGCACACGGGTCCCGTCGGAGACCACTGCTACAGTGTTCCACTTGCAGGTGTACTCGTAGGCGAGGCTGGGGTCCTTTGCGATCGCCTTGCAGGGCTCCGCCACTCCGGGGGAGTACCAGATTGCGAAATCGTCGAAGGACCTGACGCACGCCTTGGGCGCGGTCTCGATCTTTCCACCGTAGTACTTGTGCAGAACCATTGCGTCCTCTCCGGGCTTCTTAGCCCTGGCCAGACGCTCCTCGACGCTGATATCCTGATCGTAAGCCATGTTGAACACCTCGACATTTCTACGAAATTCGTAGAACATCTTCGAATTCTAAGAGTTGGCATAATTGTTTGCATATTTATATTGGTCGTTGGGACTGGAAATTCGAAGGATTGCGGGTCCTTCGGAACAGGGAGAACGAAAATCGGCATGTATATAGACGAATAGCAGTTCGTTAAATCTAACATTTCCAAAAGAGGGAATGGCACGGCATGCAAGAGGATGACCGTCGGGCCCTGCGTCCGCCGTCATCGTCGCCGTGGAAATCATCGTCGGATGTGTGGATATGTCGAACAACAACGATAGCAAGAAGCAGGGCATCATGGGAACTGTCGTCGGGGACGGCGTGATCGAGATCCCCGTGATCAAAGAGATCGACTTCGAGGGCGCTCTGAAGTACTTCGAGGAGCACTACGGACAGTTCGGTGCGGAGTTCGGATGCACTGCGGTCGGGAAGCACCTCGACGAGAAAGACGGCGGAGACATGATCGTCGGCCGTTCCTATGACCTGACATACAGCCACGCGCCCGGGTACATCGTGCGCACCGCGATCCCCGGCCACTACAGGACGGTGGGCATAGCCCACAACGCGTTCAACGGAGCTACCTTCGAAGAGGTCGTGGAGAACGGCCTGAGCGAGAAGGAGCTGTGGCAGGTGTACTGCATGACGGGGGACGTCTTCAACGAGAAAGGGCTCTACCTCGAAGCGAACATGAGGCCGGGACAGCCCGAGAGCACCGGCATCAAAG
>CAVHQB010000067.1:0-9941 GCA_963637895.1 Lachnospiraceae bacterium
GTCTTCTTGTCGTGCAGTGCGAATCCGTCTCCGTTCATCACGGAATCGATCCTCACCTTGGGGACCTTGTTCCAGAACGCCATCCCCACGAGGATCACGCGGCCTTCCATGCCGTTGTAGTACTCGCGGTCGTGGATCTGCTCGAAGGCCTCTGCGACCTTGGCGTCCAGTTCCTCTTCCTTGCCGGCCACTTTCAACTCGAAGACCATAGGCGGGATGCCGGGGACCTTGGGGCAGAACTCGATATCGACCCTTCCCTTGCCTTCGGGGACCTCTGCCTTTACCCTGTATTTCCTCGATAGGGCATAGGTCAAGGTCATGATGACCGCTTCGTATGCCGCTTCATTCAGGTTGATGTAGCTGGTGCTGTTCATCACCCTGAACAGGATCCGCTCCATCTCATGAGCGTCTTCTTCGAGGATAGCCTTGCAGAACGCCGAGAAATCTCTCGTGTCCAAGGGATACACTTCGCTCATCATCTTCGAGACGATCCCTCTGACTTCTTCGTTCGGGATGGACAGTTCGAACAGTTTGTTTCCCTCGAGATTCGTCCTGTCCGTCGGTACCGCCTTGAGGTATCCGGACAGGACCATCAGGCTGTACAGGGGCCCGCCGGATCTCTTGATGACACCATACGAGAATGCGATGTCCAGGCCGGAATCGATGGAACCGCCGGTCACCAGGTTCAAGATGTCCTTGTAGTTGCTGACGGAGATGTTCTCGAGCATGTCCTTGATCAGCACATCCTTGCCGTTGTCAGCCCAGTAGGATGATTCTTGGCAATCCTCTGATACGAAGCTCATGATGCTGAAGGGGTTGTATACTTCAGCATCCCCGAAACGGTATCCATCGTACCATTCCTTCGCCAAATCGAACTTGTCCGGATGCCCGGATTCGTTCAATATCATTCTGACCTCTGCTTCTGTGAACCCGAACCTCTCATCGGATCTCGTCGAGAAGACATTGTTCACTCTGAAGTTGTTCGCGCAGGAGAAGATGCTGTGTTTCGCAACCTGCATTATGCCCGTGACATACGCCATCTGGAGGGAGCTGTTGCTCTTGAGGGCGGCTGACATGACATCTCCCAGGAGGTCCATCATCGGCTTGTGGGATTCTGTTCCGAACGCGTCCGATACCGCGCTGTCGTATTCATCGATGAGGACCACAGGCTTGCTGCCATGATGTTCTTCCAACTTTCCGCACAGGAACGGGATGCAATCCGGGATGTCGCTTGCTTCAGTGGTCTTGAAGAGCACTTCATTGAAGATCTTCTTATCATCTTCGTACATGCATTCGGAATCCAGCAGGTAGCGGTGCTTGACGAACAGGTTCCTGAGGGCTATCCTCAGCTTCCTGACATAATCCTCATATGTCTGGGCCTTCGTATCCTTGAGGTCCAGGTGCACCACCGGGAACGCGTTCTTGTACTTCTCGTACTCAGGGTATTCGGAGATCTCAAGCCCGTCGAACCACGTGTTGCCTTTGTACTCGATGTTGAAGAAAGCATCGAGCATCGACAGGTTGGTCGTCTTCCCGAACCTGCGGGGGCGGGTGAACAGATAGACTCCGCTATCGTTGGAGCTGAGGATGTCCTTTATCAAGAGGGTCTTGTCGACGTAGTATTTGTCTTTCCTGCGAAGATCTGCGAAAGACAGTCCGCCGGTGTCCACCTGCTTCATCTCGTCTGACATCTCCCCCCATGTTGATAATCCCTTGTCCACGGCCATGAGGCGGTCCCGTTCAGGATTGCCGAGGCCTCCAAGGGCTTGGATGTGCTCGCTGCCGGAGGCCGGACGCCGCTTTGCAGATGCATGATCCTGGCTCGGGCTCTCGGATATCTTGTCGTTCGATCCCATGGAGGGAGCTTGCTGTTCTTAGTATAAGCCCCTTCGTCCGTTTGTTTCCCTGCGGGCATCGGCCCGGCCTCTGAGATGGATTCCTGCTCCAGTCGGGATACGACCTTATAAGCTCCAGCCGATTCGGAATCCATGGACATAGAGGTGAGAGGCTTCCGTCCGGCGGACATACCCGCCATGGCGGACATCTGGAACTCCGTGGTGGAGCGCGGCATGGCGTTCCCCCAGGAGGATGCCCTGACGGAGGACGGCGCTGCGGAGTTCTTCGGCTCCCAGACCCATTGCGGAGTTGCCGTCCTCGACGGGAAGGTTGTCGGACTGTACATCCTGCATCCCAACAACGTGGGCAGGTGCGGGCACATCTCCAACGCATCCTATGCCGTGGACCCGGCCATGGCCGGGAAGGGCATCGGAGGCGCGCTGGTGGACGATTCCCTGAAGGTCGCAGCAGAGAGGGGATTCCGCATCATGCAGTTCAACGCGGTGGTCCAGGACAACGCCTCGGCCATACACCTCTACGAGAAGAAGGGGTTCCATCACCTGGGGATGATCCCGGGCGGGTTCAGGGACAAGGACGGCGTGTACAGGACGATCCTCCTGTTCTACCACGAGCTCTGATACCATGGGGTACTACTCCAGGATGTTCATACGTGCCTGCCTTGCAGGTATGGCGATCGCGATAGGCTGCTGCGTCTATCTGAAGACTGATCCGAAGTGGGTCGGGGCGGTGCTGTTCTCCGTGGGGCTGATGACGGTCGTGGCGTTCAGGCTGGATCTGTACACCGGGAAGGTGGGGTATGCCGTAGACAACCCTCCGTCGTACCTCATCGGGATACTGGTGATAATAATCGGGAACTTCGTCGGCAGCCTGGTGACGGGGCTGATGATGCCCATGGACCAGGCGCAGGCGCTGGTGGACGGCAAGCTGATGCTGGAATATCACGAGATATTCTTCCGCGCCATATTCTGCGGTGTTCTGATGTTCATCGCCGTGGATTTCTACAAGCAGAGGAACAGCTTCCTCGCGATCTTCTTCTGCGTGCCCGTGTTCATACTGGCGGGGTTCGAGCACTCCATCGCGGACATGTTCTACTTCTGCTCCGCGGGGGAGTTCACGCTGGACGCGCTGGTGTTCGATGTCATCGCGATCCTGGGGAACGCGGTCGGATGCATGCTGATCCCGTTCTGCAGGAAGTACATGTACGAGCCGGAACCAGCCGCTCAGTGAGCTTTTCCTTGAAACTTCAGAATCCTCGGCGGTCGCGCCGGGGAGCAATCATTTTTCTTGAAGATGGAACGACGGCCTCTCGGCCACGAGGAACACGCTTCTCAAAAATAGAGATGAGCGCCCTGGACGGAATTCGAATCCGTGTCGAAGCCTCGACAGGGCTTCATGATAGGCCGCTACACTACCAGGGCAGTATTCCATGGTATCATGGACAGATATATAACAGTTTCGTTGTGATTACGCAACAGTCCAGGCAATCGGGGGACAGTGGCCAGCATAAACGGCGTGAAGTTCAGGCAATCCTGTCTTTCGATCCGTTTAGACGGCACGATTGTCTTGCAGTCGTATGGCGTCATAAGACGATATGGGGCACAGCTTTAGCAACAATGATGAAGCGGCCGACAGCATCCGACACCCAAGGTTACATCATCTCCCCTGCCTTCCAGGACATCATGCCTTTGGGAGATCCGCATGGAGGGAACTTCGAGTACACCGTCGAAGGGCTGCCCGAGAACATCTTCGCCTGCATCATACCGGTTTCCGATCTCGTCCGTTCCGTCGGGTTCTACTCCGAGGTCCTCGGCATGGAGCTGCTCGGGAAGGACGATTCCTCGGCATACATGGTCCGCGGCAGCTGCAGGCTGGTCCTCAGGAGATCCGAAAGCACAGGCATCGACACCGGGGTCGTCTTCGGTGTGGACTCTCCGTACAACACCCGCCGCAGGCTAATCGACGAGGGCGTCGAGTTCGTCGTGGATCCCGTCAGGACCCCTTTCGGCACCTTCACGTCGTTCCTGGACCCGGATGGCAACATCATATCCGTGATGGAGCAGAAGGCCGAGTTCAGGATGGAGTAAATCCCATTCCATACTCAATATACAATATCGAGAGAAGAGGGCAGGCCCCGGGATCCCAGGGCCCGCAGTGAATCGGTTTCTGCAGGCTCAGTCTCCCAGGTTGGCCTGGGTGATGGCGGAGTCCAGCTCCTTCTGCAGCGCAGGCGGGAGCCCGTTGATGCTTCCGGAGAGGAACCCTCTGACGATCATGCTGACCGCCTGGTCCTCGTCCAGTCCCCTGGACATGAGGTACTCGATCTGGTCCCTTGCGATCTTCCCGACGGCGGCCTCATGGGTCATCTCCACATCGGCGACATGCGCTTCCAGCTCCGGGACGGCGCTGGTGGAGCCTCCGTCCTTCATGATGATGCTCCTGCACTCCAGGTGGGCCTTGATGTCAGGCGCGTTCCCGACGAGCCTTCCGCGTGCGCACATGCGTCCGCCCATGGAGATGCTCCTGCTCATGATCTGGGCGTTGCTGTGCCTCCCGTTGAGGTTGACCATCCCTCCAGTGTCTATGTCGGAGCCCTCGTGCGCGATGCACATGGTGTTGTACATGGCGGACGCGCCCTCGGCGAGGGTGGCTCCGGGGAAGCTCTGCAGGCTCCCCACGGGATTCAGGATCACGTAGTTGTTGGTGAAGTGCGAGTTCTTCCCCACCACCGTTCCGGTCCTGGGACGGACGCCGGTCTGCTTGCCCCAGCTGTGGATCATCGAGAAGGTGAGGTTGGAGTTCTCCCCCACGTACATCTCCGAGACCCCCACGTGCAGGGCATCGTCGGCATGGTGCGCGGTGGAGCATCCGGTGATCATCTCCAGGGAGGCGTTGTCCTCCACGATGATGATGTTGTGCACGTTCTGGACGCTCTTGTCGGTGTTCAGGAGCATGCAGGTCTGCACGGGGCTCTTGATGTGGTATCCCGACTTCACCCTCACGAAGTACCCGTCGGCGTTCTCCAGGAAGCTCTTGGCGGTGTACTTGTCCTTGGTGGGGTCCACGGCTTTCCACATGTAGTCCTTCACCCAGTCGTACTTCTTCAGCGCGGCCTGGGTGGACATCATCTCCATGCCCTCCTGCTCGTTGGTGTGGCAGTGGCTCAGCCCGTTGTCGATGAACATCAGCGTTCCCGAGCGGTTGATCTCGTCCGAGACCACTCCCACCTTCTCCATGTACTCCTTGTAGTCCGAGCTCTCGAGGTCGTCGATCTGCTCGGGGTCCTTGGACCCTTCCTCGTAGCGGTCCAGGTCCAGGTCGGCGCCGTATGCGCCCTTCTTGGAGAGGGCCTCCTTCACAGCTTGATTATCTGGCATTCTCCGCACTCTCCGTAGCCGTTCTCCTTGATCTCCTTCAGGAGGTCGCTGGGCCTCCCGGAGCATTGGATCCTTCCGTTCTTCATGACGTACCCGCGGTCGGCGCCGATGTAGTCCATGATCTGCCCGGTGTGGGTGATGACCAGAGAGGACACGTGCCTCTGCTTTCCAGGACACGTGCCGTCGTACAGCAGGTCGTGGACCTTGTTGCCGATCAGGTCGATGTTCTCCAGGTCCACCCCGGACTCGGGCTCGTCCAGCAGGATGAACTCCGGCCTCTGGGCGGTGAGCTGCAGCAGCTCGGACCTCTTGATCTCCCCTCCGGAGAACCCGACGTTGACCTCCCTGTCCAGGAACGAGTCCATCTTGAACTTGGGAGCGTCCTTGAGGACCTCCTCGCCCTGAGGGGAGGAGACCTTGATCAGGTCGCCGAGCTTGACCCCGTATATGTTCGGAGGCCTCTGCATCATCATGCCTATGCCGAGCTTCGCGCGCTGGTCCACGGACAGGTCGGTGATGTCCTGCCCCTTGAAGAATATCTGGCCCTGGGTCACCTGTATGGAGCTGTATCCCATGATGGTGGACAGCAGGGTGGACTTGCCTGACCCGTTGGGTCCGAAAAGGACACAGGTCTCCCCCTCGTTGACGGTGAGGTTGACGCCTTTCAGGATCTCCTTGTCGCCGGCGGCGGCGTGCAGGTCGACCACTTTGAGCATTTCAGTCATGTCATCACCTGTAATGGTCTGGAGAATCTTTTCTTTCTATATAAGACTCCACACCCCCCGTTAAGCCTGTCGAAGCGGTGTTGAATCCGGGCGTCTGGACGGGTTCAAATACCTGCCCTGTGCTGGAGGTCATCATGAAGCTGAGGATGGCATCCCCCTCGGACGCGCCGGCAATGCTCGGGATATACGGGCAGTGCATAGGCACGTCCATCACGTTCGAGCTCGTGCTCCCCTCCATGGAAGATTTCGCCGGGAGGGTGGTCTCCGTGCTGGCCGAGCACCCGTGGATCGTGTGCACGGAGGATTCCGGGGAGGTCATCGGCTACGCCTACGCTCACAGGCTCATGGGCCGCGGTGCGTACAGGTGGAGCGCGGAGCTGTCCGTGTACGTCGACGAGGGCCATCGCGGCATGGGCGCAGCCCATGCCCTGTACGGGGCGCTGCTGGACATCCTGAAGCTGCAGAACGTAGTCAACGTCTTCGCCTGCGTCACCGTCCCGAACCGTCCGAGCGAATCGTTCCACCGCTCCATGGGCTTCCAAGAGGTCGGCAGGTTCTGCCAGGCCGGATATAAGGCCGGCGGATGGCATGACGTGGTGTGGTTCGAGACGGAGATCAATCCTCGCATCGACGATCCCGACGATGTTGTGTTCCTTCCGGAGCTGGATCCTGATGCCGTCGATGCCTGTCTTCAGAGGGCGGAGCAGAAGGCGGGATGGAGCTGTCCGGAGCACTGAGGCGCTCCAATCCTCGGCTCACAGGAGCTCCGCCCAGCAGAACATCAGGCTGAACCTGCCTTCTTTCACCAGCTCTCTGCACACAGCCTTGTACGGCTCCTCTTCCGCTTCCGTGTCTATGCCATCGAAGGAGCCCGACCGCTTGACCAGCGGGATGAGGTTCAGGGGGATCCTGTTCTCGGAGAAGATGTAGAAGCAATCGTCACCATCGGGAATGAGGTCGAACTCCCCTATCCTCGTGTCCTCGATCACGAACGATATCTTCTCCGCCTCCGGCGGGATGGATATAGCATCCTCGTTCCCTCTGTAAAGCGATGCCACATGGCAGTCCCCGGCGAACAGCTCGACGCAACAGTTCATCGGCACGAAGCGGGAGTACCTGACGCGGATCTCCGTCCCCGGGCCATGATGGTATATCCTGTTCCGGTGGCGGACCCTGCGGGAGTCCCTCATCCCGTAGGCTATGTGGGCGCTGATGAACAGGCCGGGCACGATGAAGCTCAGCGCTATGCTCTTCAGGTCCAGGCGGGCCAGCGCGTTGCAGGCGAAAGCGATCACGATGACTATCATAGCGACGTGCATCAGGAAGATGCCCTTCACGACGGGATTCTATGTGGTGAGCCTGTCCGCCGTCACCTCGAAGAGCACTCTGAAGAAGCCCTTCCCGTCTTCGGCATCCTCTCCCGGAGTCCCGTCCATGGGGTTCCGATTCTCATCACGGGTTAAACCTCTGTCGGAGCATCCCCTACCGTTATCAACCCGTTCCAGGATTCCTCACCCATGGCAATGATCAACATCGAGTACAGGCACTCAGCCGACCCCGACGACCCGACGATCCGCCGCAGGACCTGCGCCGTCATGAACCAGTACATCAAGGACCTGGTCTTCGAGATGCAGATGGCCGACATCTCCTGCGCCTACAAAGAGGTGCCAACGGACGAGGGGAGGAACGAGGTCTACATCAACGGCATGACCATCCCCGAGATCATCGAGGGACTCGAGATCAAGATGCTCGATGCCGAGGAGGTCTGCGACAGCGGCCCCAAGCTCGTGTCCTTCGGAAGGCCCACCCTGGACTGGAAGAGGGAGTTCGTGGAGGACGTCCCTGACACCATCATGAAGAACGCCATAGCCAAGGTGTTCGCCGACGAGAACAGGAACCAGATCGACGTCATCAACTGATACGATCAAAGAGAGGGCCGAGGGGCATCGGTCCCTTCCCTCTCATCCCCTTATAAATACGACCTGTCCATCCTTCCCGTAATGTTCGAGATCGTCAGAAGGGACGGGATGGCGAGGATTGGGAAGTTCGCCACCAGGTCGGGGACCATTGAGACCCCGGCTCTGCTCCCTGTGGTCAACCCCAAGATATGCACCGTCCCTCCGAGGGAGCTCTACGACACCTTCGGATTCAGGGCGCTCATCACGAATTCATACATCATCAGGAACAGCCCGGCCCTCAAGGAGAAGGCCCAGGCCGTCGGGCTCCATGAGATGCTGGACTTCCCCGGAGTCATCATGACCGACTCCGGGACCTTCCAGAGCCACATGTACGGCGAGGTCGAGGTCACCAACCCGGAGATCATCGAGTTCCAGAAGTCCATAGGCACCGACATCGGGACTGTATTGGATATCTTCACCGAGCCCGACTGGACCTACGCCAAGACCAAATGGTCCCTGGAGACCACCCTGGAGCGCACCAAGGAGGCCTGCGACATGAAGGGCGACATGATGATCAACGGAGTCGTCCAAGGCTCCATCTACACAGACCTGAGGGAGTACAGCGCCGCAGGGATGGCCGACATGGACGTCGACGTGCATCCCATCGGAGGCATCGTCCCCCTGATGGAGCAGTACCGCTACTCCGAGCTCGTCGATGTGGTCATGTCCTCCAAGAAAGGCCTCAACCCCAACCGCCCGGTCCACGCGTTCGGAGCGGGCCACCCCATGGTCCTCGCCCTTCTGACGCTCATGGGCTGCGACCTCTTCGATTCCGCCTCCTACGCCAAGTTCGCCAGGGACGACAGGATGATGTTCCTCGACGGGACCTTCAGGCTCCAGGACATGCAGACCCTGGACTGCAACTGCCCCGCATGCAGGGGGCAGACCCTGGAGAGCCTCAGGCGCATGGACAAGAACAAGCGCACCAAGCTCATCGCGGAGCACAACCTCTATCAGATCACCCAGGAGCTGGCCCTCGTCAAGAGGTACCTCAAAGAGGGCAGGCTCTGGGAGCTGGCCGAGAACAGGTGCAGGGCCCATCCCGCGCTGCTGGACGGCCTCAGGAGGCTGAGGGAGTACCAGGGCCAGATGGAGCTGTACGACCCGATCAGCAGGGAGGGGGCGGTGTTCTACACCGGTCCCGAGAGCAGGTCCAGGCCCGTCTACAAGCGCTACCTGAACAGGCTCGGCGAGAGGTACGTCCCGCCGACTGACAAGGCGGTCCTCTTCCCGGACTGTGCTGGGAAGCCTTACAGCAGGCCGTATGCCGAGGCGTTCGACAAGGCCCGCAGAGCAGGATACACCCCGATCGTGGTCACTCCCTGGGGCCCCGTGCCGGCGGAGCTTGACGAGATGTACCCCCTGGCCCAGTCCCTGTTCCCGTCCATCCAGGACGCCGAGACCGAGACGGAGTCGGAGAGGCTCACGTTCCAGTTCCTCACCGCCAAGGGCTTCACCAAGGCCATCGAGCCGGAGCAGATCCCCGACGACGGGAACGAAGAGTACAACGCCGACCTCATAAGGGCCAAGGCGGTAGCCAGGTACCAGTTCGGCATCGGAGCCGCGGACGCCCTGTTCAGGGAGCCCATCGAGCTGGTAACCAGCAAGAAGACCGGCAAGATCAGGAACGTCATCTCCGACGGGGAGCACGTGCTCTCCATGCGCGCCGGCGACGGACTGTACACCCTGAGGATGGAAGGGGCCAAGAGGATCGTCTCCGCCGTGCCCGCGCCCCACATGAGGGTGTCGGTCACCGACGACGCCGTCCCCTTCGTCTCCGACGGGAGGAACGTGTTCTGCCAGTTCGTCACATCCTGCGACCCCGAGATGCGCCCGATGGAGGAAGTGATCGTCACCGACTCCGCTGACAGGCCCGTGGCCACCGGAAGGGCGTTCCTCGTGGCGTCCGAGATGAAGAGGATGAAGAAGGGCATGGCCGTCAAGGTCAGGTCCGGGTCCGACGAAGAATGAATTGGGGCTAGGTGACCAAGAAGTTGGTGCACCTATCGGGCGGGGACAGGTCATCC
>CAVHQB010000068.1:0-9904 GCA_963637895.1 Lachnospiraceae bacterium
TGAGGGCCAAGGGCACCGATATCACCATGATGACGACCCATATGGCCAATATGGCCTTTGAGTGGCGGATGATGCCGTCCGCCAGCTTGTCGTAAATCATGGATGTCGTCACAACGGGTTTTATAATAAGGTTTGCTTAGATTCGAGAGAATCGCGCCGAAACGGCCCGAATGTTAGATATAAGTGTCCATAATATTTCATTTGATGTTCATTTGAGCATGTTCAAAGTTTATTGAATGTGTGTCGAGAGTCATCGTAAACCAGAAAAAACGCCGTGAAATTTGTGAAAAACTAGACTAGATCTGGTTATGAAAGTGTCGAAAACTAGATTTGCAACAAGGGGCATGGCTCCTTATGCGCCGCAAGATCTCCGAATCCATCGACGAATGGTACCGCTCAGGCCGGAGGTCTGCGCTCATGATCCGCGGGGCCAGGAACGTCGGGAAGACCTACTCCGTGATGGATTTCTGTATCACGAACGGAATCCATGTCCTGGACATCGACCTGTCCGAGGATGGGCGTTCACGGAACGTGTTCGAAGGAGACCTCACTGTGGATTCTTTGATCCTGAAGCTCTCGGCGGTCCATCCGGATTTCGAGTTCATCCCCGGGAAGACGCTGATCTTCCTCGATGAGATCCAGCATTGCCCCGATGCCCTCACGGCGTTGAAGTCGTTCGCCGAGGACGGGAGATACCGCGTCATAGCATCCGGATCCCTCTTGGGGCTGAACATCTGCGAGATCAGGCTCCCTCCCACCGGATATGTGGAGACCGTCGACATGGTGCCCATGGACTTCGAGGAGTTCCTGTGGGCGCTCGGAGTGCCGGAAGAGCCGATCCAGGCTGTGAGGAGCTCCCTGTCGGAATGCAAGCCCATCGACGGTTCGCTCTTCAACACGTTCAGCGAGTACCACAGCTGGTATCTCGTTATCGGAGGTCTGCCGGAAGCAGTCCGGTCCTTCGTGGAGTCCAAGCAGTACGGCACGGTCCGCAGGACGCAGGACAGGATCGTCGGAGCGTGCAAGGAGGACATCCGGAAACATGTGGCCGGCGATCCCCTCAGGTCGAAGGTCGAGGCCTGCTTCGATGCGGTCCCGCAGATGCTGGCAACCGGGAACAAGAGGTTCGTCTTCAACAGCATCGGGGGGCATGATCCCGGGAAGCGGTACTACGACGGGCATTCATACTACGCTCCCGCCCTGGACTGGCTGTCGATGGCCAGGACCGTGCTCAGATGCAACCGGGTCTCCGAGACGGAGATGCCTCTGAGGGCGCAGGTCCGCGGGAACCTGTTCAAGCTGTACATGTTCGACACAGGGCTCCTGGTGAGCCTATACAGGTCCGAGACCGTCTCGGAAATCGTCAACGGGAACTTCGATGTGCTTTCCGGTGCCATAGTGGAGAACGCTGTGGCGCAGGCTTTCGTCGCACAGGGGCGGGACCTCTATTTCTACCGCGACCCGAAGGGGCGTGCTCGGGCCGATTTCGTGACAACCATCGACGGGAAGGTGTGCGCCGTGGCCATCAGGACCGGGAGGAACAGGACCTCCCCGTCGATGGAGAAGATGCAGGCCTCTGGAATCCAGGGGATCATCTTCGAGACGAGGAACTGCTTCATCGATGACAAGGGCATCAGGCACTACCCTCTCTTCGCAGCATCGTTCATGGGCTCCATCGACCGTTTCAAGATGCCCGTGCCCGACTTCAGCAGCATCGACCGTCTGAGGGCCGAGTACGGGGACAGTTGAATCCTTCGTCTGTTCGCACGCGCGCACCCGCGAAAAGGAGTATTTATAGTACACCTGACTACAGACCTCCGTTAGCCATGGCTCAGTACGATTCATCAACCATTGAGAAACGCTGGGAGGAGATGTGGAAGAACGAAGCCGTCTACCGCTTCGACCCCGCTTCCGACAAGCCCGTCTTCAGCATCGACAACCCCCCGAGGTACACTTCCGGCCCCCTTCACCTGGGCCACGCCACGGGGTACTCTCTGATCGACTTCGCCGCCCGTTACAAGAGGATGCGCGGATACAACGTGTTCTTCCCCCTCTGCTTCGACGTCAACGGGACTCCGATCGAGGTCAAGGTGGAGAAGAAGCACGGCATCACCAAGCTGGACACCCCCAGGCAGGAGTACAGGAGGCTCTGCGAGGAGTACGCCAACGGCTTCATCGAGGAGATGACGCACCACTTCGAGATCCTGGGAGAGAGCATGGACCCCAGCATCTACTACCAGACCGACGCCCCCTACTACAGGAGGATCACACAGCTGTCCTTCGTGGACCTGTTCAACCGCGGCCTGGTCTACAAGGCCAACTTCCCCGTGAACTGGTGCCCCAGCTGCATGACCGCCCTGGCAGACGCCGAGGTGGAGTACAGGGACAACGTCAACAAGCTCAACTTCATCAAGTTCGCACTGGCCGACGGCTCCGGCGACGTCATGATCGCCACCACCAGGCCCGAGCTGCTGTGCACCTGCAAAGCAGTCGCCGTCCACCCGGACGACAAGGAGAAGCAGCACCTGGTCGGCAAGGAGCTCATCGCGCCCCTCTTCGGGAAGAGGGTCAAGGTCATCGCCGACCCCAAGGTCCAGATGGACTACGGGACCGGCACCGTCATGATATGCACCATCGGGGACAAGGACGACCTCGAGTGGGTCATGAAGTACCACTTCGAGATGGAGAAGGGCATCGACGAGCGCGGCCGCATGACCGAGCTCGCCGGCAAGTACGCGGGCATGCCCGTCCTCGAAGCCAGGGAGGCAGCCATCCAGGACCTCAAGGACCAGGGAATCCTCGTCGAGCAGAAGGACAACCCCCAGCAGGTCTCCATCTGCTGGAGGTGCCACACGCCCATCGAGTACCTGCAGGTCCCCCAGTGGTTCCTGAAGACCACCGATTTCAAGGACATCATACTCAAGAGGGCCTCGGAGATCAACTGGTTCCCCGAGTTCATGAAGATCAGGCTCGAGGACTGGACAAACTCCCTGGAGTGGGACTGGGTCCTGAGCAGGCAGAGGGTCTTCGCCACGCCCATCCCCATATGGGAGTGCGCCAAGTGCGGCCATGCCATATGCGCCACCAAGGAGCAGTGCTACGTGGACCCCACCCTGGACGCCCCGCCCGTGGAGAAGTGCCCCGAGTGCGGCGGAGAGCTCGTCGGATGCACCGACGTCTTCGACACATGGATGGACTCCTCCGGGTCCTCCCTGTACAACACGTTCTGGGGAAGGGACGAGGAGCTCCACAAGAAGCTGTGGCCCATGTCCCTGAGGCCTCAGTCCCACGACATCATCAGGACCTGGGCGTTCTACTCCATCCTGAGGGCCCAGCAGATCGAGGACTCGATCCCCTGGGAGAACATCATGATCCACGGGTTCATCATGGCCCCCGACGGGACCCCCATGCACTCGTCCATCGGGAACGTCATCAACCCGATCCCGATCCTGGAGAACTACGGAGCCGATGCGCTGAGGTACTACGCCGCGACCTGCTCTCTCGGAATCGACCACGCCTTCAGGGAGAAGGACGTCATCCGCGGAAGGAAGCTGTGCAACAAGGTGTTCAACATCGGGCAGTTCGTCGGAAGGTTCTTCGAGGGCGTCCCCAAGGAGATGCCCGAGCTGAGGGTCGCCGACAGGTGGATCCTGTCCAAGTACTCCGCCACCGTGGAGGACGTCACCGAGTGCTTCGAGTCCTACCAGTTCGACAAGGCCATGAAGGAGGTCGAGGCCTTCATATGGCACGAGCTCGCCGACAACTACATCGAGATGGTCAAGGGCAGGAGCGACGACGCCGTCAAATGGACGCTGTACAACGTCCTGCTCGGAAGCCTGAAGATGCTGGCGCCCTTCATGCCCCACGTCACCGAGGAGGTCTACCAGGAGAGGTTCAAGGCCACCGAGGGATGCAGGAGCATCCACCTGACCTCCTGGCCGGAGCCCGTCCTGAGGGACGAGTCCGCAGAGAAGGCCGGAGAGCTGCTCGCAGACGTGCTCGCGGCTGTCCGTTCCTGGAAGTCCGAGAAGAAGATCGCCCTGAACGCAGAGCTGGGCATGATCGAGCTCGTCGGAGCCGACGCGGAGATCCTGGCGTCCACCGTGGACGACATCAAGGAGACCACCAAGGCCAAGGACGTCAAGGTCGCCCCCGAAGCGAAGCTCACAGAGGAGGTCGTCGGGGTCAAGCCCGTTCACGCCAAGCTCGGCCCTGCTTTCAAGGCCCAGGCCAAGGCCATCGTCTCCGCCGTCGCGGCTATGTCCCCTGCGGACGCCGCTGCTGCGCTGGCAGGAGGAGCAATCTCCCTGGACATCGACGGGGAGAAGGTCGAGGTCTCCGCCGAGTTCTTCGAGCTGGACAAGCGCCTCATGCTCGACGGCAAGGCCGTCGAGACCATCCAGGTCGGAAACGTCCTGGTGCTCATCGAGCAGTGAAACCATCGCCGGGCAGGTCATCGCCTGCTCGGCACACCCTTTTCAGTACTTCTCCGGGGAATCCTGCGGCGTATATCGGCAGCTTCTCGCCCTGCCCCGTGCTCGGATCCTGGCTGAATTCCACGGCTTTCGTAATCAGTCCCGCGTCCAGAAGGTTCGCGGCCGACTTCCTGCGCGTGTTGTTGTGCGACCGGACCACCATGCCGACCACGTCCTTCCCGGAGCGGACCACGAAGTCCGCCTCCTTCCTCCCGCTGCAGTAGTAATGGGCTTCGTACCCTTCCGACCTCAGGGACCCGGCGACGCAGTTCTCCACCACGGCGCAGGGGCAGCTGTCGTAGTGGCCGTTCATCATGGCGTCGCACACCCAGCCGTCCAGCATGCTGGCCAGCGCTCCCGGGTCGATGTACAGCTTGTAGAATGCCGGTCCCGGATCGGGGCGGTCGTCCAACGGCAGCTCGACCCTGTCGCACATGGTGACGATCCCGGAGTCGACCAGCCATTCCACGCTGCTGTAGCACTGCCTGCTGCCGGCGGACCGGCGCACCCCCACCTTGGAGTAGGTGAACCTCCCGTTCACCGCCAGCTGTTCCGGCAGGGATCTGACGCATTTGGACACGATATCATGCATCTTCCTGGCGAAGACGAAGGCGTCGTGCATCTGCTCGGCGAGGTTCGACCTGGACACCTCCAGGGTATCGGCGATCCTCCTGGTGGCGGCCATGGTGGCCACGGCCGCCGGCAACCCTCCTGATATCATGTACCTGCGGAACATGATGCTCATGGCCTCGTCCTCCTCCAGGCATATCTCTCCGCCCTCCACTATGCGCTCCTTGAGGGATTCGATGTACCCCTCTCCGATGCTCATGGCTTGCAGGAACTCGGTGAAGCTGAACGGCTTGACCTCTATGCGGTGCTCCCACGGGCGGGGCTCCTGCCTGAACCCGGACGTCCCCGACGAGACGCACGACAAGACCACGGCTATGTCGAGGCACTCCCTGTCGTTCAGGGACTCCAGGTGCCATGCGGCATCGTGGCAGTACTCTATCTCGTCCAGCAGCAGGAGCGTGTCGCCGGGTATGACGGTGTCCTCTCCGAACTCGGAGGCCAGCTTCTTCGCCAGGTCGTCGGTGCACGAGCATTTGGCGATTATGCCCCTCAGCCACATGCACTCCTTCATGTCGATCTCTATGAAGCTGCCGTAGACGCGGCCGGCCTCTCTGATCAGCGTGGTCTTCCCCACGCACCTGGGACCGGTGATGACAGCGATCTTCCTCGACTTCGACACGGACCAGTCAAGGAGGTCCTGGATGCATTCCCTCCTGAACATATTAGTTGCTTGGTATTAAGAGGATATAATGAATCGGTGAATGCAGTGAACTTGTTATCAGATGGTAGGACCTGATATCTAAGATCGGGTCGGAGAATGGGGGAAAGAAGTTGAGAGCATGCCGGACCGCCAAGAAGGCAGCCCGGCTTTGAGGTTTAAGATCAGTTCTTCGCTGCGACGGCGGCGTCGACGTAGCCCTTCCAGGCCTGCTCGAGGTCCGCGCGCTGCATAGTGTCCAGGATGTACTGGGCGAACTCGTCTCCGGTGGCTCCGGTGCTCCTTCCGGTCATGACGAGCTTCTTCTCGAACTGGGTGCAGATGTCGAGGGCCATCTCGAGCTTCCTGCCTTTCTCGGTCTCGCCGATGTGGTTCATCATCAGGGCGACGGCCTTGATCATGCTGCAGGGGTCGGCGTACTGGGCGCGTCCCTCGGTGACCATCCTGGGGGCGGACCCGTGGATGGCCTCGAACATGGCGTACCTCTTCCCGATGTTGGCGGAACCGGCCGTTCCGACTCCTCCCTGGATCTGGGCGGCCTCGTCGGTGATGATGTCGCCGTACAGGTTGGGCAGGACGAAGACCTTGAAGTCGCTCCTCCTGGCGGGGTCGATGAGCTTGGCGGTGGTGATGTCGATGAACCACACGTCGTGCTTGACCTCGGGGTAGTCCTTGGCGATCTTGTCGGCCAGGTCCACGAACAGTCCGTCGGTGGTCTTGATGATGTTGGCCTTGACGATGATGGACACGTAGTTCTTGCCGGTCTTCTTGGCGTGCTCGAACCCGGCGCGGATGATCCTCTCGGTCCCCTGGACGGTCGCGACGCAGAAGTCCATGGCCAGGTCGTCGGAGACGAAGAACCCGTCGGACCCGAGGGCGTAGGACCCCTCGGTGTTCTCCCTGTAGAAGGTCCAGTCGATCCCGAGCTCGGGGACGGACACGGGCCTGACGTTGGCGAACAGGTCCAGCTCCTTCCTCATGGCGACGTTGGCGCTCTCGATGTTGGGCC
Organism: Lachnospiraceae bacterium; assembly: GCA_963637895.1. Classification (GTDB taxonomy): domain Archaea; phylum Thermoplasmatota; class Thermoplasmata; order Methanomassiliicoccales; family Methanomethylophilaceae; genus Methanoprimaticola. The sequence continues at coordinate 6,773 of CAVHQB010000068.1, forward strand.
AGGGGTCTCCCTTGGCGGGCGTGGTGGTGGGCCCCTTGAGGATGACGTGGCATTTCTTCAGCTCTGCCAGGGTGTCGTCGGGGATGGCCTTCATGACCTCGGCCCTCCTCTCGATGGTCAGTCCGTCGATCTGCCTGATCTCGACCTTGCCGGCCTTGATCTTGTCGGCCAGGAGGAACTCCATGACCTTCTGTGCGGACGCGCATATGTAGGGCCCGATGCCGTCTCCGCCGCAGACTCCGATGATGAGCTTGTCCAGCTTGGAGTAGTCGATCCAGTCCCCTTCGGACTTGAGGACCTCAACTCTCTCCAGCTGTCTTCTGATGAGGGCGCCGAACTTCTCCTGCGCCGCCTGGATGGCTTTCTCGTCCACCATTTGTATCGTTCGGCGGGTAGAGACTACACATATAATAACGCGCGCGCGAGAACGTTCAGGAGAGGGAGAGGAAGGCGTTTATGGAAGGGCGGGCGGATGCCCGCCGTTGTGCACCGTCAGTCCTGCACCGTGCTCATCTTGAGCCCGACGATACCGACGATGGCGACCATCATGAACACCACCATGCCGAGGTTGATCTTCTCGATGCCGATGATGGCGGACGTGATGATCGTCAGGATGACGCCGATGCCGATCCATACGGCGTAAGCGGTCCCCATGGGTATCCCGCTCTTCATCGGGATGGACAGGCACAGCATGCTGATGATCAGGCTCACCACCACGATGATGTCCCACACCAGATTGGTCATCCCGTCGGTGTAGTTCAGCCCGACGGACCATCCGACCTGGAAGAACCCTCCGATGACGATGATCACCCAGGCCATGGCCTTGTTCTGCAGTTCCATATCAGGCACCTCCCGACATCAGTCTGATCCCTATGACGCCTATCACGATGAGCGCCAGGAAGAATATCATCTTCGCCGTCACGCGGTTCTTGTACAGGAAGTACCCCGCGATGACAGTTCCTATCGCACCGATCCCTGCCAGGATGCTGTATGCGACTCCGGGGCCAATCTGCGTGACAGCCAGAGAGAGGAAGTAAAGGCACAGCCCGACCGATATGATGGTCGCCGCGCCCCACTTCAGGTTCTTGAAGTTCTCCGACTTGTCGAGGAAGATGACCCATATCGGTTCCAGGATGCATGCGATTATCAGGAATACCCATGCCATCCCCACGCTAATGTCCAATTCGTTTCCTCCTTACCTAACGGCATGTTTGCCATCGCCTGGGAGCCTATTTTAAAGCTTGTTGTTGGATGGATGATGGTCATATCTTTTGGTATCTTTCAATTCTGAAAAAAGATGATTGATACAAGACAATATGATTAATTGTTAACATGAAATATCATATTGTAACTGTTTATGGTCGTAATGTTCTGAATATCGGTTTTCCTGATGGCATTTCACATGAAAATGGACTAGTTTTTTGATGAATCGAAGAACCAGAAAAAACATGGTTGGACAGAACCATTAAATATTATATCGTTGGAGAAAATCTCAGACGGCCAATTTTTCCAACAATCTCGTCTTATCTCCGGATACCGGGCCTCCATCCGACAATGTAACTTGCATGAATCGTATGGCCGTTCAACGGTTCCAGGCCCGTGAACATGGGATTGTCACCTTTAAAGCCTAGATGATGCATTGACCCGACTGGATGCCCTCAGACACAGATGCGAAGGAATCCGCCGCGCCAAAGGAGAAAAAGACGGCGACCGCTGTGAAGCTCGCGAGCAAGCAGCAGGAGATCTCCGTTACGGAGTTCTTCGAGAAGAACAAGCAGATCCTCGGCTTCGACTCCCGTTCGAAGTCCCTTCTCATGGGGATCAAGGAGGCTGTGGACAACTCCCTCGACGCGTGCGAGGAGGCAGGCTTCCTTCCCGACATAGAGGTCAAGATCGAGAGGCTCAACGACGAGGACTACAAGATCACCATCGAGGACAACGGTCCCGGAATCGTGCACAAGATGATGCCCAACGTCTTCGGGCGCCTGCTCTACGGGTCCAGGTTCCACGCCCTCAGGCAGTCCAGGGGACAGCAGGGTATCGGTATCTCGGCGACGGTCATGTACGGGAACATCACCACCGGCAAGCCGGCGCACGTGATGTCCAGGATCGAGGGCGAGGACGAGGTGGCCTGGGGGATGGACATCGTCATCGACACCAAGACCAACCGTCCGATAGTGACGAACGACAAGGCGTTCGAGTGGGCCGGCAAGGAGCACGGGACCAGCATCGAGTACACCATCAAGGGCAGGTACATCACCGGGAAGCAGTCCGTGTTCGAGTACCTGAAGGACACCGCCATCGTCAACCCCCATGCTCAGATAACATTCCACGACCCCGACGGCACCAAGTACGTGTTCGAGAGGGCGACGGACATCATGCCGCCCAGGCCGAAGGAGATCAAGCCCCACCCCGAGGGCATGGAGATCGGGGACCTCATGAAGTACGCCACCAACTCCGCCCAGAAGACGATAAGGGCGTTCCTCAAGAACGACTTCTCCCGCATCACCGACAGGCTGGCCACCGAGATCCTCGAGAAGGCCAAGGTGGACGGCGACAAGAAGCCGGAGAAGCTCACCAGGGAGGAGGCCATCCAGATCCTCGCGGCCATCAAGACGTGCAAGATCATGGCGCCTCCGACCGACTGCCTGTCGCCCATCGGCGACACGCTGATCAAGAAAGGCCTGATGCACGTCCTGGACGGCCTCAGGCCCGAGTACTATGCGACCCCCGTCACACGCTCGCCCAAGGCGGTGAACGGCAACCCCTTCGTCGTCGAGGCCGGGATAGTCTACGGAGGCGACATACCCTCCGACGGCCAGGTCCAGATCCTCAGGTTCGCCAACAGGGTGCCCCTGCTCTACCAGCAGGGCGCATGCGCCATAACGAAGGCGATCTCCGAGATGGACTGGAGGAGGTACGGGCTGGAGCAGAGGGGCGGGAAGGGCATTCCCTACGGGCCGGCCATCATCCTGGTCCACGTGGCGTCCACCAAGGTCCCGTTCACTTCCGAAGGGAAGGAGGCGGTGGCCTCGTTCCCCGAGCTCCAGAGCGAGATCGGCCTGGCGCTGAGGCTCTGCGCCAGGAACCTCAAGAGCCATCTGAACAAGATGGAGAGGAAGAAGAAGACCC
>CAVHQB010000069.1:0-9794 GCA_963637895.1 Lachnospiraceae bacterium
TTCAGTTAATTTTATATACTTTGCAGATATCCCATGTTTCGGTATGACGGCCATAGCGGCGGGGTCACACCCGGTCCCATTCCGAACCCGGCAGTAAAGTCCGCCCGCGTATCTGTCTGTACTGTATTGCGCAAGCATACGGGAACTCAGACACGCTGTCAGCCACTTTCCCATTCTATCTCGAAGAGCGGAAGCTCTCTATCATTCTCCTCCGACGGCTCCATCCATGGACGGTCTGAAATACCAGCGACAGATTCCCTCCTCCATAGAGGAATTCTAATGGGATTCAGAGAAGAACAGAACATTCCGAAGAGCCCCCTAAACGCCCAGGGCCAGAGATTCGAGACCGTCATGCTCCACGCGGGGCAGGAGCAGGCCGACCCGACCACGGACTCCCGTGCCGTGCCGATCTACCTCACCACGTCCTACGTCTTCAAGGACTGCGACGACGCCGCCGACAGGTTCGCCCTCAGGAAGAACGGCAACATCTACAGCCGCCTGACCAACAGCACCACCGAGGTGTTCGAGACCAGGATCGCTGCCCTCGAGGGAGGCTCCGCCGCGCTCGCAGTCGCTTCCGGCGCTGCAGCCATCACGTACACGATCAACAACCTGGCCTTCGCCGGGGACCACATCGTGTCCTCGATCTCCATCTACGGAGGCACCATCAACTTCTTCGGCCACACCCTGAAGTCCTACGGAGTGGACTGCACCTTCGTGGACCCCACCCAGCCGAACCCTATCGAGAACTTCGAGAAGGCCATCAAAGAGAACACCAAGGCCGTCTTCGTGGAGACCATCGGCAACCCCAACGCCAACCTGATCGACATCGACGCCCTGTCCGAGATGTGCCACCGCCATGGGATACCCCTGGTCGTGGACAACACCTTCGCCACGCCCTACCTGTTCAGGCCCCTGGACCACGGCGCGGACATAGTCGTGGAGTCCGCCACGAAATTCATCGGCGGCCACGGCACCGTCCTCGGCGGAGCCATAATCGAGTCCGGAAGGTTCGACTGGGCCGGCTCCGGCAGGTTCCCCCACATGGTGGACCCCGACCCCAGCTACCACGGAGTGAGCTTCGCGAAAGACGTTCCCGGAGCGCCCTTCTGCACCAGGATAAGGGCCATCATCCTCAGGGACATGGGCGCCTGCATCTCGCCGGTGAACAGCTTCGTGCTGCTCCAGGGCCTGGAGACGCTCTCCCTCAGGGTCGAGAGGCACGTCTACAACACCCAGAAGGTGGTGGAGTTCCTGTCCAAGCACCCCAAGGTCGCCAAGGTCAACCACCCCATGCTCCCGGACCACCCGGACCACGCCCTGTACGAGAAGTACTTCCCCAACGGCGCCGGCTCGATCTTCACCTTCGAGACCGTCGGAGGAAGGGACGGGGCCAAGCGCTTCGCCGACTCCATGAAGCTCTTCTCCCTGCTTGCGAACGTGGCGGACATGAAATCCCTGGTCATCCACCCGGCCAGCACCACCCACTCCCAGCTCTCCGAGGAGCAGCTCGTGGAGTCGGGCATCATGCCGACCACCATCAGGCTGTCCATCGGATGCGAGAACATCGACGACATCATCGCCGACCTCGCTCAGGCGCTGGACAAGATCTGATCCCGAAACGGCTCCGGGGCCCTCCTGTACTGAGAGGAGGGGCCTCGGGGCCAACTTCATTTTCCGTGCAGTTGGATGTACCGACCAATAGTATTTCATATGCTTGTGCATACGAACGGCCCGGAGAGTATGTCATTGGAAGCCGTCCGCATGTCGCCCTTGCTCCTTTCGCCCGGGAACCGCCTCGTCGTAGTGTTCGGCGGGGGCGGAGTGGCTCTGAGGAAGTGCCGTCATTTCGACGGGTTCAGGATAAGGGTCGTGTCGCCGGAGCTCATCCCCGAGCTCGAGGAGCTGGCCGACGAGGTCGTGAAGGAGGCCGTGTCCCCCGAGACCGCTGGCAGGTTCATGGACGGCGCCGACATAGTGGTGGCAGCCACATCCAGCCACGAGCTGAACGACAGCATCCGCGACGTCTCCATGGCCAAAGGGATAATGACCAACTCCGCCCACGGAGGCGGAGACGTTCTGATCCCATCGACCCTCCGCCGCGAGGGGTACACCGTGACGGTGTCTTCCGAGGGACGCGTCCCCGCGTTCCCGCCTTATGTCATTTCCAAGATCGACGGATTCCTCGATCCGTCCTACGACGCCATGCTGGAGCTGCTGATCGACCTGAGGGCGTACATCCGCGACAGGATCCCCACCCAGCCCGGCAGGGCCGAGTATCTGGCGAGGATACTCGCCGACGACGGCATCTGGAAGATGCTGTCCGACGGCGACCGCGATTCCGCTTACGAGAAAGCGATAAAGGAGGTGCCGCAATGATCGTCAGCCTCCACGTCACGCATTCCTCCGCCGGAGGCACGGAGGGCCTGAACGATGTGGTCCCCCTTCTGGAGAAGGAGGTGGGCAAGAGGATCCCCGCGGTCTCCAGCATCACAGAGTACGTCATAGTCAGGACGTGCAACCGCTTCGAGGTCTACGCCGCATCCACGGACAACCGCTCCGTCGCAGATTACTTCCAATCCACCATCAAGACGATAGTCCCCTCTTCCAACATCTCCTACGTCCTGGAGGACAGGGAGAGCATCCGCCACCTGTTCAGGGTGGTCTGCGGCCTTGATTCCCTCATAGTAGGAGAAGATCAGATACAGCACCAGGTCAGGGAGTCCTACGCCAAGGCGAAGGACGAGGGCCATGTGGGCCCCATGCTGTCGCGCCTGTTCGACAAGGCCATGATCGTCGGGAAGAGGGTGCGCTCCGAGACCGCCCTGAACAAGGGCGCCGTATCAGTCGGATCCGCATCCGTCGAGCTCGCCGAGGAGCGCCTCGGAGACCTTTCCGGCAAGGCGATCACCATCCTCGGCGCAGGGGACATCGCATCGGTCATATCCAAGAACCTGGTCGGCAAGAACGTGGGAACGGTGATCGTCTCCAACAGGACCTACAGCCGCGCCATCGAGCTGGCCGATGAACTGGGCGGGAAGGCTGTCAGCATGGCTCGCCTGACGGAAGCCGTCACAGCTTCCGATTTAGTATTGGTAGCAACAGGCGCCCCGCACCATGTGCTCAAGATGGAGCATGTGGAGGCGGCCATGAAGCAGCGCCCGGAACGCAAACTCTTGATCATAGACGTCTCCGTCCCGAGGAACACGGACCCGGCCGTCTCAGGCATCCCCAACGTGGAGCTGGACAGCATGGACTCCCTGCGTTCCATCGCAATGCGCAACGTCGAGCGCAGGAAGAACGAGATCGTGGGAGCGGAGAAGATCATAGGCGAGGAGCTGGCCCGCCTCGCCACCGAGCAGAAGGAGCAGTACGCCAACGAGGTGATCCGCAAGCTCGGCATGAAGCTGGCCGAAACCAGGGAGCACGAGCTGGCCACCGCCGTCTCAAGGGCGGGGCCGGAGTGCTCCGGAGTCCTGGAGGACCTCTCCAGGGCGTTGATGAACAAGTTCACGGCCGAGCTCTACAAGAACATGAGGGAAGCCTCCCGCGAGGGCCGCACCGACGTGTGCGAGGCAGTCGTGGAACTATTCGGTTTGAGGGATGAACAATGATGATGTATCCTGACATGCGCCTGAGAAGGCTCAGACAGAGCGAGAGAATGAGGAACCTTGTCGCGGAGACCAGGCTCCACCCGGACCAGTTCGTGCTTCCGATATTCTTCGACGCGAACATCTCGGAGACCAAGACCACCGCATCCATGCCCGGAGTGCCCACGCACCCCCTGAAGGGATACGACAAGATCGCTTCGGACATCCAGGACAGCGGAGTGAACTCCGTCCTGGTGTTCGGGATCCCGTCGCACAAGGATTCCGTGGGATCCGGAGCTTATGAGAAAGACGGAGTCGTTCAGAAGGCCATCTCCGGCCTGAAGGAGAACTCGGACATGATGGTCATCGCGGACCTGTGCCTGTGCGAGTACACAGACCACGGCCACTGCGGCGTCCTGGACGACGACGGATGCGTCGTCAACGACGACACCATCGAGCTCTATGGCAAGACTGCGGTGTCGCAGGCGGAGGCCGGAGCGGACATCATCGCCCCCAGCGGCATGATGGACGGTCAGATCGCCGCCATCAGGATGGCCCTGGACGACGCCGGGTTCCAGAACGTGCCCATAATGGCCTACAGCGCCAAGTTCTACAGCGCATACTACGGTCCCTTCAGGGACGTTGCGGAGTCGGCTCCCGGAAAGGGGAACCGCGCAGGCTATCAGATGCCCTGCGGCAACAGGCTCGAAGCGATGAGAGAGATCGAGCTGGACGTCGCCGAAGGCGCGGACATGATCATGGTCAAGCCCGCCGGACCCTATCTCGATATCATCCGCGAGGCGAGGGACAGGTTCGACCTGCCCCTGGCAGCATACCAGGTCTCAGGAGAGTACTCCATGATCAAGGCCGGAGCCGCCAACGGGTGGATCGACGGCGACAGGGTCATGATGGAATCCCTGCTGGGGATAAAGAGGGCCGGAGCCGACATCATAATCACCTACTTCGCGGAGGAAGCCGCGAGGATGCTCTGATACCATGGACCGTTCGCAGGAGCTCTACTCCGAGTCGTCCAAGCTGTCTCCCGGAGGCGTCTCCAGCCCTGTCAGGGCCTTCAAGCCCTATCCTCTGTTCATAAAGGAGGCGTCCGGCTGCCATATAACGGATGCAGACGGGAAGGGCTACATCGACCTGTGCATGGCCTACGGGCCCCTGATCACCGGCCACGCCCATCCCGCTGTCATGGAAGCGGCCAGGGACCAGCTCACCAGGGGCACTGTCTTCGGAGCCCCTTCCGAGCAGGAGCTGGCGCTCATCGAGAGGATCCATTCCGAGGTGCCTTCGGCGGAGATGGTCAGGCTGGCCTGCTCCGGAACCGAAGCCACGATGCACGCGATCCGCACCGCCAGGGGGTTCACCGGCAAGGACGGCATCGTCAAGATGTACGGCGGGTTCCACGGAGCCCACGACTCCGTCCTTGTGAAAGCGGGGAGCGGCTCCGCCGAGGGCGTGCCGTCATCCAAAGGAGTGCCTGCGGACACCGCCAAGCACACCCATGTGGTGGAGTACAACGATGCGCAAGCCATGTCCGACCTGCTGGAGAAGCAGGACGACATCGCATGCGTGATAATGGAGCCCGTCCTGGGGAACGTGGGGCTCGTGCCGCCTTCCAAGGGCTATCTGGACGAGGTCAGGAAGATCACCTCTGAGAACGATGCGGTCCTGATCTTCGACGAGGTCATCATGGGATTCAGGGCCTCCAGCGGAGGAGCCCAGAAGCTTTACAACGTCACACCGGACATGACCACCATGGCCAAGATCATCGGCGGAGGCTTCGCCGGAGGCGCGTTCATGGGGAAGGAGGAGATAATGTCCAACGTGGCCCCGCAGGGGCCCGTGTACGCGGCGGGGACCTTCGCAGGGAACCCTGTGTCCGCAGCGGCCGGACTGGCGCAGATCGACCTGATGTGCAAGGACGACAACTACTCCAAGATAGAGAAGAGGACCGCCGAGCTGGTGAAGTCCATCAGTGAATCGATGGAAGACTCCAAGGTTCCCGGATGCGTCAACTCGCTCGCTTCCATGTTCGCGGTCTACTTCGGTCCTTCTGAAGTGACCAACGGCACGCAGGCGGAGACGACGGACCGCGCCATGTTCGACAGGATGTTCAGGTACATGCTCGATCACGGAGTCTACCTCCCGCCTTCGGCCCTGGAAGTGGACTTCATGTCCCTCGCTCACGACGGCGAAGCCGTCGCCCGGCTCTCCGAGGCCTTCAAAGGGTTCTTCTCAGAGGTGAAGAAGGGATGAAGGTCGGCACCCGCGAGAGCAAGCTGGCCATGCGCCAGACCGAGATCTTCTGCGAGAGGATGGCCCAGGCCAACCCCGATATCGGCTGCGAGGTCATCGGGATGAAGGCCCTGGGAGACATCGACCTGAAATCGCCCTTGGACCAGATGTCCGCCACAGGCGCGTTCGTCAGGGAGCTGGACGAGGCCATCATGAAAGGCGAGGTCGACTGCTCCGTCAACTCGTTGAAAGACATCCCCATAGACATGGACAAGAGGCTGAGGATCGCCGCCATGTTCCCCAGGGACTCGCCGGAGGACGTGATCCTCCCGTGCCCGCTGGAGGACCTCCCGAAGGGAGCGAAAGTCGGCACATCGTCTGTCAGGAGGGTGGAGATGCTCAAAGAGGCCCGCCCGGACCTGGAGATCGTCCCCCTGAGGGGGAACATCCACACCCGCCTGGACCGCCTGGACAAGGGGGACTTCGATGCGATCGTCCTGGCCAAAGCGGGGCTGGATCGCATGGGCATAGACAGGCCCATGGCCGTCCTCGACAAGAAGAGGTTCATCCCGGCTCCGGCGCAGGGCGTCATAGCCGTGGAGTGCAGGACCGACGACGACGCCACTGCAGCAGCTATTCGTAAGCTCGATGACAGGAACTCCCGCATCGCCGTTGGTGCAGAGAGGGGGATAATGAAGCTCATGGGAGCCGGATGCTCGTCGCCCGTGGGGATACACGCAGAAGTAGAGGGCATGGAGGTCCATGTCATGGCGGTGTCCTACGGATACTCGGAAGAGCCGAGGAGGGTGGACACCATGCTCCCGATCGATTACGTGATGGACGACCTGCTGGACATCGCGGAGTACTTGACAGGAAAGAGGGACAGGATATGACTGGGAAAGTCTACTTGGTAGGCGCCGGGCCCGGAGACCCGGGGCTGTTCACGATAAAGGGATTGGAGCTCCTGAGGGCCGCCGACGTCGTCATGTACGACGCTTTGGCGAACCCCGAGCTGCTGAAGGAATGCAAAGAGGGAGCGGAGCTCATCGACGCCGGGAAGAGGGCCAGGGACCACCACCTCAGCCAGTGGCAGACCAACGAGCTGCTGGTGGAGAAGGCGAAGGAAGGCAAGCTGGTCGTCCGCCTCAAGGGCGGGGACCCGTTCCTGTTCGGCCGCGGCGCGGAGGAAGCCGAAGAGCTGAGGAAGGCCGGGGCCGAGGTGCACGTGGTGCCCGGAGTGTCATCATCCATATCCGTCCCGGAGCTCGCCGGGATCCCTGTGACGCACAGGGACCACGCCTCTCTTGTGACGTTCATCACCGGCCACGAGAAAGCCGATAGAGAGACCGACAGGATCGACTGGAAGTCCCTGGTCGGAGGGCATGGGACATTGGTGATCATGATGGGCCTGGGCAACGCCGGGACCATCTCCAAAGAGCTGATCGCCGGAGGCATGTCCCCTGACATGCCCGCCGCGGTGATCTCCAAAGGGTCCACTCCGGACCAGAAAGTGGTTGTCACCAAGGTCTCGGACCTCGAATCCGCGATCAAAGAGAACGCCATCGAGCCTCCGGGGATAATCGTGGTCGGCGAAGTGGCCAAGATGCGCGAGATCCTGGGGGACATGGCATGACCGTCCTGGGGTTCACCCGTCCGATCGACAGGATAAAGGACTCCGTCAAGGAGGCGGAGGGCATGGGCTTCACCGTGATGGCCGCCCCGTCCCTGGAGATCTTCCCCGGGGACGACTCCGAGTTCGACAAGCTCTCGGCATCCCTCACCGAGGGATGCATCGCCGTCTTCGGATCGGGAACGGCTGTGGACCAATGCCAGAAGCGCTTCGGAGATTCTCTGAAAAGCATGTTCGAGAAGGTCCGCATAGTGTCCATCGGGCCTTCCACCACCAAGAAGCTGGAATCTGCCGGTCTGAAGGCGGATTCCGTCCCGGAGGACTACTCCTCCTACGGCCTGGTAGACCTGCTGAAAGGAGAGGTCTCCGGCAAGAGGGTCGTCCTGATAAGGTCGGACAGCGGGTCCGACGTCCTGGCGGACGGGCTGACGGAAGCGGGGGCGGACCTGGTGACCGTGGCGGTGTACAAGCTGAAGGAGGTGGGGATGTGCCCCGCGATCTTCCACATGTACATCTCGATCAAGCAGGGCCGCATGGACGTGATGGCGTTCACCTCGCCCAAATCCGCATCAACCTTCATCGAGGGGCTGGAGAAGCACTTCGGGAAGGAGCAGGGCGACGCATACCTGAAGCAGGTGCGCATCGCCGCCATCGGAAGGCCCACCGCGGAGAGGCTGGAATCCCTCGGATTCAAGCCCGACATCGTGCCTGCGGAGACCACTTTCCATGACATGCTCCAGGCGATAAAGGACGCCTGCCGAGCATAAACATCTCAGGCCTGCCGCATCGGTTCTGTGCGGCGGGCCTTAAGAATTGTATCTCTCCATGATGACGGTCGGCTGCTTTCCCTCGAAGCTCACACCGTAGAGGAGGCACTCCCCTTCCATCTCGTCGTAGTACCTCTTTTCGTGGATCTGCCGGAGAGCCGCTTCCGCAAGGCTTTCCATGCTCATCCCTGCGTTCTTCTTGTTGCGGCGCTTTATCTCCATGACCACATTGGCTCCGGCTCCGTGCAGCCTCTTCATGCGGATGTCGTAGTATCCGTCGCCGGCCTCGTGGTCGGCCCTTATCTCGAACCTTCCCGCAGAATTGGCCATCAGCCCCGCGATGAACGACTGGTAGGAATGCTCGCTGTCGAGGATGCGGTTGCTGATGATGGGCATCAGCAGCTTCAGGTTCGCCGTTATGCTCTCCACATCCCCCGTCTCCACCGCGTCCACGAAGTCGACTACGGTGGCGTTGGCTCCGAGCTCGTTCCTGTCGATGATCTGCTTGGCGAACGTCCTGAACATCTCCTTGTTCGGTATCGACAGGATGTGCTTGCTCCCGTCAGGGACGGCGTTGAGGTATCCTGCAGCCACCATGATGGAGAATATCGAGTTCTCGAACACCCTGAGGTCGTCGTATGCGATCTCCCTGTCGATGCCTGTTACGACGGTGCCTCCGGAGCAGAGGGCCTCGAGGTCGTTCCAGACATCCTTGCTCTTGGTGCGGAGCAGGTCCCATATTATCGCGTTGTCGCTGGTGCCGGCCCAGTGTGATCTGGCATCGAAGCCCGTGTCCACGTACATCAGGATCGACCAGGGGTTGTACACGTCCGCGTTCCCGAAGCGGTATCCGTCGTACCACTCCTGGGCCTCGGCCAGCTTCTCGGGATGGCCGTTGTCGGCGAGGAGCTTCTCCACTTCGGCCCGGGTGAACCCGAACATCTCGTCGTACTGCGTGGAGAACAGGTCGTACACCCTGAAGTTGTTCACGCCCGAGAAGATGCTCTCCTTCGAGATCCTCGTCACACCGGTCAGGACTGCGAAGCGCATGCATTCGTTGCCCTTCAGTGCGGTGCTCAGGAAGGTCCTCATGAAATCCATGATCGCCTTGTGCTCCTTCGGCTTGCCATACGACCTGTTCATGATGTTGTCGTATTCATCGATCAGGATGATCGGGGCTTTGCCGTAATGCTTGGTCACCATCGCGCACAGGTCTGCCAGACAGGATTCGAGGTCTGAAGGCTCCGATCTGCGCTCGTATATCCTGTTGTAGATATCGATCATGCCGGAGTTCAGTTTGTCCGATGTGCGGAGCTCGAGGAAGCTCTGATAGAGATCGAACGCGGTCTTCTCCATGCGCTTGAGGAAATGAGCATACTCTCCATTGCCCAGGTCCTTGAGGTCGAGCTTTATCACGATGTTGGAGTTCCTCTCCGGATCGTCCGGACGGAGCTCCGAGATCTTCAGGTCGGAGAAACGGTCCCTCTCTCCGGCGTACTTGACGTTCAGGTACGCGTCCAGCATGCTCATGTTCAAGGACTTGCCGAACCTGCGGGGACG
>CAVHQB010000070.1:0-9721 GCA_963637895.1 Lachnospiraceae bacterium
ATCTTAGAGTCAACTGGCCCGGTATCTCGGGATCGATGCCATGCAAACAGGATGAGCCCCAAGGCCATCACATCCTCTGTCCAGACGATCCGAGCAATTTATCCATCACGACGCAGGATGGCTCTCCATGGCGGAAAGATACCATCTGATGCACAGGGACACCGTCGTCGCCGAGCTGTCTTTCGACTACGGCTGCTTGTACGAAGTCCGGGACGTCGTGTCTCCGGACCATATGCCCTATGGGACTTTCCGCGACGGCGCCATCGGCCGGAAGGCTTTCCGCGAGTGGTGGGAGAAGAGGGCGATGTCGCAGAAGCGCCGCGATGTCTCCGATCTCCTGTTCTGGACGGGCATGGATGATGTGGAGCCCCTCATCCTGCGCTCGATGGGCCTGAGTCTGTCGGACTCGTATTGGGTGAGGCCTTCGGGCTCCGATGTCTCATGGGCGGACGTGAACTTCTTCGAGAACGGGTTCTCCGGCGATGTGGGGGACGTGCTGTTCAGGATCATGGAAGCGAGGGCCGACATCGATTTCTCATCTCCCGATATCGTCACGGAGGGGATGCTCAGGAAGCGCTGGAAGGTCATGGACGGTGGCCGCTTCCTCATCAAAGGAGGCAATTGCTATCATCAGGAGCCTTTCGATGAGGTGTTCGCATCGCAGGCCATGGACCTGCTGGGGATCCCCCATGTGGGATACAGCCTGATGCAGGAGGGCGAATGGACATGCTCCGTCTGCAAGGACATGGTCGACGGGGCCACGGAGCTCGTGCCGGCGGCACGTGCGATGCTGTCGTCGCCGATCCCCGACGGCTGCGACTATTACGATCATTACGTCTCCGTCTGCCGGGACCACGGTATTGACATCGTAGGGGACCTGGACAGGATGCTGGTGCTGGACTTCCTGATAAGCAACCACGACCGCCACTTCAACAATTTCGGGATCATCCGCGATGCCGAGACGCTGGAGTGGATCTCCGCCGCGCCGATATACGACTGCGGTTCGTCCATGGGGCACAATCTCCCGACGGAGATGTTCGACATGGCGAGGCTGGAGAAGTGCAAGCCCTTCGCCAAGGCCTTCACCGACCAGATGAGGTTCGTGAAGTCGACGGACTGGCTGGACCGCGAGGCGCTGAAGTCCCTGCCCGCATTGGTCGAGGACGTGTTCTCCGAATCGAACGGATGGATCTTCCCGGCCCGCACCAAGCTGCTGACGAGGGTGGTGGAGTCCAGGATCGCCAGGCTGGGATGATGGGGTCATCTTGCAGCCGACAGGAACCGGCTTATCTTCCCGTTGTCCTTGAACCCGTCCGTCTCCACGCCGGAGCTCACGTCCACTCCGTATGGCGAAAGCTCTCCGACGGCCTCGGCCACGTTGTCCGGGGTGAGCCCTCCGGACAGGATGTAGTCCCTCTCCACCTTCGATGCGAGGGACCAGTCGAACGTCTTGCCGGAGCCCATTCCTGCGTCCAACAGGACCATGTCCGCGCCGCAGGCCTCGATAGAACTGATCATGGATCCGTCCCTGAGCACGAACGCCTTGATGATCGGGGTATCGGTCATCTTCCTGAGCCCGCGGATGTACTCCTCGTCCTCGCAGCCGTGCAGCTGGACGACGTCCACCGCTCCGGAGTCCACTGCCTCCGCCACGACCCTGGGGTCCTCGTCGACGAACACCCCAACGGTCCTGACGGAAGGGTCCAGGCCCTTGCGGAGGTCCATGGCCTGCGCGAGCGAGACGCATCTCCTGCTGGGCCTGTAGAACACGAACCCGGCCATGTCCGGTCTGTCTGTGTTCAGGCATTCCACGTCCTCCGGCCTGCGGATCCCGCAGATCTTGACGACGGTCATCCCTTCAGCCCCTGCATCAGGCCGGCCCTGTCGCTGCAGCGCATGAACGCCTCGCCCATGAGCACGGCGTCGAAGCCCGCTTCGGACAGCTTCCTGACATCGCCTTTCGAGGATATCCCGCTCTCGGACACGGCCAGGGCGCTGTCGGGGATCCTGTCCCTGAGCCTCAGGCTCGTTCCAAGGTCGACGGTGAACGTGGCCAGGTCCCTGTTGTTGATCCCTATGATCCCGGCGCCGCAGGACACGGCGCGGTCTATCTCCTCGGCATCGTGAGCCTCCACCAGCGCGGACATCCCCAGGGACTCCGCCAGGTCGATGAAGTTGGCCAGCTGGGTGTCCTTGAGCACGGATGCTATCAGGAGGATGGCCGAGGCCCCCAGCTCCTTGGCCTGGTAGACCTGGTACTCGTCCACGATGAAGTCCTTCCTCAGCACGGGGACGGACACATGGTCGGCGATGTCCTCCAGGTACCTGTTGGACCCCTTGAAGAAGTGCGGCTCGGTGAGCACCGAGATCGCCGACGCGCCCATCTCCTCGTACTCCCTGGCGATGGACATGTACGGGAAGTCCTCGGATATGACGCCCTTGGACGGAGAGGCCTTCTTGACCTCGCAGATGAAGGACATGCCGTCCTTCTCCAGGGCCCTCCTGAAGGGGAACCCGGTGCGCCTGGGGCGGACGCGGGATCCTTCCATCACTTCGGGCATGGGCCTGACGGTCCTCTCGAAGGCCACCCTCCTGTAGGTGTCCTCCACGATGTCGTCCAGGATGGTGGTCTGCTTCACGGAGCGGACGCGGCTGATCCCGGGCATGGCGCCGTCTATCATCAGCATGCCTCCTTCGTGAGCGCGATGTACCTCTCCATGGTCCTCAGGGCGTCTCCGGAGTCGATGGCGCAGGCGGCCATCTCCATGCCCTCCTGGATGGAGGACGCCTTCCCTGCGGTGAACAGCCCGGCTCCCGAGTTCAGGAGCACGGCGTCGCGCTTGGCGCCCTTGGAGCCGTTCAATACGGACCTTGTGATCGCTGCGTTCTCTGCGGGGTCGCCTCCGACCAGGTCGGAGTGCGAGCTCCTGGCGAGGCCGAAGTCCTCCGGGGATATGGTGTATCTTTCGATCCTCCCGTTCCTCATCTCCGCCACATCGGTGACGTCGCAGACAGAGAGCTCGTCCAGGCCGTCGCGACCGTAGACGACCATGGCGTCGGTGACCCCGAGCCTTCCGAGGGCCTCGGCCATGGGCATGATCATGTCCGGGGAGTAGACTCCGGACAGCTGATGGGAAGCCTCGGCGGGGTTGGTCATGGGGCCGAGGATGTTGAACACGGTCCTGAAGCCCAGCGCCTTCCTCACAGGCGCCACGAACCTCATGGACGAATGGTACTTCTGGGCGAACATGAAGGCGAACCCGCAGCCGTCCAGTATCTCCGCGGTGGCTTCCGGCTCGGTGTCTATCCTGGCGCCGAGCGCTTCCAGGACGTCGGCCGCTCCGCACTTGCTGCTGGCGGCCCTGTTGCCGTGCTTCGCCACGGGGACCCCGCAGGCGGCGACCACGAACGAAGATGTGGTCGATATGTTGAACGATCCCGACCTGTCGCCTCCGGTGCCGACGATCTCCAGTGCGCTGCGGTGGTCTCCGGGGAGCTTCAGGCCGTGGGCCCTCATCTCGGATGCCGAAGCGGCGATCTCGTCGACCGTCTCCCCCTTGACTGCCAGGGCGGTCAGGTACGCGGCTATCTGCACCTCGGTGCACTGGCCGCTCATTATGGCGTCCATGTCCTCGCGGGCCTCCTCGTATCCGAGGTCCTCTCCGCGGGAGAGCTTGAGCAAGGATTCCTGCATCATATCTTCACCTCCATGAAGTTGGCGAGCATCCTCGGCCCTTCGGGCGTGAGGATGGACTCGGGATGGAACTGCACTCCGAACACCGATGCGGTGCTGTCCTGCACAGCCATGACGTCCCCGTCGTCGGCGACGGCCACGACCTCCAGCGATCCCGGGATGGTGGACGGGTCGGCGGCGAGGGAATGGTACCTTCCGACGACGGTCCTGTCCCCGATGCCGTCGAACAGGGGGCAACCATCGCTGAGGGAGATCTCTGAGGTCTTCCCGTGCATGAGCCTCCTCGCATAGGTGACGGTGGCCCCGTAGGCTTCGCAGATCGCCTGGTGGCCGAGGCAGACGCCCAGTATGGGCACCTTCCCGCGGGCCTGGCGTACGAAGTCCTCGCAGATCCCCGCGTCGGCGGGCTTCCCGGGGCCGGGCGAGATGATGACCCTGTCCGGCTCCATCGCCAGTATCTCCGACGGGGTCATCCCGTCGTTCCTCACGACCCTGACATCCCTGTCCAGGGAGCCGACGAGCTGGTAGAGGTTGTAGGAGAAGCTGTCGTAGTTGTCGATGAGGACGGTGGTCATTCCAATCCCTCCGATGCGATGCGGACGGCCTCAGTCACTGCCTTGGCCTTGTTCAGGCACTCGCGGTACTCGTTCTCGGGGACGGAATCGGCGACGATGCCGGCTCCGGACCTGACGAAGACCTTGCCGTTCTTCCTGTATGCGATCCTGATGCCGATGCAGACGTCCATGTTCCCGGACAGGTCGATGTACCCGATGGCGCCGCCGTAGATCCCGCGCTTGCAATCTTCGAGATCGTCGATGATCCGGCATGCCCTGAGCTTCGGGGCCCCGGATAGGGTCCCTGCGGGGAGCACCGCCTCGATGGCGTCCATGGCGTCCTTCCCGTCTGCGATCTTTCCGACCACGGTGGAGCCGATGTGCATCACATGCGAGAACCTCTCGATCTCCATGTACTTCTCGACGGCCACGGTGCCGAACTCCGAGACCTTGCCGATGTCGTTCCTCCCGAGGTCGACGAGCATGTTGTGCTCCGCCCTCTCCTTCTCGTCGGAGAGGAGCTCCTCCTCCAGCCTCTTGTCCTCCGCAGGGGTGCTCCCGCGGGGCCTGGTGCCCGCCAGCGGGAACGTGTGGAGCGTGCCGTCGATCAGCTTGACCAGCGTCTCGGGGGAGGCTCCGGCCACCTCGATGTCGCTGCCGGAGAAGTAGAACATGTAAGGCGAGGGGTTGGTGGTCCTCAGGACCCTGTAGACGTCCAGGAGGCTGCCTTCGAAGTCGGCTTCCAGGCGATTGGAGAGCACTACCTGGAAGATGTCGCCCTCGCGGATGTGCTCCTTGGCCTTCTCGACCATGGCGCAGTACTGGTCCTCGGAATGCATGGCCCTGAACTCGGATTTGAGGGTGGTGGGGATGCGCTTCCTGGGCACTCCGTTCTTCACGATGGCGACCATCCTGTCCAGCTCGGCGCAGATGCTGCCGTAGTCCTTGGAGGGATCGCCGGTGACGGTGTGCGCGATGACCGTTATGGTCTGCTTGAAGTTGTCGAAGACGATGAGCTTGTCGAACAGCATCAGGTCTGCGTCCTTGAAGCCCTCGTCGTCCTCCGACTGTATCCTGAGGCTGGGCTCGGCGTACTTGATGTAATCGTAGGAGAAGTACCCCACGAGGCCCCCGGTGAACGGCGGCATGCCTTCGACCTTGGGGCTCCTGTACCTCTGCACTATATCTCTGATAATAGCGGAGGGGTCGGAGGTCTCGAGCCTCTTCGTCTCCCCCTTCTCGGTGATGCTCACCGCTCCGTCCGAGCACACGAACTCCAGGATCGGGTCGAATCCCAGGAACGTGTACCTGCCCCAGCGCTGCCTGTCCTCTATGCTCTCGAGGATGTAGCAGTGGCTGTCTAGCCTCAGGAGCGCGTTGAGGACCTCTATGGGGGTCCTGACGTCTGCTAGGATCGTGCGTGCGACGGGCACGGTGCCGAATCCCTCTTCCGAGAACTTCGACACCTCTTCTTTCGACGGGCTGTACATGGGCTTCACCTGTTGTCTGAACGGGTGATTCTTTTTTGGTATTTAATGGATATTATTGTTATTTGATGTACATTATTGTGCAATTATTTGAGAGGACAGAAGAGACCGCTAGGATGAAGGTCCGTGCTCCACCCGTCCGACCCTTAAGGCCGATTATCAAGGTCCGTTGCCATGACGCATCCAACATCAAGTCTGGTTGGTCCCTCTTCCGACGTGATCAGCGGATAGACGGCGTCCGCACCTTTTCCGGGACGGTTCCAAGGGCCTCTGTTTAGCGTCCGTCTTAACTTTTCACGGGTCTCCGCATCTAAGAAGGCGGATTCAATTCAACAGTTGGATGTATATTCCAACAGGTACCATTTTGTCGGTACATGAAACCGATTAATATGGAGACCCGATACTCATGGAACGGAACATCAAACTGAACGGGGGAATCAATTGGACGTCCAAGAGTGGCTGGGAGCTGACAATCAGCTCGGAATCGATATCTGGGAGAAGAAATACCGCTACGCAGGAGAGTCGTTCGACGAGTGGCTCGACCGCATAAGCGGCGGGAACGCGGACATAAGGCGCATGATGGCGGAGAAGAAGTTCCTCTTCGGAGGGAGGATCCTCGCCAACCGCGGCCTGCATGTGAACGGGCTCAAGGTCACGTACTCCAACTGCTACGTGCTCACGCCCCCCGAGGACTCCATCGAGTCCATCTTCGAGACCGCCGGGAAGCTGGCCAGGACCTTCAGCTACGGCGGAGGCGCAGGCATAGACATCTCCAAGCTCGCCCCCAGAGGCGCCAGGATCAACAACACCGCCTCGGAGACCTCCGGCGCGGTTTCGTTCACCGACCTCTTCTCCATGGTCACCGGCCTCATCGGCCAGCACGGACGCCGCGGAGCCCTCATGCTCACGATCTCCTGCGACCACCCCGACCTGGAGGAGTTCATGGCGGTCAAGACCGACCTGGAGAGGGTCACCAAGGCCAACATGTCCATCCGCGTCAGCGACGCGTTCATGAACTCAGTCAAGGACAGGGGCACTTACATACAGTCGTTCGACCGCCCCGAGAGCAACCAGAAGATCAGGAAGGAGCTGAACTCCGCCGAGTTCTTCGAGAAGCTCTGCCACAACAACTGGGACTACGGAGAGCCCGGATGCCTCTACTGGGACAGGATCTCCTCGTGGAACCTGCTCAGCGAGTTCCCCGACTACGAGTACGCCGGGACCAACCCCTGCGCCGAGGAGCCCCTCCCCGCCGGAGGGAGCTGCCTGCTCGGGAGCATAAACCTGGCCGCGTTCGTCCAGGACGGGGTGTTCAACAAGGAGGAGTTCACCGAGGCGGTCAGGATCTGCGTCCGCGGCCTCAACGACGTCCTCGACGAGGGCCTGCCCCTCCACCCCCTGCAGGAGCAGAGGGAGTCCGTCCATGACTGGAGGCAGATCGGCCTCGGGATCATGGGCCTCGCCGACATGCTGATCAAGCTCGGCTACCAGTACGGCACCTCGGAGTCCATCGACTTCTGCTACAAGCTCGGTAAGCTGATGATGGACACCGCACTCAACGAGTCCGCCATCATGGCGAAGGAGTCCGGCATGTTCCCCAAGTGCGACCCGGAGAAGATCGTCGCATCCCCGTTCTTCAAGGAGAACGCCTCCGAGGAGACCACCGAGCTCGTCCTGAAATACGGCCTGAGGAACTCCCAGCTGCTCACAATCGCCCCCACCGGGACCCTGTCCACCATGCTGGGCATCTCCGGAGGCATCGAGCCCATATTCGCCATATCCTACGAGAGGAGGACCACCTCGCTCTCCGACCACGACGAGTACTACAAGGTCTACACGCCCATCGTCCAGGCGTACATGGACGAGCATCCCGAGGTGAAGAAGGACGAGGACCTCCCCGCCTTCTTCGTCACCGCCCAGAACCTGGACTACAGGCAGAGGATCAACATGCAGGCCGCCTGGCAGATGCACATCGACGCCTCCATCAGCTCCACGGTCAACCTCCCGGAGGAGTTCCCCGAGGCCGACGTGTACAACATCTACATGTACGCCTGGGAGGCCGGATGCAAGGGGGTCACCGTCTTCCGCGACGGATGCAAGCGCCTGGGGATCCTGTCCACCAAGGACAAGGCTCCCGAGCCCGCGCCGGTCGTCGAGGAGGCCAAGCCCGAGAAGAGGGGCATCGTGGAGAAGGTCGGCGACAACGTCATCGGGAAGAAGCGCAAGCTGATGACCGGATGCGGAAGCCTGCACTGCACCGCGTTCTTCGACCCCGACACCGGGGAGCTCATGGAGGCCTACCTCAACAAGGGATCCACCGGCGGATGCAACAACTTCATGGTCGGGCTGTCCAGGATGATCTCCCTGGCCGCCAGGTCCGGATGCGGAGTGAACGCGATCGTGGACCAGCTGAAGTCCTGCGGGTCCTGCCCGTCATACGTGGTCAGGACGCACATGAGCAAGGACACCAGCAAGGGGTCCTGCTGCCCCATGGCTGTGGGATGGGCCCTCACCGAGATGTACAACGAGATGCAGACGCAGATCCGCGGCATCCCCGACGAGGCTCCCGAGGCCACAAAGAGGGAGATCAAGAACCCCTGCCCCAAGTGCGGTGCCGAGCTGGAGTTCCAGGGCGGCTGCAACGTCTGCAAGTGCTGCGGCTGGACCAAGTGCGAGTGATCTCGCCGAAAACCCATTCCGGGCCGGTCGGAAGGCCGGTCCGGGTTCTGAAACCACGGCAGAAAGCCTTTCTTGCAACTGCATATGCGCAGTCCTGCGCTAAAATCCGCGTGTTCAGAGCTCGAAACCGAAGGCCAGATAGTCCTTCCTGCTGAACCTGTGGTAGATGAGGTGGCGGCACTCGTACCCGATGCAGTACACATAGGGGTCCACCTCGTCGAAGTACGCGATGTACTGGAACCCGTCGCCGTCCACTTCTTTCCATGTGCAATCGGGGAATGCGGATTCCAGATGCGCCTTGAGCTCTTCTGGGGTCAGATGCTGCCTCACGGAATCGACCATGAGCCTCAGCACGGGGCTCACCGGGAGCTTGGCGACGTATTTCCCGCCTTTCTCCGGGACGATTATGCGGACCCTGTCGTTCATGACGGCGTAGTCTATGTCGCCCATGCTGTCCCTGCATCTCTCGACCAGCTTCTCCATGAGGTCGGCGATCCTCCCGCGGTCCTCCTCGGAGTCGAGGCTGGACAACGGCAGGTACAGCGACTCCGAGCCGTTGGACGGCCCCAGCTTGACCTGCGTCTCCTGTATCGCAGAAATTACAATGTCCTCGAGTTCGCCAACATCCATCGGATCAGCTTCCTATGGGGGCGGGATTGTCAATATCATATTTATCCTATCTGTTCAGTATGAATTATATCTTCGCGGATATGCTGGCTGT
The DNA here is from genome assembly GCA_963637895.1 of Lachnospiraceae bacterium. GTDB lineage: Archaea > Thermoplasmatota > Thermoplasmata > Methanomassiliicoccales > Methanomethylophilaceae > Methanoprimaticola. The sequence goes on from CAVHQB010000070.1 coordinate 9,136, forward strand.
CCCGAGCGAAGGTTAAAGAGCAGGGTCCGATTCCTCTTCTCTGAGGACAGGGTAGACCGTAAGTCCCGTTCCGGTTCAGCACACTCTTAGAAGCCGTGCACCTCAAATTCACATAAAGGACGGGCCGTCGCCAGGCCTTAGCCTGCCCGCCTCACCCCTTATTACCTCATCCGATGGCTGTTCGCTGCTTCGATCGGGGTGTAATCAGATTGCTTGATTGAAATAAACTCAATTACCGTAAACTCAATTACAATTGAGTAAATCACGATTCATGAAAAAGGGCGAGTTCATAGGCCGCAGCAGGGAGCTGGAGGCTCTGGAGCGCGAGTACTCGAAGCCGGGATTCGGGATGCTGGTGCTGTACGGCCGCAGGAGGGTCGGCAAGAGCACACTGATCAAGAAGTTCATCGAGGGGAAGAAGGCTGTCGCCATGACCGCCGTGAAATCCGATTCCAAGAGGAACATGGCCCTTCTCAGGTCCACCGTTCCCGACAGCTACAGGACATCCACCGAGCCCACGGCTGAGGATGTCATGGATTCCTGGGCAACTATGTCGGAGGATGGCAGGCTCATCGTGGTCATCGAC
>CAVHQB010000071.1:0-9706 GCA_963637895.1 Lachnospiraceae bacterium
CCTCACCCCTTGGGGCATGATGTTGTACAGGCTATCGATCGTGTCCGACTCGTCGAACTCGTACCCCTCCATGAACTCTGCGATGTCGTCGCGGTCTTCAGACCTAGGATCGGACAGTATCTCCAGCTTCTCATAGAATCCGCGGATCCCTCCGCAGTCTTCGGGCGGACCGTTGCAGTCCCAGGAGAGGAGCGTAGCCCATCCCCTGTTGGAGGGAGCGTCTCCGAGGATCTCCACGGCCACATGCCAATCGTCTCCGAAGTCGTAGTTGTAGTCGAGGACGGAACTTTCGAACCTGGAGAGCGGGGTGAGTGTCTCATCTTCGCAGTCCGGGTAGTCATCGTAGGGGATCCCGTACTCGGTGCCGTCGCAAGAGTATATGTGCATGTGACAGTCCGACCAGCCGAAGCAGGACTGGATGTTGTTGTGCAGGTCGAAGAGAGTGGCGAATTTGGGGACCGAGATCTCGCGCACAATGGACGGATCGCTGCCGCAGAGGGTGAGCCTGACCCAATATGTGCTGCTGGTTCCCGCGAATGGTCTTTCAGGGGCCATGGTAATGGATGGGGTCGAGAGTATATCAACGGGTGCGGAGGCCGCGGCCGTTCCAGACGGATTCCAGGGAGTTCAGTTCCGATTCTCAGGCGACGAATATGCCCATATCACGCAGAACGGCGTTGTGATACACATAGCACTAAAATGTGCAAAATCTGCACGAATATTATTTTCGTGCAGATTATGCACGCATCTTCACAGTGCCGTTCAGATCTCTTTGTGGGCGATGAACACGTCCTTCTGATCGAACGCGACCCCGTATGCCATCGTCGGCCCCTCCAGTCCCCTGGCGTAGTCTTTATCGATGATCTGCTGCAAGGCTCCTTCCGACAGCTTTTCCATGCTCGTGTCCTCGTTGTTCTTGTTCCGGCGCTTGATCTCGATCAGGACATTACGGCCTCTTCCGAGCGACTTCATCCTGATGTCATAGTATCCCTTTCCGGCTTCGTAATCGGCGGTCACCTCGTACCTGCCGCTGTAGATCGACATCAGGCCGGCTATGTAGGCCTGATAGACCCTCTCGCTGCTGAGCATCCTCACGCTGAGGACATCCATCAGGTTCCTCAGGGACGATCTCGCCTGCTCCGCATCACCGTTTATCAGCGAATCGAACAGGCGCTCTGTCTTGTACCCTGTCCCCGGCTTCAGCCTGTTGAGTATCTCCTTCCCGAAGACATCGAAGATCTCCTTGTTGGGGATGTGCACCTTGTACCTGCTCCCTGACTTGACAGCGGTGAGGTACCCTGTCATGACCATGACCGAGTACAGGGCGGAGGCGTTGTCGCGCAGCTCCCCGTAAGACACGTTGACATCCAGGTCGGTCTCGATCTCCTCACCGGAGCAGAGCTTTCCGAGGTTCTTGTACACGATGTCGTCGGAGCATTCCAGCATGTCTCCGATGATGGAGTTGTCGCTGGTGTTGATCCAGTACGGCTTCGGTTGGAATCCGGAGCTGGCGTATCCCATGACGCTCCAGGGGCTGTAGATCTCCGTATCGCCGAAGCGGTATCCGTCGTACCATTCCTTGGCCTCCTCGAACTTCTCCGGGGCGCCCATGTCCTCGAAGAGCTTCTTGACTTCTTCCGGCGTGAACCCGTAGAGCTCCTCGGACGAGCCCTCCGGATCGACGGTCAGCACATCGCTCACGACCAGGTTGGTCAGTCCTGAGAAGATGCTCTCTTTGGAGACCTTCATAATGCCTGTTAGTACAGCGAACTTGAAGTACAGGTTGGTCTTCAGTGCCGAGCTGAAGAAGCTTCTCATGAAATCGACGATCTTCCGATGGTCCGGTTTTCCGAAGCTGTGGTTCATCAGGTTGTCGTATTCGTCGATGAGCATGATCGGGTCCTGCCCGTAGTATTCGTGTATGAGCTCGCAGAGGTCTGCAAGGGATGTCTTGAGGTCGTCTTCAACGGGCGGGCGCTGCATGATCCTATCGTATATCTCCCTCAGGTCGGGGCTCAGGCGCTCAACTGTCTTCCAGGGGAATGCGTGGCGGCATTCGCGTGTGACAATCCTCCTGAGGAGGGTGAGCATGGAATCGTATGAGCCCGATCCCAGGTCTTTCATCGTCATGAAGATGACGATGTTGGAGTTCTTCTCCAGGTCATCGGGCCTCAGTTCCGATATCTTCAAGCCGTCGAACCAGTCGTTTCCCTGGTAATCCCGGTTGAAGTATGCATCGAGCATGCTCATGCTCATGGTCTTGCCGAACCTGCGGGGCCTTGTGAACAGCAGCACGCTTCCCTTCCCGTAGTTCTGGACCTCGTCTACGAGTGCTGTCTTGTCCACATAGTACTTTCCGTTCTCACGGATGGTGTTGAAGAACTCCTGTCCGAACGTCATCTGTCTTGGCAACCATGTCACCTCTACCGCCCCCTTTCCGTTTATTGTTATTTCAATCGAGCCCGGTTTGTTATATTGCGCTGAGCACAGCCCCGGAAACTGACGGTTTCAGGATGAAAATGCAAGTACATATGCGATTTGCTGAAATGAGGGCCTTATGTAACTACAAATGGGCCCATATCTGGCTCGGAAACGCTACCACCGTTTCCACTGGGACCCGGCCGGAGCATCGGAAGATGGGGAACGTATCGAAAATGTCAGGCCGACAGCCTGAACTGCTTGATGTCGTTGGCGCCCAGCGTGCCCCTGTACTCCACGAGGACGTTCTTCTTGTAGGTCCTTTCCACATCAGTCAGGACGTAGACGGAGCTGGTCGGGAATCCCGCCAGCCAGGGCTCGATGAGCTTGGCGCACTTGTGCTTCCCCGGCTCCCTAGTGACGGTCCACACGGTCACGAAATCGCCCTTCATCTCCTTGATCAGGACCATGGTGTTCTTCTGGCCCGTCTGGAGGAGCGCATCGTTGATCCTGTAGACCTCGCCGATCTTCGGCTTGGTGTGCTTGGAGGGAGGCCTGATGTAACCGAGATCATCGGTCTTCGGGCCTGTCGGAGCGAGGGGCTTCCCCCTGTACATGGGGGCGGGCGGGTCCTTCTGCTCCTTGACCCATGCTTCCGCTTTGGCGTTGCCCTTGGCGGCCAGCCTTCTGATCGCTTCCTGCGACTCGGGCATCTTGGAGGACCTCTTGAGCCATTTGAATGCCTCGTCGGGGTCCTTGTCCATTAGCATGATGCCCAGGGAGTGCTGGGCCTTGATGTCCTCGTACTCCGCTTTCTTCCTGAGCAGGGCGATGGCGGCCTCGTCTCCGGAGCCGGCCTTCTCCACTGTCTTCTCGAAGGTGTCCGGCTTCGGCGCGGGCGCGACCTTGATCGACTGCGTGGCGGGCTTGGGAGGCTCCTTCACGGTCCTCAGCACGCGCTTGGCATCCGGATCTGTCTTGGCCAGGGCCTTCAGCTTGTCGTAGGATGCGCGGTTCCCCTCGTCTATCTCCTTCGTGAGCTTGATGATGTACAGGGAAACAGCCATGACGGGACCTCTATGAACGTATGAGTGCTGGGGGTGGGATTCGAACCCACGAACCACTAAGGACAGGATCCTAAGTCCTGCGTCTTTGACCTGGCTTGACAACCCCAGCTTGGGTGGCCGACGGCATCATCCGATATGATGCTATCGGGAGAAGGATGCCGGGACGGGCCCGGCATGTTGGGGATCAGTTCCACCAGTCGCCGCGGCGGTCGATGGTCTCGTTCCTGTCCGGGCCGATGCTGATGATGTCCGCGGGGACCTTGAGGTACTTCTCGATGAACTCGATGTACTCCTGCATCTCTCCGGGGAGGGCGTCGTATCCGCCCTTCAGGAGCTTCTCCTGGTCGTCCCAGCTCTTCCATCCCTTGAAGTGCTCGTAGACGGGCTTGGCCCTGTTGAGCTTGGCGATGGATGCGGGGAAGTGCTTCACTTCCTCGCCGTCGATCTCGTATGCGACGCACACGGGGAGGTCGGGGATGTCGTTGAGGACGTCGATCTTGGTTATGCCGATGGACGAGAACCCGCAGAGCCTGGAGGCGTGCTCGCATACAACGAGGTCCAGCCATCCGCATCTCCTTCCCCTGCCGGTGGTGACGCCGAACTCCCCTCCTTTCGCCTGAAGGGCCTTCTCGTCCTCTCCGGAGAGCTCGGTGACGAACGGCCCCTCTCCGACGCGGGTGGTGTACGCCTTGATGACTCCCAGGACGTTGTCCAGCCTGGAGGGGGCGATGCCGCCTCCGGTGCAGACGCCTCCGCCGCAGGTGGCGGAAGAGGTGACATAGGGGTAAGTGCCGTGGTCCACGTCCAGCATGGCTCCCTGGGCGCCCTCGAAGAGGACGTTCTTCCCCTCGTCCAGGGCGTCGTTCACGAGGACGGACGTGTCGCAGATGCACTTGCCGACCATGTCCCTCCAGCCTTTCATCTTGTCGTGGAGGCTCTCGGTGGTGCAGCAGCAGGCCTCGGCGCCCATCATGGCCATGAGGTCCTTCTTGTAAGGGAGGATGAACGAGATCTTGTCCTCCAGGAGGTCGTCCTCCAGGAGGTCCCCGGCCCTGAAGCCGATCCTGGCGATCTTGTCCTGGTATGCGGGGCCTATGCCCTTCTTGGTGGTGCCCACCACGTTCTTCCCGCGGTACTTCTCCTCGGCGCCGTCGAGCTTCTTGTGGTAGTTCATGATGAGGTGCGCCCTGTCGGAGATCCTGAGGCCGTCGATGCTGCCTCCGTTGGCCAGGACGTCGTCGATCTCCTGCCCGAGCTCCTCCAGGTTGACTACGACCCCGTTCCCGATGACGGCGAGCTTGCCGGGCCTGACGACCCCCGAAGGAAGGCCGTGGAGCTTGTATGTCTTGCCGTCGACGATGATGGTGTGTCCGGCGTTGTTGCCTCCCTGGAAACGGACGATCATGTCCGCCTCCTCGTCGAGGTAGTCTGTGATCTTTCCTTTTCCCTCATCGCCCCACTGGGCTCCGATGATAGCGAGACTGGGCATTTCGTGGCACCTGTCGCCAGCTAGTCCGTGCCCCCATATTAACATTACCCGAAGGGCGGTTCACTGCTTCCCGGCGTCGGGGCTGAACTCCCTGTACAGGGGGATGAGCTCCTCCAGCGGGATGTCCGTCTTGAAGGATGTGGGGGCGACATGGGATTTGGAGGCCCTGCCGTGCTGGTTGAGGAACTCCATGAAGTCGTCGATCCTGGGCGGGGACATCTTGATATGGGATGAGAGCTCGGCGATGTCGTAGACGAAGACCTGGTCGTCCAGCTCGTTCCTCCAGAGGTCCAGGTACTTGACGCACCTCTTCTGGTCGGCCATGCCCTCGGCGGACATCCTGGAGAGGGTGTACGGGTCGTGGAGGGGGCCCAGCCAGAACGGCCCGAGCCTGTGACCGTCGTCAGGAAGGCGGGAGGTGGAGCGCTCCATGGTCTCCATGTCGTAATGCATGTATCCGAGCTTGGCCAGGGTGTCGTCGGCCGCCTGGGCGCCCTCCTCGATCCTGACGTAGGTGCGGAAGTAGTGGTCGGCGTAGAACGAGAGCAGAGGGGTCATCCCCCTGTCGAACTTGGCCAGCTCCCTGGCGACGCTGCACATGAGGATGCGGAGCCCGCCCTCATGGCACATGAAGCCCCTGATGGGCTCGGACTGGTACCTGCGCCTGCATTTCTGGGCGTGGGCGCCTGCCAGAGGGGCGGTGTCCGTGGCGGTTATCGCCATGATCCCGTGCCTCCCGGTGCCGCGGACGGCGGACTGGATGAAGGGCATGGGGGATCCGAACGGGTCCAGGTCGACGTAGTCGAAGGATTCGTCGGTGAAGAGGGAATGCATGTTCCTGCACGAGGGGGCGCAGTTGTCCAGGCTGTTGAGATCTATGTTCGCCTGGATGTACGGGATGGCGGAAGGGCTGATGTCGTTGGCCGTGACGATGCTGCCGGGGACCTCGTTGGCGATCCTGACGGACCTGGACCCGGTGGCGCACATGGCGTCGGCGACTGTGATGGATCCCCTGTCCAGCGACCTCAGCAGCATGACGCTGACATCGCGGTTGAACGCCATCTGCTCGTTGAAGAAGACGGTCCCCATCTTCTTGCCGGGGCCGCCCGAAGAATGCTCTGAAGGGACGAGGATGTCGGTGGTCCCTTCGCGGATGACCTCCCCTTCGGGGGTCAAACGCTCTCACCGTTCATGAGTTTGACGATCTTGAAAGGCAGGATGTTCCTGTTGGTCGGCGTGACCTCCAGGATCCTCACGTCGTCCCTCCTCCTGATGTCCTGGAGCAGGGGGTTCCTGGATTTCTTGTGGAGCGTGATGATCATGGGCTTGTCGGCGTCGAGGGCCTCTTTCACGGCCTCTATGAAGCTCTCGCTCTCGACCTCCATCTTGCCCACCTCGTCGATGACGATGATGTCGCAGTTCTGGCAGGCGTCGCGGATGGCTTTGACCCCGACCTCTTCCAGTTTGCTGAGGTCCACTCCGATCTTCCCCACCATGACCTTGCTCTCGATGCTGGTGCTGGCGAAGACCGCCGTGTCCCCGGTGGCCAGGTCCTTGACCGTGAATCCGACCTTGTGCCTGCCCTCTTCTATGGGCTCGTTGATCATCCCGCCGATGCGCAACTCGTCGTTATGCAGCATCTCGATGACCCTGAGGAGCGCATAGGTCTTGCCTGAACCGGGCAGGCCTGTGATTCCGATCTTGATATCTGTTACCATGGACACGCACGTCAGCGTAAATGCTGGCTTTTCCAGTATAGCTAAGCAGATACTTAAACCCTCGTTTAGACATCCTTAAAAGAATTGTGGATATTATATGGATGATATTGCCATCTGCGATGAAATGCATCCAACAGGTAGGATGCAGAAGTGCTCGGATCGATCGGAGCGGGATCATTCACCGACGGAGATCCCGTGCTTGCGCTTCAGACATGAATGCAGGATCTTTGAGGCGGGGATCGCGGCAGCTGCGGAAACGATGGGACCGCTCAGCATATCTCGGACACGAACATCAGAGGATAGTCGAGCTCGGCGTCGTACCTCATCTCCGCTGTGACCTTGGTGCCTTCCAGCGAGATCGTCACCACGGCGTCGATCATCTCCCCTGTCAGGGAGCAGTAGGAGTAGCGGTCGGACCCTTCGGAGAACACCGACCTGTCTATCTTCACCTTCACGGACTCCACGTACGGCTGGACCGAGATGGCCTTCTCGATCAGCTGCTCCAGCGATCCCACCGTGGCCCTGTTGAACGGGGTCCCCACGAACTGGTGGTAGATCGTCCCCATCTTGATTCCGGCCTCGAAGACGGCCCTCTCCCTGGGGGAGCATGCGAACCTGCTGCCTGCTACGGATTCCCTCTCCATCTCAGGCCCTCAGTTGAACATGGGGTCCTTGACCACCGCGCTCGAAGGGATCAGGCCCTTGAGCTTCCCGTCGTTGACGTCGACGGTCTTGAACGCGACCATTATCAGGTGCGCTATGGTCTGGACGGAAGGGGCGCTGTCGAAGTAGCTCTGGACGATCTTGAAGTAGATCTTCGGCTCGGCATCGGACATGTAGAACCCGCCGTTGTTTATCGTGTTGTTGACGGTGTTGATCTCGGGGATGAGCTTGTTGCGCGCGTCCTCGGGTATGTCGAACATCAGGTAGCAGTAGATGTTGAGGGTCTTGTTGTCCTCGTCGCACATGACCATCATGCCGATGGGGTTGTCGTCGCCCATGGCGCTCAGGACCACATCTCCCGCCTCGCTGTTCTGGTATTTCAGGTCCAGCCTCTCCAGCGCCTTCCTGACGTTGGCCCTGACCCTCCCGACGCTCGCGCTTCCGAACATGCCCTTTCCATCTCCTTCTGGGATATGATGGTATCCCCGTCAGTCCCTGTCCTCCAGGTCGACGTACTCCCTGGGCTCCATGATGTTCACGTAGGCGGGACGGAGGATCTTGTTGGAAGTGATCAGCTCCTCGATCCTGTGGGCGCTCCAGCCCACGATCCTGGCGGTGGCGAACAGCGCGGTGTACAGCTCCTTGGGGATGTCCAGCATGTCGTAGACGAACCCGCTGTAGAAGTCCACGTTCGCGGTGACGCTTGTCGCGTTGGGGCGCTTGGCGAGGATGAGCGAGGGGGCGAGCCTCTCGACCGATTCGTACAATCTGTAGTCGTCCAGCCTGCCCTTCTCGGCGGCAAGCTTCTGGACGAAGGACTTGAACACCTCGGCCCTGGGGTCGGACAGGGTGTAGACGGCGTGCCCCATGCCGTAGATCAGGCCCTGGTGGTCGAACGCCTTCTTGTCGAGGATGTCGCTGAGGTACTTCTTCAGCTCCTTCTCGTCGTCGGTGTGCTTGACATGGCGCCTGATGTTGTCCATCATGTCCATGACCTTCAGGTTGGCACCGCCGTGCTTCGGCCCTTTGAGGGAGGACATGGCGGCCGCGATGACGGCGTATGTGTCCGATCCGGAGGAGGTGGTGACCCTGGTGGTGAATGTGGAGTTGTTCCCTCCGCCGTGCTCCATGTGCAGGACGAGGGCGAGGTCCAGGACGGTGGCCTCCAGATACGTGTAGGACTTGTCGGGACGGAGCATCCTGAGGATGTTCTCTGCGGTGGACAGGCGGGGGTCGGGCCTGTGGATGTACATGCTCTCGTCGTTGATGTAGTGGTTGTAAGCGTGATAGCTGTAGACTGTGAGCATGGGGAAGACGCTGATCAGGTAGATGCACTGCCTCAGCACGTTCTCGATGCTGTTGTCCAGCGCTTTCTTGTCGTAGGATGCCAGGAAGAGGATGCACCTTGCGATGGAGTTCATGATGTCCTTGCTGGCGGCCTTCATGACCACGTCCCTGACGAAGGTCACGGGCAGCTTGCGCTCCTCGGTGAGGTGGAGCTTGAAATCGTCCAGCTCCTGCTGGTCGGGAAGGCTCCCGAACAGCAGCAGGTAGGCGCACTCCTCGAAGCCGTAGCGCTTGTTGATGAAACCCTGGGTGAGGTCGCGGATGTCGTAGCCGCGGTACCTGAGCTTGCCCTGGCAGGGGGTCTTGACGCCGTCGACCATCTCGGTCCCGTCGACCTGGGATATGGTGGTGAGCCCGACGACGACCCCGTTCCCTTTGGAGTCCCTCAGGCCCTTCTTGACGTCGTGGGTGCCGTAGAGCTCCGGCGAGAAGCTGTCGATGCTTTTGCACAACTCGGCCTTGTGGTCGATGAATCTCTTGTAATCGCTGTTCAAACTCTTCCCTCCCCCTATGGCCGGGCAGGTCGCCCAGGCGCTCGACAAGAAGTCAGGCCAAGAGAATGTGTCGCACTTAATTAACCTATTCAGGAGAATCCAGGGGCGGTATGAAGGTAATAGGATGCTGGCCAGATGCCGTCAGATGGGTGGAACGCTCTTGATCAGCCATCCTGTGTTCCTGTCATCCGATGTTCGAGGAAACTCTTATTTAAATGAGAATGCGGCACCATCATAATTCCATATACGCAGAAGACATCGATCATGGACCCTGATGCTGACAAGACAGCTTTCGACACCATCTTTTTCGACAACGGCGACTATTACGAAGGCCAGGTGCTGGACAGAGTGCCCCATGGTGAAGGCACCATGTACTACGATTCAGGGGAGACGGTATCCGGCAGATGGATCTATGGGGAGAGCGTCAAAGGAGGTTACGACACCAAGATTCCCGATGGTTCCCGTGACAGGTTCGATATCAACGGCCATACCCTATATGTGGGGTATGGA
>CAVHQB010000072.1:0-9637 GCA_963637895.1 Lachnospiraceae bacterium
GGATCCCCCGGACAGAGCCGGGGGAAAGGGGCCGTCACTCTGCGACGGCTTCAGCAGACGACCGCTCCGCGTGCCTGAAGTACAGCAGCGAGACGGCCATCACTATGATGGAAAGGGGCAGGGCCACCACCAGGGCATCGACGCCGGCCCAGACGGAGTCCGGGAACAGGACGCTCTGTCCGGTGAGGGCCTTGCAGATGGGCAGGAATATGCTGGTCCCCGAGTTGATGAACAGCGCGAAGAACAGGTACGACACGGTTCCCGCCACCATGCTCGCGATTGCCGCCTTCTTGCAGGGGTTGTCGGAGTACACGCCATGGAAGTATGCTGGAAGGAGCGCGGCGGCCGTCATGCCCATGAAGATGGACGTGGCCTTCGCGATGATGTCCTTGGGCATCAGGTAGCAGTAGACGACCAGCAGGACCATGATCACGACGATGACCGCCCTGTTCAGGTTGATGGACTGGGAATCGCCGTGGAACTCGCCCTTGCGGTTCTTGTAGAGGGTGTAGAGGTCGTATCCGCCGGCGGCTCCGATGGTGTGCAGGAGCGCGCTGATGGTGGATATGGCGGCGCAGACCAGCGACAGCAGGAACAGGGAGATGAACAGGTCTCCGAAGGTCATGCCGTGGAAGATCTCGAGGATGTACTGGGGGATGATGTAATCCGTTCCCAGCCCGAGGCTCCCGATGTAGGAGTAGGCGATCATCCCATGGTTCTCCATGAAGTACACGTTGCTGAGCGCGCCTACTGTGTACGCGGAGCCGACGATCGCCAGCATGAAGACGGATCCGACGATGAGAGACCTGTTCAGGTCCTTGTCATTCTTGGCGGACATGAACCTGACGGCCAGCTGGGGCTGGGTGAGAGCGCCGATGCCCACACCGAGCAGGAAGGTGGTGACGACGGTCATCCATTCCTGAGAGCCGAAGTCCGAGAAGTTGGTCCATCCGTTGAACCCGGGCTGAGTCCCGGTGTTCATGGTGTCCACGATGGACGAGTCCCACAGGTTGACCAGGGCCCCGTTGGCTGCCGTGACCCCGCCGAGGTAGTCGTATGTGACGATGAGGATGACGACCATCCCGATGAACATGATCGCAGCCTGGAGGGCATCGTTGTACATGACCGCGATGATCCCGCCGTAGACGACGTACACGGCGACGATGACCGCCAGAGCGATCAGGATGATGTCGTACATGTCGTTGAGGCCTGTGATGGTTGCGAGCGAGTTCACGCCTCCCTTGAGGACTGCGGCCGCGTAGATGGGCATCATGACGATGATCAGGATGGCTGTGAACGCCCTGATCCCGCTGGACTTGTAGATCTTTCCGAGAAGGTCCGCGAAGGTGGAAGCGCCGAGCTGCCGGCCCTTGCGGCGTGTGGGCCCTCCGAAGACGAGGAACGCGACGATGAGCCCGACGAAGAGGTTGAGGAAGCACAGCCAAAGGATGGACATGCCATGCACGGCAGCTTGGCCGCCGAAGCCGATGACCGCCGAGGCGGAGAGGAAGGTCGCACCGTAGGACAATGCTATGATCATGGGGCTGGCCTTGTTCCTCCCGAGGAGGAACTCCTGGTTGTTCTTCGTGTTCCGATACCCGTAGATCCCCAGAAGGAGCGTTATCACAACGAACACTGCCGCCAATGCCCCGAACGTGAGAAGATCGACGCCTTCAGTTGCCATCGTCTTCATCCCCTTCGGAGCCGCGGCCTTTCAAGAATCCATAAGCGACGCAGAAGACGACGCAGAGAATGCTCCCGACGTATGCCCCCACGATCCACGGATCGGTCAGACCGAAGAACCCCATTTCAATTCACCTTGTGCCATGCTAACAATTAGCACACTAATACTCAATCGAAATACGGTATATAATGGTTGCTCGTCCCGAACATGCCTGGACAAGCTGAGAAACCGGCATTTCCGATCGTCGGAGGCGGAATGCTGGCGGACATTCCGAGCATGTCCATCGAAGATATAATAAAGAACCTGGTAATCACCGAAGTGGCTTGGCCGGGGCGCTTGGCGTGTCCTATACCCGAAATCGTCAATATGCGGGGGCGACAGCAGGGGACGGCCCCGCTGAACATCCAAGCCCATGGAACAACGATGAAACTTTGTCCTATAGAGTCGGTGTTTGTGACGAAAGCGGCCGGAGGGTCGCGGTTCACACATCAATCGGGGAAACCGGGCGAGGTCCTGACGGGAGCAGCTTTACCTCGAACTACTGACGTTTGTGGGATTGCAGGGTCGAGAAGTGAAGTGGTCAACTTGGATCGGGATGCGAGGTCAACCCCTGTGGCCACTTCTTTGTTGGATTGAAAAGATCGGAGGGATGTCATCTCTCTTTCGGACGGCATCCGGTGATGATCTCCTTCTCGAAGTCGAACAGCACGGCGGTGTCCTTCCCGTCGGTGATCTTCAGCTTCTTGGAATCGTCCACCTTCCCGACCACGGCGCCTTCGCATCCGACCTGGGCGAAGATGTCGATGATCTCCTGCGAGCAGGAGCTGTCGCAGGCGAAGCAGAACCCGCATCCCTGGTAGGTCAGGTACCATCTAACGTCGTCGACGCCTTCCGGGCGCGGAATGGAACCGAGATCGACGACGGCCCCCATGGACGAGGACTCCAGCATCATCCCCAGGGTGCCTATGCTCCCGGGGTTGCTCATGTCCTTGCATGAATGGGCGAGATGCCTCTCCCCCACGATGGCGGCGGCCTCCATCTGGTCCCTGACGAGCTTGTCGTCCTTGTCTATGGTGGTGACGAAAGCGTAGGGCAGCTCCGGAGGATAGAATCCTTCGGTGTCGATGACGAACACGATGTCGTCTCCGGGCTGGGCGGTGCTGCTCCTGAGCAGGGCGTCCTTCTTGACGTTCCCTACGATGGAGATGTCTATGGCGTTGTAATGGCAGTCGGGGTGCACATGCCCTCCGACGATGGGGACGTCGAACTTCTGGATCCCGTCCTTCATCCCGCGGATGATCTCCTTGCAGACGGTCGTCTCGACTATGGACATGACATCGACCATCCCGAGGGCCCTTCCGCCCATGGCGGCGATGTCGTTCACGTTGACGAGGACGGCGAAGTAACCCGCATAGTAGGGGTTGACCTTGACCAGCGACTCCATGATGCCGTCGGCGGCGAACAGGATGTACTGGTCGCCCACGTCGATGGCGGCTGCGTCCTCCCCTTCGGCGGCGGCCACTTTCGGGAAACCCGCGGTGGGGAAATGGTCCACTATGTCGTGGATCCTGTGCTTCCTGGTGACGCCGGGGTACGAGCGTATGGCCTCGGCGATCTCCGCTACGGTGTGGGTCAACGCCACAGCCCCCTGTTCCTGAGATGGCGTATGCAGACGAGGCACAGGAGCACCATGGCCACGAGGAGCACCACGTAGGTGTAGCTGTAGTCCTCTCCGGGCAGAGGCACGTTCATGCCGTAGAAGCTGGCCAGCATGGTGGGTATCGAGATGATGAGGGTGATCGAGGTCAGGAACTTCATGACGCTCGCCAGGGAGTTGTTCAGGTCGGCCTCGACCAGCTGCCTGGTACCCTTGATGATCTGGCTGTAGGTCATGGTCATCTCCAGCGCCTGGTTGGTCTCGATTATCACATCGTCCATCAGGTCCCTGTCCTCCGGGTTGGAGACGAAGCGGGACAGCTTGCTGAGCCTGTCGATGACCGACGCGTTCACGCTGAGGCTGGTCTTGAAGTAGACCAGGTTGGACTCCAGCTCATGGAGCTCGAACAGGTCGTCCCTGCGGGTCACCCTGCGTATGGACTCCTCGATGGCCATCCTCTTGACCTCGATGTACTTCAGGTCCGCCTGGTAGTTCATGGCGATCCTGAAGAGGATCTGGAGCATGAAGCGGGTGCGGTTGTCCACGTTCACCGTGTTGATGTTCTTGTTCTTGCTGCCCGTTATCGTCAGAGCGAACAGCTCCTGCAGGGACACGGTGACGATGGCCGTGTCGGTTATCGTTATGGAAAGGGGATATGTTGTGAACTCCTCGCGGTTGTTCCTCCACTCGCGCGTAGGGGCGTCGACCAGTATGAGGGTGTACTTGGGTGAGACCTCGGTCCTGGAACCTTCTTCGTCGTCCAGAGCCGCGGTGAGCGCCTCTCTGTCTATCTGGAGGGCCCTTTGGACCTGATCTATCTCTTCAGGCGACGGGTTGACCAGGTTGATCCATACATTGTCCTTGATCGAATCCGTCTTGACGGGCTTGCCGTCCTTCATCTCGTAGATCGTCATCATCTTTCTCACCTCTTTATCGTCACATCACGAAGGAGACTATCACTATGAGGAACACGAACAGTACCACGTTCGAGACGCATCCGGAGACGCTGTCCGTGATCTTCTTCCTGCGCTCCTCGTCCTTGATCCCGAACTTCTCCCCGAGCCAGTTGACCGCACCGGCGAATATGAAACCTCCGTCGAAGGGATAGGCCGGAAGGGCGTTGGAGATGGCCAGGAGGATGTCCAGCCAGAATATCCAGTAGAGCAGGGACAGGATCATCCAGAACACTTCGCCCAGGGGAGCGTCGTACCACCACTTCAGGTCGTCCGGTATGGGGTCGGCCCCGTTGAACGGACCGGATATGTACGAGAAGAACGAAGTGACGTAGGAATACGCTCCGGTGGCCCCGTAGAAGGGGTTGGCCGCGCTGTCCAGGATCATGCGCGGAGTGGTGAACGTCATTCCGCCCGTGGTGACGGACATGCCGATGAACGCAGAGCCGTTCCTGCTGGACAGCGTCAGGGTGTGCTCGTCGGGGACGAGGCCGGTGACATCGTCGGTGACGGGGACCGTCAGGACGGTTATCGTCTGTCCGGGAGAGAACGTCGCCATGGCGTCCAGGAAGCCCTGGCTGGAGTGGATCTTTATGATCTGCTCTTCGCCGTTGGAATCCGTGTACTTGAAAGCGTACAGGAAGGTCTTCGTCTCTATCCCGGAGGATATCGCGGGAGCATCCGTGGACAGCGTGCGTATGAACACTCCCATCTGCACCGCTTTATCGGTGACCTTCTCCTCGCCTTTGTAATTGTATTTTATGAAATAGAGCTTCGTCGGGTCCAGGCCGTCCGCGGTATCGATGGACACCTGCTTCCCGTTGATGGATGTCACGGCATCCTGGAAGTCGATGCCGTCCTCGCTGAACCCGAGGATGAGCGCGGAAGCGGGTATGCCTGCGATCAGAGCAGGGGAGTCCGCATCGACCCTGTAGACGCCGGCGTTGTCCGAGTAGTCCGTATGGATGGCGCTGCAGCATCCCGCCAGCAGCAGTATCGCGACGATGGCGAACACCGTGTTGACGGATATCCCTGCGGTGTACATGTCCAGCTGCGCCTTCCTGGGCTTCTTGGACATGTCCTCCTCGTTGGGCTCCACGAACGCCCCCAGAGGGACCACTCCGTACAGAAGCCCGGAAGAATCGACCCTGGCGCCGTTGGCACGGGCCTGTATCCCGTGGCCGAGCTCGTGGACGACCATGGCGAACACCAGTGCGACGACACCGTAGCTCAGCGGAAGGATGGGATTGAACCCGGGGATGGCCAGGGCGTACTCGATCCCGATGCTGGAGCCCGATGCGATCCTGGAGGGCACGGCCAGCAGGGCGACGATGAGCATGTACATCATCAGGAAGAACAGCACCGCCGAGACTACCTTGGAGAAGAACCCGAACGCAGACCAGAACCTGGGGTACTTGGCCAGACGGTCCATGGTCTTCATGCCCAGCTGAGTGCGGATCATTATGCAGGGGCCGTACTTGCATAGGTGGTAGCGCTCGGCCTTCTCTGGATTCCTCCAGACCCATATCCATATCGGGACATAGATCACAGCCAGTATCAGAAGTACGGTGTACGCCGTGTTCATAGGGTTCCCTCGAGACTCGGTAAACCCTTCTTCTATAAATGGAGGTCGGGATGAGACTGCACAGGCCCGTGGGAATCTGATGCATCCATCAGCGGACGACCTCGGTCCGCTCGGACACGATGCCTATGATCCTCTCGGCCCAGCCCAGCTTCCTCAGCTTCACGGCGGGGTCGGAGCCCTGCTTCGGATTGGGGCGCAGGAAGTCGAACCCCCTGAGGACGATGCGCCTGACGCCGAACTCCTGGCAGATGCAGACCGCCCTGTCGCCGTCGGTGAATCCGCCGTAGTCCGCGACGACGGTGTCGGGACGGGACTGCGTCGTGAGGATCACCGGGCCCTTGAACTCAGGCGCGTGCATGCGGATGAGGTCCGTGTTGTCCCCGTGGGCGTGGATGAACGCAAGGGATCCCTGCCTGCTGCAGGATATCTGGGCATCGATGGGGCCGTCCAGGTCGGTAACGATGACGTCAGGAACGATCCCTGCATCCAGGAGCCTTGCCACCGCGGAGCCCGCGGCGACCACGGTGCCTTCGGTCCCCTTCGAGGAGAGCTCCTCCTCGAGGGAGGGCGCGTCCCCGATGACCGTGGCCACCGGCCCGAACCTGTCGCTCACCTCGTCCTCGGTGACGAGGTCGGAGTTGACGGTGACTGCTTTGAGAACCCTGACGGCCGCTTCATCGGAATCCCTGTCGTAGCCCATGTCCAGAAGGATCTGCTCGTACAAGGGCTCCCATTCAGGAAATCTCATGCTCGGCCTCCGCACCGCTGTCGCGCGCCAGGAGGCGGTCCTTGATGAAGTTGCTGGTGATGGACATGACCACTCCGAGGACGATCTCGACTATCCCGATGTTCATGGACGACTCGGTCCCTATGAACGCGATGACGGTGTCCAGGATCCCCAGGCCCACCATCCCCAGGCTCGATATGGCCACCATGTCGAACATGAGGCTGAGCTTGACCGACTTGGTGGTCTGGTAGTTGTGGATGACGACGCCTGCCAGGTAGATCTCGAACCCTATGACGACGGGCCATATCATGGCCGATATGTAGCGCAGGGCGCTTCCGAACGCGGACGAGTTGTAGTAGTTCACGATGTCCAGGTAGTTCCACATGGCGCAGATCAGCACCAGCGCGACGGAGACGGACAGGAAGATCAGACGGGTGGAGCCGTCGGTGATGGACGACTTGATCTTCCTCTGTAAGCGGTCGAACTTGTCTCCCACGTTGTAGCCGTACAGCAGCAGGACGATCCCAATGAACAGCACCGTGACGCTCCCGGACATGCCGGCGAGGATGTTGATGTCATGGTCCCTGGAGTATACGAGCAGGGACGGCATGATGAAGAACAGCGACAGCAGGACGATGATGAACCCCAGCGGCACCAGGAACCTCTTCCTCTTTCCGGGGTCGGACAGCATCTTGGTCATGATGTACAGCGATCCCTCCAGGCCGGGAGCCTGCTTGACGTAGACCTTCCTGACGGAATCCACATGGGCGCGGGAAGATATGATGGGGTAGATGTACTCGTCCTCGGCACCGTCCCCCACGAGGACGACGCTGTCGGGCTCGATCTCGTCCAGGACCTCCTCCAGCTGCGCCACGAGGGCCAGGTCGGAGCGGTGCCCGACCTTCTCGTCGCCGCAGATGAGGGCCACATCGGCATCGTGGCCGTCCTCCTGTATCTCGAGGCACACGCTGACCGCAGCGTACAATGCGTTGAGATCGGAATCCTCCGGGTCCGCGATGCCGAAAGCCGTTGCGGCATCGAGGCAGTTCTGGACACCGACGACGGGGGTGTTGACCTTCCCCTTGACGCCGAAATCGTCGTCCCTGTCGACGACCAGAACCAGAGTCTTCCTCATGAGGGGGACTATCGCCTGGATACTAATAAGGTTGACCGTCGGCAGCTTCGGTTTTTGGCGAAGGAAAGGGGCCGTGCTCGCAACAGTTATAGGCAGGATTCCGATTGGGCTTCCGATGAAGGTCAGATGGCACGGTCATTCATGCTTCGAATTCAGCGACGGCAAGGTCACCGTCGTCGTGGACCCCCATGACGGCCGCACCCTCGGCATCAAGCCCCCGTGCGCCTCAGCAGACGTGGTCCTCATGACCCACGACATCTACGATCACACGGCATCCCGCGCGATCAGGGGGGTCCACAAAGACCATCTGACGACGATGGGCGACTTCACGGAAGCAGGGATGAGCTTCACCGGCCTCGAGAGCTTCATGGACAACATGAGGGGCGAGGAGCGCGGGGTGAATACAATGTACCTCTTCGAGATGGACGGGATAACGGTGTGCCACTGCGGCGACATCGGATGCATCCCGGACGACGACGTCATCGAGAGGATCCGCGGTGTGGACATGCTCTTCGTGCCCACCGGCGAGATGTTCACCCTCGCCATGCCGGAGCTCAGGAGGTTCCTTGAGATGGTCAACCCCAACGTCATCATCCCGATGCATTACAGGGTCGGCGGACTGTCCATCCCTCTGAGCCCCATCGACGACTTCCTCGACATGATACCTGAGGAAGCGGTCGACTACGTGGGGAACGAGATAGACGTCTGCAGAGAGGACATCGACGGCATGAAGCAGTGCTGGGTCTTCGACCGCTGAGCGCTGGCATAGCCCTTGCTGACGCCTTTTCCTCCGACAGCCTGACAGAAAGGACCAGGCTCAGTAGAGGACGAGCCCGTCCTCGATCTTCCCCATCTCGATCGGAGTGGTCTCGTCTCCGACGACCGCTCCCTTGGAGTTGGCGATGAGCCCTGCTCCGACCATGCGGCCTCCGTGGTTAACGGAGGACCTGACAGCCTCGACCTTGAGAACGCTCTTGATGAGGTCGAGCTCCTCGTCGGAGGCGTCCATGTGGCAGACGCAGCCCTTGTTGGTGGCTGTGCACACGGATCCCACGGTGTTGCATCCCGCGATGGACGAGAGCACCACCTCCACGCCGAACGCTTCGGAGATCTCCTTGGCGGCGGCCTCTCCGTACTCGGGGCTCACTATGGCCCCGTGGTCGTTGACGAGGATGTTGTTGCCTGCGGCGTTCAGCGAATCGTCCAGAAGGTGCACCGGGACGGAGGCCTCGATGGCCTCGATCTCCCTGGCGTCGGCCAGTCCGCTCATGACTGCGCAGTTGGAGTTGATCGCCATGAGAGAGCCTATCACATGGGCCCCGGCGATCGTCACTTTAAACGATTTGACGCCGAGCGCCCCCTCCACAGCCCTTTCGAACTCGGAGGAGGCGTCGGCTGGAATGAATGCGAAGCTCTCGTTCGCGGCCGCGAACACACCCACGTTGGGGTTTCCCGAATGGCGCGAGAGCCTCATCATGGTATCACTCCGCCAGCGAGACCTCAACGAGGCCGTCGTCGTACTTGACCGCTTTCACGGTGATCTTGGAGGGAGGGTTGCGGATCCCGTTCTCCCAGATCTTCTCGTTCACGCTGGCGTCGATCCAGACGTTGTCAGCGTCGACCTTCATGTGCCTCATGACGATCTCCCTGACCTCTTTGACGGCGCGGTTGGCCCTGCGCGTGCGGGGGGCCTGTTTGGTCTTCCTCAGGGGAATGACCATGATTCTCTCGAATTCGTCTGCCATCCAAATCACTCCTTGATCTTGCTCATGCGCCAGGACCTTCTCTTAGGGTGGTGCAGGAACTGCCTGTTCGTTCTGATCATGACCCAGGCGGGAACACGGCGGTTCTGGTTGACCTTCTTGTTGAGCCTGGCTTTCATTGCGGGGGCCTTTG